>JBOGQR010000099.1:0-5534 GCA_050749225.1 Nitrosopumilaceae archaeon | reverse complement strand
GTAGGGTCCCCGACACTCTGAATGAATTACTCAAACTTCCAGGCGTAGGCAGAAAAACTGCAAATTGTGTTCTTGTATATGCATTTGAAAAACCTGCAATACCTGTTGATACACATGTTCATAGGATTTCCAATAGACTTGGTCTAGTACAAACAAAAACTCCTGAAGAAACAGAATTTGAATTAATGAAAAAAATTCCAAAAAAATACTGGCTTAAAATAAATGATATATTTGTGATGTATGGTCAAAATATCTGTAAACCAATATCTCCCATGTGTGATGTTTGCCAGATAAAAAAGACATGTAACTACTACAAGATTAATTTGCATTCTACTTTATCTTAAAGAATATAGTTGATCTAAGGATATGTAGTAGATCTTGCAAGATACGAATCAAGGTCTGAAATTTTTATCCTTTCCTGACTCATAGAATCACGTATCCTTACAGTAATAGTATCATCTTGCAGAGTCTGGTGATCAACAGTAACAGCTAGTGGTGCTCCAACTTCATCTAACCTTCTATATCTTCTTCCAATGGCACCAGAGTGATCCAAAAACGTGTCATATTTTGTTCTAAGCTTAAAAAAAACTTCCTCTGCTTTTTCTGCAAGTCCATCTTTTTTCATAAGAGATAGTATACCAACATGAACTGGTGCAAGATATGGCTTTAAAGAAAGAACAACTCTGTCATTTTCTTTATCTTCACGAAAACTATGTTCTAGTATGGTATAGAGACTTCGGTCTATACCCATAGACAACTCAAACACATGTGGTAGAACTTTGACCTCGTCATCTAACACCTCAAATTTCTCTTTACTTGTATTAGCATGACTTGTTAAATCATAATCAGATCTATAGTTACATGCAACAAGCTCTAACCATCCCGTAGTAGTTTCAACTTCAAAATCAAAAGCAACCGATGCATAAAATGCCTTTTCCTTGTCTCCTAATTTTCGAAATCTACTTCTTTTGACATCAATTCCAGTTTTTTGATAAAACTCTATTAGCAGACCCAAATAGTATGCAACAAGCTTATTTGGTAAAATTCCAGCATCTAGAGCTTGTCTGCAAGTCATATCTCTAATTTCATCCCCGACCATAATTCTGATCTCAGTATTTTCAACCTCAGAAAATTTTTCAAGATTATCTAATTTGTTTGGATTACAAAAAACTTCAATCTCTGCCTGATAAAATTCCCTTAGTCTTAAGAGGCTCTGTCTAGGAGAAATTTCATTTCTAAAGCTCTTTCCAATTTGTGCGATTCCTATAGGCAATTTACCTCGCATTGTTTTAAAAAGTCTAGGAAAATCAACAAAAATGGATTGGCATGTTTCTGGCCTAAGATATGCTGGTTCTGATTCAGGTCCTATGCCGATCTTAAACATCATGTTGAATTTACGAGTCTTCTCAAAGGTACCTTTGCATTTTGGGCAGACTACATTTTTTTCTAAAATTACTTTATCAAACTCAGAAAGATCAGCACTTTCAGGCACCACAATCGAGGTAATTTCTGTAATTAGTTTATCTGCTCTAAAAATTGACTTGCATTTCTGGCATCCTATGATGGGATCTGCAAAACTAGAAAGATGACCAGATGCTACAAAAACAGTCTGTGACATTATTTGAGAGCCATCTATTTCCATCATCCTGTCTCTTCTGACAAACTCTCGTCTCCACAATTCAATAAATTTATTTTTTAGACTGACACCAGACGGACCATATTCCCAAAAACCAGCCTGTGCATCTGCATAAATTTCACAGCTAGGAAAATAAAACCCACGTTCTAATGCAAGTTGCATTATCTGATCATAGTTCACATCAAGTCACTCTACTCGAATTCATATATAATTACGCTAATTCCTTTACTTTTTTTATGTTTCCAAGATCGTCACGTTTTTCATCTATTGGTGTTTCTAAGATAATTGGAATATTTCTAGAGTTAGAAAATTTTATAACTTGAGTAAGACCAACTTCGCCAATTTGTCCTAATCCGATATGTTCATGTCTATCAATATTGCAACCAATCTCTCCTTTCGAGTCGTTTAAATGAACTATTTTGAGTTGCTCAAAGCCTATTGCCTTTCCAAACTTTTCGAGAGTCAAGGCAGCATCTTTTTTCGTTCTCAAATCATATCCTGCTGCAAAGGCATGACATGTATCCAGACATACTCCGAATCTTTTTTCTGGTTTAAGTTGAAATAGTATGGATGCAAGCTGTTCAAAATCAGAACCAACGCTGTTTTTTTGTCCTGCAGTATTTTCAAGAAGTATGATAACATCATCTGTTGTTTCTTTAGCAGCTTTTGTGAATGCTTTAACTAATTTTTCTATTCCTTTTTTATCTCCTGTTCCTTTGTGGCTGCCAAGATGTGCAACAAGATATGGGATCCCCAGTTTACTGCATCTTTTTATCTCATCTATTAACGAGTTCAAAGATTTTGCAAATGGATCATCTTCGGGAGAAGAAAGGTTTGGTAAATATGGCATGTGAGCAACAGTTGCAAATCTATCAATCTTACTTGCTGCAAGTTTTTCTTTAAAACTTGTAACATCATCTTTGGAAAGTGTCTTTGCAGCCCACCCTCTTGGGTTTCTTGTAAAAATCTGAAATGCTGAACAACCCATTGCTACTGCGTTATCAACTGATTTGTCTATGGAGCCAGCTATGGATACATGCAAGCCAACCTGCATGTTGGTAATTTAATTGAGGATAATTTAAACTCCTAGGCAGTATTTGAAGCAAAATTATACCACAAATTCTCATTTTGAAAACATAATCAAATTTTTAAGGTAAAAAGAAACAAAGAAAATGTGTTACAACTTGGCATAAAGGAACTTGCAAAGTATCCATTCCTTGCGGAAACTGGAGATTATCTAAGAGATAAGGGATTCAACCTAGAACAACTATCAGATCCAGATTGGAAGCCAGTAGTTGAAAAGGCATATGGCAGAATTGTTGTTGCTACTACGGGGCAAATTTATGGCGGTGATATTGAAAATCCAGATTTGGAGATTCTTTCTTTTGTTATTGCTATAATATTATTAAAATCAGCAGGTATATCTACTCTAAACAGAAGATTTTCCCTTGCAGAAGCAAGAAGAGCAGAAAGATATCTAGAACAAGGACTTAATGCTTTACAAAAAGACCGTACTATATTAGAAAACCTAAAACTAAAAGAGGAATCAATTCAGTCTTCCCTGAAAATAATCCAAGATCTTTTTTCAATACAAGTGGAAATGGAAGATGATAGATTAACAATTCGTATTGCAGATTATCTTAAGCGTGCAACTCATTTTAATGAACGAGAATGGAAGCTAGTAAATAGGCGAGTAGAAAATGGCTATGTGTATTTATCTTCACATGAAATAGTCAGACTCGTACGAAAAGAACTTGACGTATATATCAATTCAAAGATACAATCAATTAGTGTATCATTTATTCCAGAAACATTTCGGGAACGCATAGGAGATTTGGTATTGCTTGCAAAGAAATTTTCTACTACTGTAATTGTTTCTAGCGATTATCCACCATGTATCAAACACGCAATCGAAGTACTTGATAAAGGAGAAAACTTGCCTCATTCTGGAAGGTTTATGCTTGCTACATATCTGCTAGCAAAAGGACAAACCATAGAACAGATTGCTCCATTATTTAAAAATGCCCCAGATTACAATGAACGTGTTACAAAATATCAACTCGAACATATAGCAGGTTCATCTGGTAAAGGAACAAAATATGTTTGTCCATCATGTGATAAACTAAAGAGTGAAAATCTTTGCTTTGCTATACCAGAATGTGACGGAATAGTAAATCCAGTTCAGTTTGGTACAAGGAGGAAAACCAATGCTTGAAAAAAATGTAAACTTTGTAGAAGCAGCCCTGAAAGAATACTACTTTAGTAACTTTGAGCTAATTCATGTTCCCTCTAGAACTTCAGAGCGAGAATTTGGCTATCAAAAATTTAACTCGGGCATGATTAGACATCTTACAATAAAAAATGACAAGGATTTGCATTTTTTACTTATGACGCAGGTACCATCTGACGTTTATTGCTCAAACGCTTGTTACTCTTTTCCAAACCTTCCAATGTCAGAAAAGGATTGGAAAGAAGCAGAACTGATATTTGATATAGATGCAAAGGATCTGAAACTTGATTGTAGGAAAGATCATAGTTGTTTCAAATGCAACTCTTGTCAAAGCATAAACGGACAATCATCAAAATGTGTTAAATGCAATTATGATAAATTTGATGTAATATCGGTTGCTTGCCAGAATTGTATATCTGAAGCAAAGAAAGAAGTGAAAAAACTAACCCAAGTTTTGACAGAAGATCTTGCAATAAACAACGAAAAAATTTTAGTCTATTTTTCTGGAAATGAGGGATTTCATGTACATATAGAAAATTCTGAATATCAAACCTTGGATTCTAGAGAAAGAGCAGACTTGGCAGATTATATCATATTTAATGGAGTGATACCCGAAACTTTTGGAATTAATAAGCAAAATAGTTCAAAGATGTCACTTCTGGATATTGGAGAAAAAGGTTGGCGTGGACGAGCAGCAAGAGAAATTTTTGGTTCAAAATCAAAGCGACCCAAAATTATTCAAGAAATACTTTTAGGAGGATATTCATCTTTTCAGTCACGACTTGAAGAAATGAGACATACGATAGGTGTAAGAATAGATCCTAAGGTAACAATGGATGTTCACAGAATCTTCAGATTAGGTGGATCTATTAACAGCAAAAGTGGTCTTTCAAAAATTCTCTGTAAGGATTTAGAAAACTTTGATCCATTTTCTGATGCTTGCTTACTTGGCGATGAAAAAGTTGAGATTTTAGCAAATTGCCCCGTACCGTTTAAACTAAAAAATAAGAAATATGGACCATATCTTAATGAAACCATCTCTATACCAAAACATACAGCAGTTTACATGATTTGCAAAGGACTAGCTGATGTTACTCAATAATAGTGAAAATTAGGCTCAATTTACAGAAATTTATGCATTTTACAAGATTCCATACAACTATGTCTTTCTAGGTAAGACATTAATTTGACACAAATTAAGGAAGCATGATTTTGTACAGCTCATCTACTCAAGATAATCCACCTCCGCGTGATACAGGAAGATACATCAGAATAGGGATTGCCGCACTAATTGGTATTGTAATTTTTGTGATGATAAGCAATCAGGCTGTAATTTTATTTATGAATGTAAAAGAATTTGGCCACCTATTTACAAAACCACTTTACTATTCTCTTCTTTCGGCTGTAATACTTGCTTCCATAGTATTGATAAGAGTAAATATCAAAAATCGCTCTTCTATTGCTTGGTATAGTATTCATGCTGCAATAAATTTTCTAAAAAAAGGAAACAACTACTCTGTAACTGATAATATACCAAGCTTTAAAGATTACAAGCTTAGTGTTCCGAATTTTATAATTTGGCAAATAACAAAAGTTTTGCTCTTTGGAGCATTCTTTGCAAATCTTATGTTTGGTTTTGCAGTTTCATATATGCTACAAGGAAATGAC
>JBOGQR010000098.1:0-5567 GCA_050749225.1 Nitrosopumilaceae archaeon | reverse complement strand
GAAAATAAGATGATCAAAAACATGGTGGATAAGGTAATTGCATCTGGTGCAAACGTACTACTATGCCAAAAAGGCATTGATGATATAGCACAACACTATCTTGCAAAGGCAGGAATACTTACGGTAAGAAGAGTAAAAGAAAGTGATCTTTCAAAACTTGCAAAAGCAACTGGTGCAAGAATGGTGACAAATCTTGATGACTTATTTGAAAAAGATTTGGGATCTGCAGAAAATGTCGAAGAAAGAAAAGTAGAGACAGACAGATGGGTCTTTGTTGAAGGATGCAAGCATCCAAAGGCTGTAACTATTCTTGTCAGGGGAGGATCACAAAGAGTTGTTGATGAAGTAGAAAGATCAGTTCATGATGCATTAATGGTTGTAAAAGACGTAATGGAAAACCCAATGATTGTAGCCGGAGGAGGCGCACCAGAGACCTATGCTGCAACAAAGCTTAGAGAATGGGCAAAATCACTAGAAGGACGTGAGCAACTAGCTGTAGAAAAATTTGCAGACTCACTTGAGGTAATTCCTCTCACACTTGCTGAAAATGCTGGTATGGATCCAATTGATACTTTGGCATCACTACGCTCAAGACAACTCAAAGGAAACAAATGGACTGGAATAGATGTAATGAAAGGCATAGTCACAAGCATGCATTCTACTGATATCTTTGAGCCACTTTCTGTGAAAAACCAGATCGTCTCATCTGCTACTGAAGCAGCATGTATGATCTTAAGAATTGATGATGTAATTGCTATTGCAAAATCTGCAGGTCCTCCACCGGGTGGAGAAGGAATGGGTGGTATGGGAGGCATGCCAGGAATGGGAGGCATGGGCGGTATGGGTGGAATGGGCGGTATGCCACCCATGGACATGTAAAAACCATACAAGATTCTATATTATCATCAAAGGTTTATTTGCCGATTCTTGTTACAAATTTTTATGGAATTTGGCGGCAGCTCAAAAATTCTTGCCGGCGTAAAATATGGTTATTTGATATTTTTCTTTGCACTGCTTTCTGGAATGTTTTATCCTGTTATCACACATAGCAATGGTGATAATGTAATTGAAGGAGTGCTGATTCTCTTTATTGGCCTTGCAGGAGCATTATCGATATACAAGGCAGGTACATCTGACAAACACAAAAAGGGCTATCTTATTGCAGGTTTTGCAATTTTAGCTGTTGCCTTGTTGCTTGTGTATGCAGTAATGGGCAAACTTTAGATGTCAAAATATAGGTAAAATTCGTGCGGGTGTGGTCTAATTGAGACCTCGTGCTCATCCTTTCTTTCTAATTCAATAACTCTATCAAGTACGTCATTTGAAAATATTGGATTGAGAAACTTTCTATCACTTTCAAGTGCATCAAGTGCCTCACCAAGTGTTGCAGGCAAAGACTTGATTCCCCTTGCATCACGTTCTTTTTTACTCATCTTATAGATATCTTCATGAACAGGATCTCCCGGTTCCAGTTTCTTTTTAATTCCATCAAGACCCGCAGCTAGCACTGCAGAAAAGACAAGATATGGATTTGATGAAGGATCAGGCGCTCTAAACTCTAATCTTTTTAATTTTGCATATTTTTCTCCCTTGAAATGTGCAGGAATTCTTACTATTGCAGATCTATTACTTGGACTCCATGCTACATAGACTGGTGCCTCATATCCTGGGACCAATCTATGATACGAATTTGTTGTTGGTGCTACAATTGCCGCAAGCGCTCTTGCATGATTCATAATGCCACCACAAAAATATCTAGCAGATTGGCTAATCTCATCTTTATCATCTTTGTCAAAAAACATATTCTTGTCATCTTTCCAGAGGCTGACGTTTGTATGCATCCCAGAACCAGCATCCATCGAAATTGGTTTTGGCATCATGGTTGCAATCTTGCTATACTTTACTGCAACATTTCTCACAACATACTTGTAGGTTTGTGCACCATCTGCAGCATTTGTTAAATGATCATACCTGATATCAATTTCACACTGACCTGCAGTTGCAACTTCATGATGATGGTTATCACACAAAATACCAAAATTTTCATTCAAAATGTCAACACACTCGTTTCTATATTCTGTTAATGTGTCAGACGGGGTACTTGGATAGTATCCCTTTTGCAAGGCCATGGGGTAGCCTTTTCCTTCCTGACTCCAAGGAGCTTCTTTTGACTCTATTGAATATGACTGACCTTTGTATGGTGTCAGGACATCCCAAGAAATCTTGTCAAAAACGAAAAACTCTACCTCTGGTCCCCAATAGCTGTAATCAAATCCCTGCGTTTTGAGATATTTTTCTGCCCTTTGTGCTATGCCCCTGGGATCTCGCTCTAGTCTACCCTTATCCCACCCCCAATAAACATCGCACATTAATCTTGCAGTTTTACCGTTTGTCATCCAAGGAATGATTGCATATGTATTTGGATCTGGCTTGAGCACCATATCAGAATCATCCACACTTGCAAAACCAACAATTGAGGAACCATCAAGCTTTGGTAAACCATCTTGCATTTGTTGTGGAGTAAACAAATTGGCTGAGATTGTGGTGTGATGGAATCGTCCTAATAATCCTGTAAACTGTAAATCAATAAATTTTATTTGTTCATGTTTTATCTTAGCAAAAACTTCATCAGCCGAATAGGAAATTAATACAGGTTCCCCACCAATCACTTTATATGGCAATTTAGTTCCTTGATCATAACACAAGGAGTCCATGATTTAAGTATTATTGGGTGTGCAAATGTCAGAAACAAAAAAAATTGATGTAAATTCATTGTACGCCATCTTACAGCTTGAAATTGAAAATGATCCTGTTCAAGAAATTGATCCAGAGCTTTATTCCAGTATAGGCGCGCTAATTGGTAATCTGAAAAATCAAGGATATGATGGAATAGAATCAAAAATCAAAGATTCACTTGTAAAAATAATATCAGACATGACTACACTTCTTTTAAAAATAAGAATTGAAAAGGCAGTAAAATCAAAAGAACTTGATTATTCAAATTTGCTTGATGAAGAAAGATTCATCTTGGATTCTGAAGACGAACTGCGACAAAGAAAGGAAGTTATTCTTGCAGCCACACTAAACGGCAGATTGAAACTACTTGAGACAGTAGCCAATAATCACAGAACACGATCTATTGTAATACGCTTCTTAAAACCAATAGACCAAATCATAGGCTCTGATCTTCAAAAATATGGACCATTTGATGCAGAAGATGTGGCAACACTTCCTTTTGAGAATGCCCTTGCTCTCATCAATAAGAAAATTGCTGTAAAGATAAGCTGGGAAGACTAGAAATTACACCTGATATTTCCTAAGAATAAATGCATAATGGCGTTCATCTAGGTACATATTTTCTAATCATACTTTATCCAGTTGCTGGACTTTTTATTATTGAGATGGTATGCAGATTTGCAAAAATCCCATCATGGATAAAACTTTTAACTCAAGCAACAATGTGTGTTGGTTTTGGCATAGTTTATCTTACAATGCAGGTTGCTCACTGGCTCACTGGTGGGGTCTTGTTAGCTTTGGCATTTGCATTATTCTATCAGGCAAAACTTTCCAAACTAAATCCAGAAAGGGCACTTTACTAACTACGAAATTTATTCAAAACTCTTTTGAAAATACTCTGTCGTCCAATTCCCTTATCGCGTTTTATACTATTTTGACCAAATCTTTTTGCTCTGATCTGATGGAGTTTAACACATCTGTGGGCCTCTGGTAATCTGTGATCGGCACAGAACTTGTCTTTGCAGTAATTGCATTCAAAAGGCAAGTCTTGCTTTTCGCCACAATATGCACAGTTAAACTCTTCCATACAATAATTAAAAATTCACGCTAAATTAGTGTTAGGGAACAAAGTTAGTTTAGCATCAGATCAACAAAACATATTTACACAATACATCATGATAAAAAACAGATTTTCAAATGTTAAAAGACAAAGTAGCAATTGTAACTGGTGCAAGTAGTGGAATAGGTTATGCTACCGCATTATCTCTTGCAAAGGCAGGTGCAAAAATAGCAATTGCTGCTAGAAGAACCAAGCAATTGGAGGAATTACAAAAAGAAATTACAAAAAATGGTGCTGAATGTATTGTTGTACCATGTGATGTGACAAAACGCAATGACTGTCAAGCACTAGTTGATGCTGCAATAAAAAAATGGAATAAAGTAGATATTTTAATTAACAACGCTGGAATCATGCCTCTAAGCTTTGTCAAGAACCTAAAAGTTGACGAGTGGGAACAAATGGTTGATGTTAATATCAAGGGAGTGCTTTTCTGTACTGCCGCCGTCATTCCTCACATGATTGCCCAGAATTCTGGTCATATCGTAAACATCTCATCAGTTGCGGGAAGAGTTGTATTTCCTGCAGGCAGTGTTTATTGTGCAACAAAATATGCAGTAAGAGCCTTCAGTGAAGGGCTACGACAAGAACTAAGTGTAAGAAACAAGATTCGGGTGACAACAATAGAGCCGGGCATTGTAGCAACTGAGCTTACCAATACTATAACTGACAAATCACTAGAGGCTTTTGTAAAACACTCAAAGGACACTGAAGCATTACAGGCAGAAGACATTGCAAACTCGATAATGTTTGCGTTAGAATCTCCATTGCGCATGAACGTTAATGAAATTACAGTAAGGCCAACAACACAAGAAAGATAGTGTTAGGTGTTAGATAATAAATACAAACATTCTGATTTTAGGCGGGGGATTTGGGGGTCTTGCTGCAGCAAATGAGCTAAGGCAAAATCTTTCATCCGAAGTCAAAATTACTGTAATTGACAAAAAAGACTATTTCATGATGGACTTGGTAAAATTATGGATCCTAAATGGAACAAGGGAATTTGAGCATTCAAAAAAACCCTTACAGACAATAACAAAAAAAGGAATTGATTTTATCAATGAGGAAATAATCAGGATTGATCCACAAAACAAAACCGTTACAACAAAATCAAAAGAACTGCCATATGATTATCTGATAATTGCACTTGGAGTTGAGCTTGCACCAGAACAAATCCCAGGTCTTTCAAACAATGGATTAATCTTGTATGAGCTAAAAGATGTACCAAAAATTCGTGATGCAATAAAGAGGATAAAGTCAGGCAAGATAGCAATGGCAATAATGGGCCTGCCCTACAAGTGTCCGCCAGCTCCCTATGAGGCAGCTCTTCTCATAAGATCGATGCTAAAAGACAGCGGCGCCAGTGATTCTGTAAAAATTGATTTTTTCAGTCCAACCCCAATAACACTTCCCGCAGGTGGTCCTCAAGTGAGCGAAGAACTATTGCAACTTTTAAAATCAAAAAACATAGAGTTTCATGGTTCACAAAAAACAATCTCTGTTGGACCAAAGACACTAAAGTTCGAAGAATCTGTAGCTGGTTTTGATCTTCTTATTGCAGTTCCGCCACACAAGGCTCCATCAGTTGTAGTTGAAGCAGGCTTTGCAGAAAAGGGAAAATTCATTCCAGTTGACAGAACCTGTAAAACAAATTTTGAAAATGTCTATGCAATAGGAGATGTAAATCAAATCATGGTTACAGATAAAATTGCGG
>JBOGQR010000097.1:0-5584 GCA_050749225.1 Nitrosopumilaceae archaeon | reverse complement strand
GATTAGAAAAGCTTCTCCATACTATACTAGCATGGGAGATCTTGGAAAATTAGTAGGATGGCATGAATAATGGTTACTAGAGTAGAAAGTTATTTTGCATCAAGAAAATCTGCAAGAGCACATGTTCACATTGCAAAGGGAGTAGGCATGGTTAGAGTAAACAACATTCCAGTAGAGATGGTTCAACAAGAAACCGCAAGAGAGGTAATGCTTGTACCGTTAGAGGTTGCTGGCGATTTGAGAGATAAAATTGATCTTTTCGTTAGGGTAAGCGGTGGTGGTTTCATGGGACAAGCCTATGCATCTTCTGTAGCTATATCAAGAGCAATGACAGGCTGGACAAAATCAAAGAAAGAACCCAAGGATCATCCATTTACAAAAACAGTTCGTGAGGATCTTAAAAAGCGCCTTACTGATTTTGATAAACATCTTCTAAGCGGGGACGACAGGCGAAAAGAACCCAAGAAGTTTGGTGGGCCTAGTGCCAGAAGAAGAAAGCAGAAATCATACAGATAAGACTTGAAAGCTGTAATTTTGGCCGGTGGACGGGGTACAAGGGGCAAGCCATTTACAGATTATTTTCCAAAGGCAATGATCCCAATAGAGGGAAAACCTCTCATAGATCACATAGTACAGTATATCTCGTCTTTTGGTTTTATCGATGAGGTAATTATTCTTGCTGACTATCATGGAATTGGTAGCCAAATACAGGGCTATTTTGAAAATATAACAACCAAGAAAAAAATAAAATTTGTTCAGGATTCTCAAAGTGGTACAGGTGGTGATCTTGTTCACCTATCTAGTCTTTTGGGAAAAAGTTCAGAGTTTCTATTATGGTTTGTAGATAACCTTACTCCTGTTGATCTTGGAAAGATGTTAAAGTTCTACAAGAAAAAGAAAGGCGTTGCTTGTGTTGCTACAAGATGCTATAGAAAAGAAGAAACAGGTTATGCACGTATAAAAAATGGTCTTATTTTAGAATTCAAAGAGAAACCAATTATCAAGTTATCCATGGCAGAATGTCTCGGCATATACATAATTGCTACAAAAATTTTAAAGTTAATTAAATCCAAACAAAGAAAACAAAAACAGATCAATTTGTCATATGATATTTTACAAGGGTTATCAAAAAACCAATCAATTAGCGCATTTGACATAGAAAAAACTCCTTGGATAGATGTAGAATCACCAACAAAAATAGAAAGAAATCAGAAATTAGTAAAAAACATAATTAAAAAAATGAAGAACTAAAACTTAGATTTTTCATACATAGTTATTTTATCTTCATATTGTAAAGTGATAGCAATTTCATCTAATCCTTCAAGCAGTGTCTTTTTTCTGTGACTTTCTATTTCAAAAGGAATGACAATATTACTGGTAGATAAGGTTTGGTTTTGTAAATCAACTTCAATCTCAGATAAATTTTTAAATAATTTTTCTACATTCTGCGAGTCAAGTCTTATTGGTAAAATTCCATTTTTAAAACAGTTGTTGTAAAATATATCTGCAAAAGAAGGAGATATTATTACCCTGAATCCATAATCAAGCAAAGCCCATGCAGCATGTTCTCTGCTAGAGCCACATCCAAAGTTATCTCTTGTAAGTAATATCTTTGAATCATGATATTTTGGATTGTTTAAGATAAAGTCTTCTCTTAGTTTATCTCCATTTTCAAACCTCCAATCATAAAATAGGTACTGGCCAAATCCCGTTTTTTGCACTAGCTTTAGGAATTGTTTTGGAATAATCTGATCAGTATCTACATTTACCTTATCAAGAGGTGTGACAATGCTTTTTATTTTTTTAAACGATTCCATGCTAATTCAAATCCAATTCTCTTACATCAACAAAATGTCCTGCTAGCGCAGCAGCAGCTGCCATAATAGGACTGACAAGATGAGTCCTACCACCTGCACCTTGCCTTCCCTCAAAATTTCTATTTGATGTGCTAGCACATCTTTCACCAGATGCCAAGATGTCAGGATTCATTCCGAGACACATACTACAGCCTGATTCTCTCCATTCAAATCCTGCATCTTTGAAAATTTTGTCTAGCCCCAATTTCTCTGCCTGTTTTTTTACAAGTTGCGAACCTGGTACAACCATTGCATGCACCTTTGATGAGATCTTCTTACCCTTGATGACTTTGGATGCTTCAATCAGATCTTCTAATCTTGAATTTGTACAAGAACCAATAAAGATTCGATCAAGTGAAATATCTACGATTTGCATTCCCGGTTTGAGATCCATGTATTGTAATGCTTTGAGTGCTGCCTTTTCTTCATCTGGATTTCCTTTAGAATAGTCTTCTGGAAACGGTACAATTCCTGTCACATCAGTAGTCATAGCAGGATTTGTTCCCCATGATACTTGTGGCAATATTTTGTCAGCATGTAGCGTAAAGCTTTTATCAAAATGTGCTCCTGTATCACTTTTTAGATTTTCACGCCAATAACTTACAAGTTCATCATAATTTTTTGGAACATATTTCTTTCCTCGTAAGAACTCAAATGTTTTTTCGTCAGGAGCAATCAGGCCAGCTCTTGCACCAGCTTCAATAGACATGTTACAAATTGTCATCCTTTGTTCCATGGTAAGATCAGATATTGTCTCTCCTCGATACTCTATCACTGTGCCAGTTCCACCTGCAGTCCCTATCTGTCGTATAATAGAAAGTATAATGTCTTTTGCAGTAATAGCATGTGGATTTTTTCTCTTGCCTTCTACTTTGATCTCAAAAGTTGTTGGCTTTTCCATCCAGATACATTGAGTAGCCAAAACATGTTCTACGTCACTTGTTCCTATTCCAAATGCTAATGCACCAAAGGCTCCATGTGTAGAGGTGTGACTGTCACCACAAACAATTGTGGTGCCAGGCAATGTTATACCAAGCTCTGGACCAATAACATGTACTATTCCTTGATTTGGGCTGTGGATGTCAAATAATTCAATTCCAAAATCTTTACAGTTTTTTTCCAATACTTGGATTTGTCTTGAAGAAATTTGATCTACAATTGGCAATGATCTGTCAGTTGTTGGAACATTGTGATCCATTGTAGCAAATGTAAGGTCGGTTCTTCGTACCATTCGTTTATTCATTCTCAATCCATCAAAAGCCTGTGGCGATGTTACTTCGTGAATGAGATGCCTGTCTACATAAAGTAGGGAAGGTCCATTATCTTGTTGTATCACAATATGAGAAGCCCAAATTTTCTCAAATAGAGTTAGTGACATATACAAAACTCTCTGCAGATGCGAGATATAATGGTATTAAAAAAATCGAAGTCTGGTTAACTGAAATTCAGATTCAGACTTTGAATTTTTCTTATTACTTCATCGTGATTTGCATCAGATTCTGTAGATAATATAAGTAAACCATCATCTAAGAAAAGCGTAATTAGTTTTACTTTTTCTTTTGAGGTAATCATCCAGTTTGTCTTACCAAGAGTGCTATCAAACATATTTTCCATATTTGCCTTCACAGAGGCTTGATAGTGAGCCATGTTATTTAATTCCTCATCAAGCAGTGGTGTTTTGTTTTTACGTCTCACAAATGAATGCAGTTTACGATTTTTTATTTTACCTACAAACCTAATAGAATCATCCAACTTTAAAATTTCCGTTAATTTGACAGTATCAGTATTAATGTAATTTTGAGTCAATTACTTTCTGCATCCAAAAATCCTCAATAAATATCATTTCTTGATCTTTTGAATCTAGAATAACATGAAAAAATTTGAAACTGTATTTTTATGGCTTGTAATTGAACAAGCCACCTGCAGCAACAATCTTTCCAATTAATTCAGGAAAAGGCTTCATTGAATAAGTTTTGCTTTTAGTTATATTTTTTATTTCATTTTTTGTAGTATCAATCTCAAGAGTGTCACCTTGTGAAATATCTCTATATGCATTTTCATCAATTTCTATTGGCAACAAAAATGCACCATCTACTGCATTTCTGTAAAATATTCTTGCAAATGACAAAGCCAAAACCGCTTTGATTCCTGAATATGAAAGTGCAATTGGAGCATGTTCTCTTGATGAACCACACCCAAAGTTACGACCTGCAAGTATGAAATCACCTTCCTTTACTTTGGAATGAAAATCCTTGTCTAAGCCTTCCATTGCGTGTTTTGCAAGTTCCTTGTAATCATGAATCTTAAGATAAGGACCTGGAAGAATTACATCAGTATCGATATTATCTTTCTCGTATTTTAATACAGAACCTTTCATTTCAAGTCCCTCGGATCGGTTATCTTTCCAGTGATAGATGAAGCTGCCGCAACAAGTGGTGATGCAAGATATGTTTTTGATTCTAAATGTCCCATTCTTCCTGGAAAGTTACGATTTGTAGTACTGACGCAAACCTCATCTTTTGCCAAGACTCCCATATGCGCTCCACAACAGGCACCACATGTTGGTGGACCAACAACCACTCCAGCATCCATGAAAATTTTAAGGAGACCTTCATCCATTGCCTTTTTGAAGATTGAAATTGCCGCCGGTAAGATCTCGGTTCTAATCTTTACATGTCTTCCTTTGAGAATCTTTGCCACTGCTCTTAGATCTTCAAGTTTGGCACCAGTACAAGAACCAATGTATGCTTTGTCTAGCTCAATTGAGGACAAATCCCGTGCTGTGGAAATATTTTCTGGTGAAAACGGTTTTGCAACAGTAGGTTCAAGTTCAGATGCTTCATATTCGTATAACTTTTCATATTGTGCGTCTTGGTCTCCATGAACTTCGTCATATTTTGTTGCACCCCTAACAGATAGATAATCTCTAAGTTTTTGATCGGGTTCTATGATTCCACTTTTTGCCCCAGCTTCTGTAGTCATGTTTGTCAAAGTAAGACGTTCTTCA
Organism: Nitrosopumilaceae archaeon; assembly: GCA_050749225.1. Lineage (GTDB taxonomy): Archaea > Thermoproteota > Nitrososphaeria > Nitrososphaerales > Nitrosopumilaceae > TA-20. Next base: position 721 of record JBOGQR010000097.1, on the reverse strand, counting down.
ACTGACATTTCAGAAACTCCACTACCTCCAAATTGCATTGTCTTGTATGCAGCACCATCATTACCAATATCACCTATAATTTTTAGTATGAAATCTTTTGCCATTACATGACTTGGTAATTTTCCATTTAGCTTAAAGTAAATTGTTGGAGGTACTTTGAACCAGATCTTTCCATTTAACAAAACATAGGCAACGTCGGTATGACCAAGGCCTGCTGCAAATGCACCAAGTGCACCTGTAGTATTAGTATGTGAATCACCCCCAACATAGACTTCACCAGGCAAAACCATTGCTTCCTCATGTGATAATGTATGACATATTCCGTATTGACCCATTCCATACTTGAAGTGTTTTGAAATTCCAAACTCTTTTGTAAAATTGGTAAGAAGTACGATATTTTGAGCTGATACCTTATCAGCAGAAGGGACAAAATGATCTTCTGCAACCCAGACTTTGGATGGATCCCAGAGTTTTTCGATCTTCATGCCCTGTTTTTTTAATTTTTCAAATACTGCTATCACTCCAGGTCCGGAAACATCGTGAACCATTACCTTGTCTACATTAGCAAAAACGACATCGTCAGGAGCTAAACTGGTTTTTCCAGATGCTCTAGCAAGTATCTTTTCTGTTATGTTCATTCCCATTTGATGGAACTGAGTTTTTTTGAAATTAAAAGGTTTGCAGGAGATAACGAGTCAAATTTTGTTGATGACATCATAAT
>JBOGQR010000096.1:0-5605 GCA_050749225.1 Nitrosopumilaceae archaeon | reverse complement strand
GGTCCCAATTTTGAGATGGTTCAGGAAATAAATCTAGATCCTTATGAAAAAGACCACGGAATGGCAATTGCAAGATACTTGGGCTAGATTTGATTCATCATTATTTTCACTGGCTTCCAGCTTTTGCGTACAAATTCTGGCGTTTTATTATGATCCAAGATCCATTTCTTGATAAACTGCATAGTTTTAGAATCAGATGGATATCCACTTCCTAGATCGTACTTTTTTCGAAGTTTTTCAATTTCCCTGTCTCTATTTACTTTTGCCACAATAGAAGCCGCAGAAACTACAGCAAATCTACTATCTGCATGATGTCTTGAAAATATTCTACCAGAACTAGCAAGCTTTGAGATTTCTTTACCAAACCTAGCCGGGTTTACATCACATGAATCAACATAGGAAGAATCAGGTCGTAATTTTGCAATTACCTTGGCCATGTATTTTGCTTCCAGGTGGTTTAGTTGATTCTTGCGAACGCTTTCATCTATTATTTTAGGAGGAATTCTTGCAACATAATAGTCATCCACAATAGCAATAATTTTTTTATACAATGTTTCTCGCATTTTAGGACTGAGTTGTTTTGAATCTTTAACTCCAATTTCTGATAGGCGTTTTATCTTTATGCGTTCAATAGATATTCCTGCTATGACAAGCGGACCTAATACGGATCCCCTTCCTGCATCATCTACACCACAAATTATCATTTGTATTTTTGTTGCGCTAGATGTATTAAATCATTGTAGAATAACAATTGTGAAAGAAATTGGAAATCGATGATCTTGTAGAAACCGTAGAGGGAAAAACTAAACTTTTGGTTCCCAAAGATTCACTTTTAGTAAATGCGCCACCTAAACAACCTGCTTTTTTTAATCCTCGAGCAAGAATAAGCAGAGATTTTTCCATTATAGCATATTCAACATTTTTACAAAATTTTAAGGGCCCAAAAGTTTTTCTTGATTCTCTTGCAGGGATTGGTGCCAGAAGTATTCGAGTAGCAAATGAAATAGAGTCTATTGAGAGAGTTTTTGTTAATGATGTTAATCCAAAGGCTATCGAAATTGCCAAGAGAGCATCAAAGTTAAACAATGTAACAAAATGTGATTTTTCTGAAAATGAAGCATGTAGATTTCTTAGCTTACATTCTAAAAGAGACATGCGTGGAGCTATTGTAGATATTGATCCCTTTGGCTCTCCTACAAGATTCCTTGATTGTGGTATACGTGCCACGTCTCATGGAGGTCTTCTTTCAGTCACTGCTACTGATCTACCGGTTTTACATGGATTATACCAAGAAGCATGTAAGAGAAAGTATTACGGAATTCCTGTAAGAACAGAATATGGAAACGAAATTGCAATACGGTTGATTCTAGGATGTATTCATCTAGTAGCTGGAAGACTGGATGTTCAAATTATTCCACTTTTTGTACAAACCAACATGCATTACTACAAGGTCTATGTCAAAGTGTTAGTAAGAACAGATTCTCAGGAAAATATTGGTTATATTGTACACTGTAAAAACTGCGGTCATAGAAAAGTACAAAATGAAAAAGGCAATTCTTGCGAAGTTTGTGATACAAAACTAGAATCTGCTGGGCCTCTTTGGATTGGTGAGATATATGACAAAACATTTGTTGATATTATGCTCAAAGAGCAAAAAAAATTCCTACTTGACAAATCTTGTGAGAAAACATTACTCAAGTGCCAGAACGAAATAGGTATGTCCAGCACTTATTTTACTCTCGACGAGATTGCACGGAAAAAACAATGTGCTCCCCCATCCCTATCAAAGATAATAGAAAAGCTTCAAAACGAAGGATACAAGGTCAGTCAGACATCTCTAAACCCTTCAGGGTTTAGGACAGACGCCAGAATAGACAAAATATTACAGATTTTTTAAAAAATTAAGAAAGATATCCGAGGCAAATAAAGTACAGTTCACTGCTTGTTTTCCTGCTTGCTTTTGGTTTTCTTAATTGCACTTTGGTGAACTTCTTTTTTATGTAATCTCGAAATTCGTTAGAATATTCTCCATCAAATACCTTAAACAATGCATTTCCTTTGTATGCCAATACATGATCCATTATTTTAGCCGCAGCATAGTTTAGTGCAATTTGTTTAGCATGATCAATTGCCCATGTTCCACTTACTTGTGGAGATAAATCGCAAATTACAGCATTTACTTTTCTCTCAAAATATGAAAAAACTTCCTCAACGATTGATTCATCTTCAATGTTTCCCCTTATGATATGGGCATTTGGAATTTCTTCCACAAAAGATGTATCAACACCCAATACTTTGCCTTTATTTCCTGCAAGCTCAGTTGCAACCTGTGTCCATCCCCCAGGCGAACATCCAAGATCAAGAACATAAAAACCAGGACCTATTATTCGGTATGATTTGTTTAATTCTTTTAGTTTGTACGCAGCTCGACTTCTATATCCTTCTTGGTGAGCTAATTTTCTGTAAAAATCTCGTCGCGCATCAATTAATTTCATTTCTTTGGCTTTTTGACATTAGTAAATTCAGTTATAACCCATTGTTCAATTAATGGACAAGTTCTTGGACTTATTTCTCCATCCAAAGTACATTTTGATTCTACTGGACAGATCAAACATGGTGCAGCTTCAATTGATTGTGTACTTACTGGCGCATGGGCAATTTTCAATTTGTATGTCCAACGACCATTTTCTAAAACTTTTTCTCGCTTTATCATATTTTGTCTCTCAAGCTTTAGAGCTAGTCTAGAACCATCTCTGCTGGTTAGTTTCATCTTTTTCCACAAATCACTCTGAAATATGCCTTCATCTCCACTTTTTGTTACAATATTACGAACATTAGCAGTAAGCTTTTCCATGTCCAGTCCTTCAATCTCAAATTTTTCTAGTTCCTTATCTGAGATTTCTTCAAATTCATCTTCTTCGATTTCTTTTTTAACAACTGTTTTCTTTTCAGTTGACGGCTTCTTGCTTGCTAATTTTTTCTTTTCAATGGTTTTCTTTTCAATGGTTTTCTTTTCTTCTACTTTTTTTGCAGATTTCTTATCTTTCTTTTTAGCCATAAATATCACTTAATAATATAACACTCCCAAAGTATTTGGGTTCAAAGCAATATAATAACATAGCATTTAATTTAGTGAACTTTAAAGTTAGCAGTAGATTTTATCGTGTTTTGATAGTTTTTGTCTTTCATTTCTGTTACAATTTCATAATTTCCTGGTTTTCCAATTATCTGTGAAAAGGTATCTTGAATTGGTAAACTCGAATTATTTTCTGCAAAGCATTGTGAAAAGTAGCCATTTTGTGCTGCTACTTGGTTTGGAGAAGTATCAAGATCATAAATTGTGATATAGAGATCACCACAATCAAACGCAGTGTTGTTGACTGCTACGGTAATGCTTACTGGTGTAAAAATAGAATAAGAATCCACAAGGTTTTGAATTTTAATGTCATTATCTCCTGTTTGAATTGGTTGGTGAGAAACAAATTGCCACATGTTAAGATGTCTATCTGGTTGTACCAGTACATTCGATAGTACGGATGCACCAAAAAATATTGAAATTATAACTGGAAAAATAAAAACAACCAAAGCTATCTTTTGCACAGCCATTTTGTTATCTAACCATTTTCATTCCCTTATATCTATTTAGTCAAAAAATTAGTTATGGCAACAGATAACATTGACGAATAAGTTAAATCATAGACAAGCACATAGGCGCTAGATGCGACTTCGAAAATTTAGAGTACGTGCATTTCGTTGCATTCATGATTCTGGTGAAATAAAAGTTGGTGATTTGGCTGCTTTCATCGGAAGAAATGAGAGTGGAAAAACAACAATACTCGAAGCACTCACTTTACTCAACAAGGATTCCAAAGCTTCTGAATTAGATTTATGCGATGAGATGACAGATGAGCTAAAATCAGAAATAAGGTTAGCAGAAGGAGATTTCGAACTAAATGAAAATGAAATAAAATTAATTCAGGAAAAGTTCCCAAACTTACAAGATATCAAAACCATAAAGATCTACAGAACCCAAACAAATCCAAGAGTACAATATGACTTTGGTGATGTAAAAATCAGTGGGGAGGCAAGCAAGAGACTAAACTCTTGGGAAAACTTTGTCGAGCGTATTGAAAACTTTGTATCTAATATTCCAAATCCTATTAGAATAAGAATAGATATGAAGTTCTTGCAGGTCCATCCCCCAAGAACAAGAGATGCATTTACCAATATGATGGCAGAGTTCAATAACCAGATTTACCTATTAGCGTCAGAAGACAGGCAAGTAATTTCAGAATGGGAAAAAATATACAGAGATGTAGATAACATCTATGATAATCTACTTGTAGGAACGACTGAACGCTCAGCACTTGAAAATTTTATTGAAGACAAATTACACCCAAGATTTGTTTATTTTTCAGATTATAAAAAAATCCTTGGAAATATTGATCTTAACGAGTTTTTAAAAGAAACAAAAGGCATAAGGCCAAAGGGATTAGAATACATCGAGGAATTTGACAAAGCAGAGACTGTCAAGAATTTATTTTATTTAGCAGAACTTGATGTAGATAAACTGGAAGAAGTAGCAAGTACTCCTTCAAGATTGATAAAACTTTTGCATGCTGCAAGTAGGAAGCTAAGTGAGAGATTAAATCCCGCATGGAAAGGTGATCCGATTCATGTTGATCTGAGATATAATCCAGGAAACATATTGAGTGTTGTAATTTCTGATGTTCATAAAGATGGTACAGTTACAAATACTGGGCTTCTAAACAGAAGAGCAGAAGGATTCAAGTGGACGTTTTCATTTATTGTAAACTTTGCTGCAGAAACACAAAGATCAGAATTAAAAGAAGCAATATTACTTCTTGACGAACCTGCAAGAAATTTGCATCCGACTCAACAGCGAGGAATTTCTGATTTGTTAAAGAATCTTGCGGGGTCTAACCAAATTCTGTATGCAACTCATTCCCCGTTCATGATATTTGATTATACCCCAGGAAACTTGCTTGTTGTAGAACTTGATAAGAGAAAACACCTTAGTCATATTTATTACGATTATTGGAATGCAGATGACCAAACACTTACTCCAATTCTTTATGGCCTATCTAGAGGTCTTGTAGAGTCAATTATTGATAGAGAAATCGGATACAATTCAAGACCTGTCATTATTGTAGAAACAATGACTGATTCTATGTATCTAAATGCGTTTGATAAGTTCTTAAAAGATCCTAACCTTTCGATGAATCCATTGAACATAGTTCCAGCATACAATAAAAATTCAGTTTTACCACTAGCCATATTCTATAGAAACCATGGTTACAACACATTTGTGCTTCTAGACAACACGGATCAATCACGTCAAATTGCCACATTATTGCAAACAAATGGTTTCAAAGCAGTTCAGATGATATTTTTTGAACTTGGCGGTCAGCCAAGGCAAGCAATAGAGGATCTCATGATAGATGAAGATTATCTGCACGCTGTCAATCAAACATATGAAATCAAACTAAGAAAGGAAGGATATACCAATTTGACTCGGGAAGATCTTGTTGTTAAAGGTAAAAAGAGCATAATAGAAAATCTAAATGAGATCTGGAGAGAAAAT
>JBOGQR010000095.1:0-5639 GCA_050749225.1 Nitrosopumilaceae archaeon | reverse complement strand
GTCTCCAAGGCAATCGTAGTTTTATTAGCAATAGTCATCTATCAAATGTGGGGAACAGCTCTATCAGTTGAATATACCAAGACAGGACTAGGAGCATATCTTATTCCAATGATTTGTGTATTACTGATTTGGTCCATACTCTCAGTAATAGGTTCAGTCAAGTTATTTCTGTTACACAAGACAGGATTTTGGATCTCGCTTGCTGCCATATTGTTGACCCTTGTCATCTTTCCATCAGCCTTTACTTTGTATTTGAATTTTGCAAATAACTTCTCGGCATCACTAATTAATACACAGGCAAACTATGCCATATCCTCGCTGACTATAGCTGGTGATATAACTATGATACCGTTATTGTTAATTTCCCGTGAACGAGTAAAATGGAAGTCTAGATCTTGTATTTTTGAAAATAATTCATCGAAATAGGAAATAGTTGATATCAAATAAAATTTGCTTACAAAAGAAACAAATTATTCATCAGTAACAATTCTGCGACAATTATAAATAATTTTCAAAGTATGTTATTTATTGGCAAACATTACAGACTTTAATACAAAACAACAAGGCGATGTAGTGTATCTTGCAGTCATCCGCAGAATACTTTGGGATGAAGTGACAGAAAACTACTAGTATTGCTAAAAAAATCAAGAGATTATCAGGTTCTTTCCTGTTTTGAACCCTAAACACCATCGGAAATCTATGGTATATTTTATAAGATCTTCTTATCCATCACAGCTCGGCGGAAAAAATTGGATTCAAATACAACGAAAAGCTGTGACACTGTTTTGCTTGAGCATTTTCAAAAAGAAATATGGAGCAAGGTTCCTCACCTAGAAAAAACAGACGGAACAAAGGTTGTTAATGCAACACCCCTGATTGATATTACTGAAGATTTGAAAGAATGTGCAAGAAAAGAGTTTGGCCTAAATCTTGATGATAAAGATCTCCAAGTTTTCGGCAAGTTTGATTCTAATTTGCTAGCAGGTTCGATTAAAGTAAGGCCTGCAGTGCACATAATCCACGATGCCATTGTTACAGGTAAGCTTAGGAGTGGACAGGCAATATTCGAAGCTACCTCAGGCAATTTTGGGATAGCCCTTGGGCAATTATCTAAACTTGGATTAGATGTAGTTACCCTTGTCTCAAGAAAGCTACAGGAAGGAGTATTTGAGGAGTTGAGAAACGAGAAAATACGCATCGTAAATCTTGATATGGACATCTGTCCTGCTCCGGGAATGAAGGACAGCCCAAATATTTTGGCTGCAAAAGCAACCGCTGCTAATATTCGCTCACAATTATCTGACCTCGGATTTGACCCTGTCATTTTTGATAAAGCAAGTTCTGAGGTACAATCGCTTTTAGCTAGCCAAGACATTATAAACTTGGCAAAGATTCTTGCAAAGATCTACGGCTGTTTCTGCCCGGAACAATATGACAACGAATTGAACATTGATGTACACAGAACTGTTACCGCAGCTGAGATAGACCAACAATTACATGAAAAAGGACGTTCCTTGGCAGACTTTAGAATTGTCTGCACGTTTGGTACAGGTGGCACGTCTGGTGGCTTGAGCAGATACTTGTCTGAAAAATATGGAAAAAAATCTCTGCATGTGGTATTTCCACTTGGTGATCAAGATGTTGCAGGAATTAGGACAAAAGGTAAGGCTGCTGGCCTAAAGTTTTACGAACCTGAGCGATATGCTGGACAGCATGAAGTAGATTTTGAGCAGGCAAAACTTCTGCTAAAGTTTTTTGTAGACAAGGGTTATGACATGGGTGAAAGTAGCGCCCTTGCGCTATACGCAGTGATGCAGATGGCAAACGTTGGCGGTTTTGGAGCAAAGTTTGTCGTAATAGTTGCTGACGGAATACAAAAGTACAAAAAAAATCTTGAGGCGATTGGAAAGAAGCAGAACCGTACTCAGGTTTCTATGCAGGAAGCTGTATCAAACATAGGCGACTATGACAGAGTAATTTGGGTTCATACGCAATATACTCCACGCGAGGAAGGAATAGAGTTAATTGCAAAATCTCTTGGTGTTGATAAAAACAAGATCATTGTGCCAAAGGCAAGAGATGTGGAGTGGCTATTATCAACACAACAAATTCCTGAAGAGTTGAATAAAGCTCTTGATGAGTCTGGCAAGTCGTTACTTGTTTGCATGGCTGGAAATACTTCGTTGATGGCTGTTCGAGTACTTGCTGATAAAGGCATTGTAACTGAAAGTTTGATTGGAGGCATATCAGCACTCTCTCAAGGAAAAGGCAAACAAATTTCTGAATTGATACGAGTAGCTACTGAATAATAGGTATTGGATAAGACTCGGACTCTTACAGGTCTGCTATCTTGATCATATTTTCATTATATGAGAAATTCGCGGACCCGATGGGATTAGCGTCTATATTCTGCTAGTTTTGGTTCCAAGTTTTGCTCGTCTCGTGGATTTCTTCTCTGAAATTGGTTTACTGCTCAATTTTAATAGGAATCCTTTGTGTTCAGAATCTTTTTCAAATTTGAAGATATCATCTACTTTTGTGTTATCAAAAATAGTCACACCATATTTTGCATTTGGTTTTCCAGTTAGAACTGCACGCCGGATAGAAAAAATAGTTTGTAAGATTAAAGAATTTACCATTACTATCTTTTTGTCTCGTTCAATTTGATAAGTTTTCATCGTCTCATCTACTCTAACATTTAGTTTACCTTCTTCATACTTGCGACTTGTGGTTAGATAAAAGATCCCAGGATTCTTGCTATCCAGAATCGGTGTTCCATCTGGTCCCATCATTTGTAAACCATATTCACCTGGATAACATCGCATACCATGTTTGAATGAATTGTATTCAGCATGATCCAGATATTCATGAGCAAGTCTTCTTAGGTAATTTATTACAAATTCAGCGCTTGTAAGAGTAGAGGAATAGCGGTTATCTTCTTTTTTAATTCCACAGTATAGAAAATCACGTATTTTTTGTTGAGTGTTTTTTATGAATGATCCCAGACCTTTATCTCGTAATTTCTTAATCATTTTATACAGATCTTTTGAATCACAGTTTGAAACCCAAGCCCACATGTATCGTGGTTGCTCTATGAAACCAAACAAAATAAGAAATAATGTTTCAGAAGAATGGAAAACTGACATGTGCATATCCATCTCAAAACTACTCTTCAATGAATCAACGGATTCACCATCAACTAGTATTTTCTGCATGTTTTCTTGATCTTTAAGTAAGTTTTCTAAGGCTAGAAACTTGTGCAGCCAGAAATTATAATCAAAGCTTTTCTCATATTTCTTTTCCAACTCATTTATGTCAAATAATGAAGGATTTCTTTCTGAGGATCCATCATTATTATTCATGGGTTTTTAGCAGTTTTTGTTTCTCTTAAATCGTTTTACCATATTGTTAAAATAAATTGTAAACAAATGTAAACACTTTTTTGTTGACAAGTGTTTACTTTAGTCTAAGCAAAAATTCTCTGAAGAGTGGTAAAGTAAATCCATATTTTCCCCTCTCAGCCCTGTAAACCAAGCCTTTCTCAATTAGTCTCTTTAACAATTCCATGAGTATTCCATGACTAATCTTTGATATTGTTCTGATTTGTTTGATTTCAATCTCTCCCGTACCTGCTCTAGCCATGGCAACAAGAATTTGTTTTTCCTTTGATGAAGCTAGTTTCACCCTATCTTCAAAGAACCCTGCATCAAGCTCTTTGACAATCTTTGATCTAATTCCTAGAAAGTCCTTAAGAGTGATTATTTTTTTACCAATCTGTTCTATTATGAAATAGCCATAGAATTGAATGAAATACGGATATCCTCCTGTCTCTTCTATTATCTTATCAATGAGTTTATCTTCAAATTGATAGGTTGAGCTTTTGAGCGTGTTTATTATTGCTTTTTTGGCTTCAGCATCTTCAAGATTTCCGACTTGTCTTAGTTCAAACATTCTCTCTGTGTAGGTCTTTGCATCTTTCAGATTGGACATAATTGTAGGTAAACCTCCCAAGCATAGATAGTATTTGCACCCGTTTCTTTGCGCATAAGATATGGCCCCAAGTAAGCTAGCAAGAGGATAAGATTTTTGTTGTTTAGAATCTTTCACAGTATGAAATTCATCATATAGAAATACCACCCCTTTTTTATCAGACTTCTTGAAAGCATTCCAATTCTTCATTAGCATTTCTTTCAAATAGTCTTCTAGAAGATGTTTCTTTTCTTTGTAGAATGGTTTGTAAGTTACACCATATGCGCTTAGCTCTTCTGGTTTTATTATATCAATTATTTTTTTGCCAACTTGTTTAGCTCTCTTAGCTAGTGATACTTCTGTCGCACCTGAGATTATGTCTTTGACAATTGCTTCTGCAAATGAATTTTCATCAGAAAACCTATCATTAAATTCTCTTTCTATTGCCAGCCAATCTCTTGATTCGGATAACACTTTGAAATGTCGTAAGAGAACAGTCTTTCCAGAACCTCTTAATCCAGATAAAACAGTATTTCTTGGAAGACCTCCTTCATAGGATTTTAAAGATCGTTCAAAAAACACTATGAACTCTTCTCTTCCTGCAAGATATCTAGGTTCTATGCCATTTCCAGGCATGAAAGGATTTGACATTATTTTGAAAGTAAACACTTGTCAACAAAAAAGTGTTTACATTTGTTTATTTACTATTATTGATGTTATTGTATTATAACAGTTCAGCATATGACATATGAGGCGTACTGCCAGATTATTTATAAAGAGAAATTTGATCTACTGCCCATGTTCATATAACCAACGTAGGTGTGCACTGCCTAGACTGTAGATCATACCCCCAACCCCCATACTACCCCCTATACGGTCCGGGGGATATCCCCAGGCATACCAGCCACTATCCCTAAAATTTTGATCATACGTACTTGATTTTGGTTGTTTTTTGGAGTTTTCAGGAGATTTTTGGATATTTATAATTAGAAGCAAAAAAGGATGAAACAAGGATTTTAGGATCATACATCAGAGATAAGTAATGATTACGTCAATAGTTGTTCTTTTTATTATAATTACATGGTTTTCTGCTTATGCTGAAACAAGTAACAATTCACAGAATATAGAATTAAATGAAAAGGTAGGTTTGTCTGATTCGACAAATATTCGAAACCCTCCTCCTAACATGGGCATCTTTCTAGTTTTCAGCGGCATAGGAATCGTAATGGGATTCATCTACAACTCCAGCAAGAGTTTACAAAAACTTAGACACACATATTTAAAAAAGAATGAAACAGAGGATTGGAAAGATACGCCTTATGACGATAATGCCTTTGGACCATTAGAAGTACTTGCAGGAAAATTAAGCAGGATTTATCCTGCAATTATCACCATATATGTAATTCTTCTTGCATTTGTGGTATCAGATAAAGCTGTTTTAGCATATACAAATTGGTATTTTGTAATATGGTGTGGATGGATACTTGCAATAATAGTAAGAACTGGAACCGTCATGATGATGTTATTCGATATATCTAAAGAAGATCCAATTGAGATAACTAAACGAAATATTTATGCGGCTAGAGAATTTTTCAAACATTCTCTATACCTACTTGTTCCCACGGTAGCATTTTTGCCAGCATTTTTCATTGCTTCACTACCACCTCCAC
>JBOGQR010000094.1:0-5643 GCA_050749225.1 Nitrosopumilaceae archaeon | reverse complement strand
AAATTACGGAACTGTCATTTGTGGTGGCAAATACAACAAGCTGTCATGATGTGGATAAGAACAATACGGACAAGAGAAAGCTTGGGCTGGCAATAGACCATATCAAGACAGGATGAATTTTTAAGAATAATTTGAAAAGAATTGTTTTGAATTAAAATATTAGAATTTTATCTATAGCTATTCCCAATAGACGTTTGTCAGTCAATTTTGGATTGATCGAATTAGGAATAAGTGTATGACTTAGACTAAGGGTAAATCGAGTAAATTTCATTGGATTTGTTAGAAATGATTTTTGTATAAATCCTTCAAAAATTGTTTCTCCATCTCTTTGTTGTACAATATCAAGTGGGACAGGGTTGTCATTTACCTTTAAAACAATTGACTTTAAGATGTCGTCTGATAATGACATTATGACATTAAATCGTATTTTGAGATCATTATTTTGATTTAATGGAAAATTAATTGTGGAAACATTGTCAGGCCCTGTCCACCTAAATATCCTCCCACTTTTGTTGTAGTTTTCCCGCATATGCCAGCCATCTCCTAATAACGGCTCATTGAATCTATAATCAATTGAATTTATCTTTGGTATGCTAATGCCAATTTTTTCAGAATATTGTTTTTCAAGAAGTTGATATATTCTTTCAATCTGCGATTTGTTTTCAAATTTTTTACCATATTTTTTTTCCAATTCGAACATCATTACTCTGAATCGTTTGTCGAAAATTTTCACCGCATATTGATATAGTTTATTATCCAATTCTGTATTTTTCCTGATTTTTTCAACCGTGTCCGTAGGAAAATCTTTTATCGCCGGTCTGCCCGGCAGAACCATTTGTTTCCAGATTTTATGCGGGGGGTTCCAACCAAATGTATAGCACATCAAAAGCAGGGATTCCTCAAACCTTTCCGTAATGCCAAAGAATGCAAACTCGGAGAGGTGCTGCTTTGCAATCTTGAGCATTTTATCACCGGTAATATTTGGTGATAAAAATTCTGACGAAGACTCGTAGAGAAAATCATGTAATTCATCTTTATTCAAAGACCTGATCGTATCTATGACATCCAAATCTAAGGCAAGATGACGCGTTTGGGTATTCCTGAAAAAAAGACTCATTTTTGGATCATCAATCATTTCAGTAAGGCTTTCTACCTTGGATAGTTTTATCCAATTGTTGGCAATAGGATCAACAGTAATGTGATGATAAGATGAAATAGTTCTTTCTATGGGATCTCGTAGCATGGTCATATAGATTGGTTTTGTAGGAAAAAGTCGATGTATCCCATAACCAAAATGTCCTCGAATTAATCGATACTTTGTAAAGTCTGAAGGAAAATTCTTTAAAAGATGATTCCAGACTTCCTCTGGCAATATTGAGTCTGAATTAAAATAATTATCAATAATGCTAATAATTGTGGTTCCTGCTGTTTTAGGAATATGGAGAAAATATAACGTATTATTTTGTAACATATTACAATAATCCTATTTGTAATTCATAAATCAATATATTTCCAAATTCAAATTGAATTAAAAAATTCCGTGTAAACTGAAATAATTTTGTTCCAATTAAAGTTAGTTGAAACATAGTTTTGCCCATTTTCTCCTAGTTTTTTTCGTATTTCAGGATTCTCAAGATAATATTTTATACATTCTTCAAACTCGTCATAGTTAGTAAAATACAGACCGCCGTCACTTTTTAAACAGAAATCCTTTGTTACTAAAGAATCAGCATTTACCAAGACAGGTGTTTTATGTAGCCAAGACTCCATTATGACTCGAGAAAAACTTTCGTGTATTGATGGTAAACAGAACAAGGTAGCTGCAGAGTATGCGTCATGTAGTTCTTCACTTGAAAGATATATGTTTAGAATATTTTTTGAATATTGGTCAGGAATAGAAACGTCTCCTTTGCCTGTCAATACTAACTTTAAATCTGTATTGTTATTTTCTAGAAATTTTGTGAAATATTTCACAAGCAATGGGGTGTTCTTACCGTTTTCTTTTCTGCCAGCATACAGGATGAATTCTTTTAAATTATATTTTTTTTTAAACGAAATAGGATCAGTTGTTTTATTTGGGATGTCAATACCCTCTCCCAATATACTATTGTGTGGAAGTTTTTCCAATAAAGAACCAACAAAGTCCTTTTCAGATGCAGAATTAAACGAAATTGCTCTGACCTGTGAAATGGCTCTTTTCATCAGAGACATTTTTGCATAATTTTCATCATGTAAACACGGAATCATTATGGAACGTTCAGGATGGATTTGGCAACCAAAGAAGGTTGTTCCATACAAGTATGGAATGAAAATGAATAAACTTTCAGAATCATTTTTTATTTCATTCATCATATCTTTACTGTTTATGCTGTTTTTAAAATATGCCAACTCTTCGTCTTCATTAAGATGAGGTGAATTTGAAAGGATTGTACTGTTTAAGGAATTAAAAAGGTCAGAATCTCTTTTATCTACTTTGAATCTTTTTACTAACAAACCATTTTCATAATATTTTTCAGGTTTGAAGTCATTTATCCATGAACTGTGAAATTGTTTGGAACAACTAGTGTAAATTTCAATGTTAAATCTAGCGTTTTTAAGATTTTCTGCAAGTGTTCTACACTGTAATTCAGCTCCCCCAGTAGCATCTTTGCCATACCAAGGTGTGACAAATATTATTTTCTTAAATTTGCTCATTTCAATTTGGAAATATTTTTTGTAAGTAATAGATTGGCTGTATTTGGATAACTTATATCTTCTAAAATTTGCTCCTTTGTTATCATTTTGGGGGGCTCTTTCTCATTTAGTAAATATAACGAAAATTCAAGTTCTGTAATCTTTTCTAAAAACTCCTTCCCATTGGATCCTGCAAGTTCTAGAGCATGCGGATTATATTCTGTTATTATTTTTATTTGCGGATTATTTTGTAATATAGTTTTTATATCATCGAGAATTTTCTTCTCAGAACCTCCAGCATCCATGATTAACAAATCAATTTTCAGATTTTTATTTATAAGGAATTCATCAATTGAGGTTGTGAGGATCTCCACATTGATCATTTCAGATTGAGTCTCTGATGACAAAAAGTTATAATTGCTGTTACTATCCTTAAACCATTGAGAGAATTTTCCAGTTTTGTCGAATATTGCCATTTGTATGATGTCGATGTTTTTGTATCCATTTACATCAACATTCTTTCTTAGAATTTGTATAGTGTTTGGAGAAGGTTCAAATGCAAAGACTTTTCCTTTTGGGCCAACCTGCCGTGCAGCCAAAAGAGCAAAATATCCAATGTTGGCCCTAATGATGATTACATTCATTCCAGGAGTTATCAAATTTTTAATTGCCATTGTAGAACCATCCTCGTAAAGTGCTCTCTGAGAAAAAGATTCTGTATAAGCTTTATTGGTAATCTTGAAATAAATTTGATGCCCATCAACTTCCTTAGATACTAATTCATCTTCAACAAATGAAAATCCTTTTTGTTTCAAATTTTGTTTCATGATTTGTTGCGCTTCTTCAGAATTTTGTATTAATTTGGACAACTCAGATGAAGAAATTTTTCCAGATGTGATCTCCGTTAACCACGAATTGATTTCATGTGTAGTTGGTTCGCGTTTTAGAAAATGATTGTATGATCTAGTTATGTGTGCAAGTATGATTTGTTTTTCTAGATATTTTACTTGGCTTTCTAGCGTACTAACCTGATTTTCTAGCGTACCAACCTGATTTTCTAAATGTGCCGATAGGTTTTCTAGATGTGTGTTTCTCTTTGAAAGATGGTTTACGACTCTAACCAAATGGGTATTGAATTTTATTTGATTATCAACAATTGGATTTAAAGTAAATCTAATTTCGTTTTGTAAAATATGACGTATTTTTAAAACTAGGTTTTTAATAATTTTCGGTTTTGATGTGAGGATTTTGTTGTGTACTTGGATGTCATGTGATAAATTTGCTTGCTCTAACTCTTTTTCAATCGATTTATCCAATGAGGTTTTTAAAATTCTGTCAAAAGATGAAAGATGTAAGGAATCTAGATGTGACAATTTTTTTGCTTCATTAGAATTATGATCTATAGCAGCTAATCTTTTATTATATTCTTTTGATGCTTTTGCAACAATATTTTCTGCTGTAATAGGCTGATTATTTTTAAGCTTCGCTCTTTTTTTAATTTCTTTCATAATATCGTCTATCATACAACTATCATCCAGAATTATTCTCCTTATTTTGAGTGATATATTCCAAGTTTTTTTTAAGAAGCTCAGTCGTATTTGAATTACTAAAGAATCTTAAACGATCTTTCTGCTTAGATTTAATATCTTCAGCAAGTTCTTTGTTTTTAATTATCATCTCTATTATCTGTGCTATTTCAGGATATTTTTTATGATTAACTAGAATACCTGATCCACCCAACGTATCTGGGATTGCACTTGAGTTATAAGCTACAATTGGAACACCAAAATACATCGCTTCAACTAATGGAATACAAAATCCCTCATGTTCACTCAAACAAAGAAATACATTTGCAATCTTATAGTAGGATGCCAATTCTTCATCTGTTAGGGTATTGATAAAAACAACATCGTTCTTGATGTGCAAATTTTCTAAGAGTGCATTCAAGTCTTCAACATAGTTTTCGACTGCCCAACTCCCTCCTAATACAAATAATTTAGATGCAGGATTAAAAATTCTAAAATAGGCAAATACTTTTAGCAAATCTTCTATTTTCTTATTTGGGGATTTTCGTCCCACAAAAAGTATGTTTTTAGTGTTTTGATATTGTTTAGAAATATCTTCTTTTAGTTTAATGTTATCAAATCTTTCTAGATTCATGAAATATTGCATATTTAGTATGTTCTTAAAACCCATGGAACGAAGTTCGAATCTATTGTATTCAGATGCCGCCATTGCAAAACTAAAATGCTTTGCAAGTTTTTCTGTTTGAGATCTGCCATTGTGAAGCTCTGTTACAATTGTTTTATTGTATTTTTCAAAGAACTGGGGTGGAGTTATGTTGTGATAGAAGAGAACTTTGATAACATTCAGTTTGGGTATAAAATCAGCTAATGCAGATCCAATCGAATGATGATAAATGACAATATCAGATTCTTCCGGTACATAATCTGTGTAGATTTTTGTTATTTTAGATGTTTGATCTATAGGTTTTTCTACAAAAATTTTTGAATCATAATTCCAATTTTTCAAAGTGCGTTGGATCTCCAAGACAGTTTCTCCTATTGCATCATGTCTAGCTAAAACAGGTAAAAATTGATGAATTGATTTAATCTTCAAAATTCAAACAGTCTTCTTCTCTAATCCTATTTCTATTAATAAAGGTATAAATCGAAATGATTCTCATTTTATCTATTTTTTTGCAATTTTTTTTGTTAATGGCTAGAGTTTTCATAGACTTTTGGTTATTTAAAATCACTACATAAATTAAGAATAAAAAATTAACTTTAGGCGGTCTAAATGGAAAAAATAAAACAGAAATCTATTGTGTACAACCTGAAAGAAGATGACATTCTCTATTTTATGCACATCCCAAAGACAGCAGGAACCACGCTGGTTACCATTATTGACGACCACTTTGACCTTGACTCGATATGTAAAGCGCAGCTGTGGGTGCAGATACTGCAAAAC
>JBOGQR010000093.1:0-5730 GCA_050749225.1 Nitrosopumilaceae archaeon | reverse complement strand
AAATACAAAAACTGTATAGAAACCACTTTATTTTCAAAGACTCTTTTTTGTTTTAATGAATTATACTAACAAAGTAGTTGTAATCACCGGAGCTTCTAGCGGTATTGGTGAAGAATCAGTAGTAGAGTTTGCTAAACGAAAAAGTAAAGTAGTGTTAGTTTCACGAAATAAACAAGATCTTGACGTTGTAGCAGAAAAAATTAAAAAATACAATTCTGAATTTCTGGTTTATCCTTGCGATGTATCCAGAAAAGATGAAGTTGAAAAAATGGGCAAAGCAGTCTTGGAAAAGTTTGGTAGAATTGATATTTTAGTAAATAATGCAGGTTTTGGCATTTATGGTCTAATACATGAATCAAAAATTGAAGAAATAGAATCTCAAATGGCTACAAATTACTTTGGAATGGTTTATTGTACAAAGGTATTCCTGCCAAAAATGCTAGAGCAAAAATCAGGACATATCGTAAATGTGGCTTCAGTTGCAGCAAGTTTGGGCATACCTGGAATTGCACCATACTGTGCATCTAAGTTTGCCATGTTAGGTTTCTCAGAAAGCCTTTATCATGAGTTAAAGGGAACTGGGGTTGGGATTACTGTAGTCAGTCCTATTATGGTCAGAACTAATTTTTTAAAACATCAATCCTTCAAATCTTTCCCAAAGTATTCATCACTGTCTCTTAGTTCTAATGCTGTAGCTAAAGCTGTAGTAAGGGCATCATCCTCACCAAGATTAGAGATTATCGTCCCGTCATTTGTTAGAGTTGCAGTGTGGTTCAAACAAACATTTCCTTATCTAATTAATCCAATCATAGGTGCAGCTTTTCGAAAGGCAATGAGAACAAGAAAAGTACTCTAAATTAATCTGTAATGGAAACTATTACTCTTCTTCAGATTCTGATGAACTTGAGGTACCAGAATCTACATCCATTGCTTCAAGTTGTGTGAGCTCAAACTGGTAAATTGCATCCATCTCTATCTCCATTTCTTTTTTTAGAAGCTCTACTAGTTTTTTACTCAATGGTGCCTTGACAGAATTAAATGTAAATTCATAGACGACTCCCTTCATTAGGTCTCCAGTTTTAGATTTTTTTGGTAAATCTAGTGTTATGATACGTCTTCCATCTTCAACTTCTTCATATAGCTGAGCATCAATCTTGTAATCTTTATCATAAATCTCAAGTATGTACCCAGTTCTAGTTATTGACTCAGGTTTGTCGAATTTTGCATTTTTTATTTCATCTTGAGCCCATTTTGGAAGTTCTTTTACCATTTTTGATTTCACTCTTAAAACTAACTTTGTTTTTCTTTTTTGCTTGATGTCCACCAATCTCTATATTCATCGTGTTTGTCCTCTCTTGTTTTCTCACGACGATTTAATCTGTCTCTGATATCGCTTATCTGTTCTCTGGTTGCATAAAGACCACATTTTTTACAGATAAAATGTTTCGTGTTAAGATCAAACTTCATCTCTATCTGTACTTCCTTGGCTGCGCACTCCGGACAATCAGTCAATGACGCCAATCATCAAAATTATCCATAAAAGCCTTTGCCAATTTTCTGGTACGCGGTCTCTATCGTCATCCCTTTCGGTCAGTTCGCCCATCGAAATGCCGCGTACCAGATTTGAAGCTAAGTAAAGAAAAATTATAATCCTTTCTAACTCTCTAGCATTTTAGAAATTATTTTTGCCGTATTTTGTGCACCATTTCTATCAAAACTTCTTGAAAATTCAGTAACATGATGTAAATATGCCTCATAATTTTTTTGTATTTTATGAACGCCCATTATCACTTGTTTTTTGTTTGTTGCAAGAACCCCTAACTGTCTATCTTCTGCCCATTTTATTTGGTTTGTATGTTCATCATAGATTGGAATACCTACGATTGGCTTTGCTTTTATTCCTAGTATTTCACCCATTGCTGTGTGTGAACCATTTGTCACAGCATATTTACACAAATCCAGAACTGTGTTTTTTTCTTGCTCTGACAAAAATCCGACATCAATTTGAATCCAATCTATTTTTTTGTCAAAAGCTTCAGAAAAAGAGTATGTTTTACCGTCTTTCCCAGTAACTCTATCTATAGTTGGATCATTTTTCGCATGAGATATTATTCTTTTTTCATTACGCATCTCATTTGCATGAAAAACCTGTTTGTATTTTTTACTAGTTGCATCATTAGTAGCTTTGTTGCCAGTTTGCATCCAATATCCAAAATCTTCATTTTCAATTAATTTTTCTAAATCTGATTTTGGTTTTAGATTTATTATTATTCCATTTGAAAAATGTCCTGCATAAATCACTTTTTCCTTTATCTTATCTGTGAAGTTGAGATTGTACTCACAGATAGTGTTTGGGGGAGCAGAATCAGCTACTATTATCTTTGTAGCTTTTGCTATCTGTTTTGATATGTAAACTACTGAGGGATAAAAATAAGAATGTGATTTCCAAAGTTTTGGTTTAAACTGGTTTGTTACAAATATACAATTAATTCCTCTTTTTTCTGCTAATACATTAGATCCAACATCACCATCATTTATTACAAGATCAAATTTTTGTGCATCATATAATTTTGCTTCCTTTATTAGATATCTCGAAATTTGTTTAACTAGCGGTGGATTTCCTGAAACTGGAAGTAAAAAATTCCACAGTGAACGTGTAACACTTGGGCCTTTCTTTCCATCAATTGGTGTTGGCATGAAAATCTCATGAATATGTTGTTTTTTTGTAGGAAATTTTTTGAGTAGTTTTTGATATATTTCGCCCTTACTTGAATAATGAACCTCAAACTCTGATTTTATATATTTAGGTAGGATCTGATCTAATACCATCATTCTCGTGTAATGGCCATTTCCCCACGGGTAGATGAATTCGCCTATCTTTAGCACGAGATAAAATCAATACATCCCGTTTAAATTCTCAATGATCAGATTTTATTGAATCAATAATATCATGTACGTTTTTTGTACCTGTTTTAATTGTGATTATCTTTCTTGTTTTTATTGCTACCTGTGAAATCTTGCGAATTTTGTCTTGTTGTATATTGATGTTTTTAAATTTTAGTTTGCATAAATTTTGTATTCTGGGCATATATTTTTCTAATCCTAACTCATTTGCATTTTCAAAAATACTATTATCTACTGCAAGAAGAGGAAACCATGGCATCATATTTTTCTTTAATATTACTTTGGCATTATACTCTATAAACCAAGAGGGAAATATCAGAGATGAAACTGAAACTGAGATCCTTTCTATTTTTATTTTGGTTGCAAGAACTGTAAGTATTTCTGTTATGGCAGCAACCTTAAACAAAATGCTTGAACTTCCAGATGACTTTACAGAAAGTTTGCAAAACTGGAGTTCAACCTTATCTTGTATTATATGTGATAATATTTGATTTATCATCTTGACTATGTTTAGAAGATCTGGTTCGCTTTGATAACATACTAGAATTTTAGGTTCAAAACCCATCTTAATTATCTGAAGACACGAAATTGCTGAAAATTCATCATGTACGCAACAAAGGATTTTTTCATTATGAGAATTATATGGGATTCCACCATTACCTTTATCGATAAAAATACAGATGTAGGCATGTGATTTTGTAAGATACGTGTAAAGAAGTTTATCATAGATTGTTTCAGAACCAGGTTTTGTTTGTAGATGAGAAGTTTTTTCAATTAGTGAAGACGTTGCAGCTAGCTCCAAGTCTTTTGGCATGTATTGGGTTGTCTGTCCTTCTACTTTTGTTAGGAATTTTTCCCCTTTGAGAAGAAGATTAGAACCAATTTTAACAATGTTGGAAAGAACACCCTCAAAACTATTTTCTACCTCTGTTGCAATTGCTATTCGGTCAATTCCAAAAAGATTGCCTATTATTGATGACGCAATAACAGGATCCTTTGCATCTATTATTATGACAGAATCACTTTGTTGTATTTTGCCATAACTCTGGCTTTTCATTTTAAGGATTTTAGATATGTTTGAAATTAGATAATCTATTTTGTTTAAAGAAAAAATGGTAGGGAAAACGACAATTACTGTTTTCTCACTCATTTGCTTTCTTTGTTTCAAGTTCTTTATAACTCTAGAATGAGTTTTCTTTCTAATTGAATCTAGTAATAATTATATGACCAGAAGAAATGCAATTCTTTATGGGCAAGTTTACTGCTGAACAAATTAATCAATTAAACAACGATCTAAAAACTCCACAACAAGTTCTAAAATGGGTAATCGATAATCTTCATCCAAAACTAGGGATGGCATCAAGTTTTGGCGCAGAAGACGTAGCTGTAATAGATATGATGATGAAGATAAACCCAAAGGCTAGAATCTTTACCCTTGATACGGGAAGGCTCAATCAGGAGACCTACGATGTGATGGACGAGATTCGAAACAAATACAACATAAACCTTGAAGTCATGTTTCCAGACCAAAATGAAGTAGAACAGATGGTTCGAGTAAATGGAATGAACCTATTTTATCAAAGCATAGGGAACAGAAAACTTTGTTGTGGCATAAGAAAGGTTCATCCTTTGAATAAAATGCTTGCAACACTTGATGGTTGGATAACGGGATTACGAAACGACCAAACTCAGAACCGTGCAGGCTCAAAAAAAATTGAAATAGATGAACAACACAATGGCATGATCAAAATAAATCCGATAATTGACTGGAGTTGGGATCAAACTTTGGATTATATCAAATCAAATAATATTCCATATAACAAGTTACATGATAAGGGTTATCCTAGCATTGGATGTGAGCCATGTACACGAGCAATAAAACCAGGTGAACCATTAAGAGCAGGGCGCTGGTGGTGGGAAACTGATCCGGAAAAAGAATGCGGTTTACACGCAGATCACGGTAACAAGTGAGTCTTTTGGAACAAGGTAAGGGAATTGCTAGACCACATGGTGGTAAGTTAGTAAACAGAATAACAACTAAAAATTCTCTTGGGGCATATTCAATATCAGTTAATGCTGATCTTGCGAGTGATATTGAAAACATAGCAGATGGAATTTTTAGTCCACTGGAGGGGTTTTTACTACAACAAGACTTTGAAGCAGTAGTTAACAAGGGAAGATTAACAAACGGAATTCCTTGGACAGTTCCAATTGTACTTGATGTTGACAAACAAACAGCTGCCAAAATGAAAGATGCACGTGATGTTAGCCTAAAAAATCCTCAGGGCGAAGATTTTGCAATTTTACATGTTGAAGATGTATATACTTTTGACAAAAACATCACAGCAAAGGGCGTCTATGGTACAACTGATCCAACCCATCCAGGTGTTGCAAAGACCATGTCAATGCATGACTTTCTTGTTGGTGGAAAAATTGACTATATCAAAAGGCCGTCTGAAATACCCATACGAAAATATCGAAAGACACCAATTGAAACACGATCAAGCTTTGAAAAATCAGGATGGAAAACTATTGTAGCTTTTCAAACACGAAATGTACCACACGTAGCTCATGAAATGCTTCAAAAGGCGTCTCTTAATACACATGATGGTCTTTTTGTAAATCCGTTGATAGGCAAGAAAAAATCTGGAGATTTTACGGATGAAGTAATAGTTAGTGCCTACGAAACATTAATCAAATATTATTATCCGCAAAATCGATGTCTGCTAGCAACACTTCATACAGAAATGAGGTATGCTGGTCCAAAAGAAGCAATTCATCATGCCATAATGAGAAAAAACTTTGGATGTACTCATATTATAATAG
>JBOGQR010000092.1:0-5735 GCA_050749225.1 Nitrosopumilaceae archaeon | reverse complement strand
CAGAAAAATACAGTTTTTGCATATTATTTGATAGGCAATGGAACACTTGATGACCATGTAGCAAATGTCTTGGTTGACAAGAGCTATGAAATTGATTCCATAATGGATGAAAAAATTGAATCATTTGAAAACAAGGAAAAGGCAGAATTAATCCTGGCACAAATTCATGACAAGATAGCCTCAAAGCGATAGGGATATTTTCAATCTTCTTTTACCTTATTTTTATCAAAGAAATCCTGCGGTTCTCCTAGTCTTTGCATTAACCAGTTTTCAAGCTGTTTTATGATTTCCGCCTTTGTAAATCTGCCATCTTTTGTGACAAAATGATCTTTTTTAGATTCTCTGAATTTTTTGTAATTCATGCAGTTTAACATGTTTTCTACCAAATCCTGGCAGATGTAGTTTTTGTTTAATGGATATGTCTGATAAATTATATATCTCAAAAAATTCAGGGTTTACATCTAAAAATTAGATAATTTGTTTAACAAATACTTTCCGAGTATATATAACGGGTATATATCGAAGAGTCAGATATGCCTCAAACTAAACCAATGGTAAGTATTGAAAATGTCGTGGCTTCAGCATCTGTTGATCAAAGACTTGATCTCAATGAAATCACAAAAAAATTCCCTGATACAGAATATCACCCTGAGCAATTCCCAGGACTAGTATTTAGAATAAAATTGCCAAAGACTGCAACGCTCATTTTTAGTTCTGGAAAGATGGTTTGCACCGGAGCAAAATCCACAGAACAATCAATCAGTGCAGTAAGAAGCGTGGTACAAAAGCTTCGAAAAGGCAAAGTTAAAGTAAAAAACGATCCCGTCATAACAATTCAAAATATCGTAGCTTCGGTAAACCTTAATGGAAAAGTTCACCTAGAAAGAGCTGCAAGAAGCTTGCCGCGAAGCATGTATGAGCCAGAACAATTCCCCGGACTAATACACAGAATGCTTGATCCAAAAACGGTAATTTTGATTTTTGCGTCAGGAAAGCTTGTTTGTACTGGTGCAAAAAAAGAATCTGATGTATACAGATCGGTAAACAACCTACATACGATGCTTGAAGAAAAAGAATTAATGATATACTAGTGACGAATTTTTTGAGTCTCTAAAAGTATCAACATGTATGAAAATTCTAATTTCGTCCTTATTTTGATTGTAAATAAAACGATTCGATTAATTATTGGTAGAGACATTTCTAGTCTACGAAAAAATATGCAAACCACACATTATGAAATTGAAATCATATTGAAAAACAACGCCATGTTATTATTTCCAATAAAATCAGTAGCGAATATTATATGACAGACCTTTATCGTGTACTACCAGAAGAGATGGACAAGCTTGTCACAGATATGGGTCAGCCACGCTATCGTGCAGACCAGTTACTCCATGCTCTGTATCATGATTCACCCAAGAAAATATCTGATCTGCATCAGATTCCTGCAGCTATGCGAGATGCACTAGTTGCATCAGGATACACTATTGGTTCTGCAAGTGAAGCTCATAGCGTTGCAAGCGAAGATAGACAGACAACAAAGTTGCTTCTCAAGTATGATGATGGAACTTTGATTGAGACTGTTCTTATGCAGTATCCGTCCAAGACCAAAGTTCATCCGCGGTCTACTGTCTGTGTTTCTACCCAAGTTGGTTGCGCAATGGGTT
This sequence comes from Nitrosopumilaceae archaeon, assembly GCA_050749225.1. Taxonomy (GTDB): domain Archaea; phylum Thermoproteota; class Nitrososphaeria; order Nitrososphaerales; family Nitrosopumilaceae; genus TA-20. Next base: position 4,068 of record JBOGQR010000092.1, on the reverse strand, counting down.
GTGTGTTTTGTGCAACTGGGCAAATGGGTTTTAAACGAAATCTAAAAGCAGAGGAGATAGTTGCACAGGTATTACACTTTGCTCATGCTCTTCGCGAGCGAGATGAGCATGTCACAAATCTTGTCTTCATGGGAATGGGCGAACCGCTGGCAAACTATGCCGAGACCATCCGTGCCGTCAGACTATTGACACATGCCCGAGCATTTGGACTGGGACAACGAAGCATAACCATTTCCACTGTCGGTGTCATACAAATGATAGACCGTCTTGCAGATGAGCAACTCCAAATTGGACTAGCTATTTCTTTACATGCACCAAATGATGAGCTACGCCGCAGGTTGGTGCCAACAGCTGGATCGCATTCGGTAGAGGAATTGTTTTTGGCATCAAAGCGCTACTTCAAAAAGACCGGTCGCCGCATTACTTTTGAATATGCCCTTATTGATGGTGTCAATGATTCTCCCGAAGTTGCAGAGGAGTTGGCTCTGCTCTTGAAAGGCAATGGCGCCCACGTTAATTTGATTCCCGTAAACTCTACTGCTGGTGGTTTTCAGAAGCCAGAACGACGACGGGTACATGAATTTCAGCGGATTCTTCGCAAAGGCGGTATAAACTGCACTGTAAGAGTTGAGAAAGGATCGGAGATTTCTGCTGCCTGTGGTCAGCTGAGAACCGATGTGGTTGAGAAGATCACAAGTTCAAAATCTAGATCATAATATTAACAAAAGTATTTCTTATCTATGTCTTGTTGTAAATTGATCATTTTTTCTTATTTTCAATTTTGTTCTTTCTTTGTTTGCAGTCATGATTTCAGATTCTAAAATCTTTTTTGCATTTTGACTAAGATTAGGATCTTTGAGTTGTTCATTTTTTTCATTGATTTTCTTTGTGTAACTTTCAATCTGATCGTCTATTCCTTCCAAACTCATTATTTTTCTAGGTTAGACTAATTATTTAGCAATTCCTATTCGTTATCTTCACAGAAAAAAGATTTTTGAGATCTAGAGTAAGTAATTTATCCTGTCAAGTAAATTGTGATGCAGACCATAGAAATCCAGCGGGATGATGTAAATTACGGCAATCCTTTGACCGATTGTGATACTGTGGTCACTCTAATTTCTTAGTGATCTTTGACATTAACTGAGAATCCATAGCCTTTGAACTTAATTATGATTACGAAGTAATTTAGAAATATGCCATTACACATATCATTTATTTAAACAAACGTTAAACTTTTAATAAAAAATTTATCTAGTCTTTCAAGACAGTTCAGATAATGGTAGACATGTCATTTGTATATCCTCTTGTAATGGTAGCAATAGCCATTGGTGTTTCTGTCCCAATAATTGAGATAGTTAGAAACAAAACATAATGTGAGATGCTTATTTGTATGATTTATTTTAAGAATGATGAGATTTAGCCTACGTTTGTTGCGATGATCTCTATTTCCTCTGTTCCGTCAGTAAAAGGAATTGACATAGTTACATTCGTAGATGTTGTTTTGATTAATTGATAATCAATTTCCTGACCATTATCTAAGACGATGATTTGATCTGGCTTGTGACTATGTCGATCATCTGCCAGCTCTCTTGGTATTGTTATAAGTAATGTACCATTACCGTTTGTTTGCATGCTAACAATCGTTGACAACGATGGTATGTCGGCTTTAATGCCTAGAAGTTTTGCATTTGTTATAGTATAATTTGCAGAGAATTTGGTGTTATTTGTGTTCATAATTTCTGTAGTAAATACTCTTAATGATCCATATCCACGTTCAACAAGTTTCTGTGCTGTTTCTGATTTGACACATGCAGGAGAACCGTCTTCTTTTTTCTCTATCTTAACAAGACCGTCTTTGCAGGTAATATTTTCAAATGTAACTCCAGCTTCGATTTGTTTTAATGGTGTTCCTAGTCCTAGATTTTCTCGTGCATGTTGTAGTGATGGTTTGACATCTGGAGCATTACACCCATAACATGGATTTTGAGCAAAGACAGCATTAGTTCCTATAATAAGAATGAGTGATAGAATTCCAACAATTGATAGATGTAGGGTATTCGTATTTGAAATATGCAGACATTACCTTTAGAGATTGCTAATGAATTGATCTTAAGCTCTTTCCAACAATTCCCACTCAATCATAATTTAGGTTATAGCGAAATTTTTACGCATGAGTGGGGGGATTGCATTTTTACTCTTTGTCGATAAACTCGTCTGCAGTTGGCGGGTCTGGACTTAGTCCCTTTCTCTTTCTGATTTCTGCAAGTATTGTAGGTAGGACAGAGTTTGGAACTGGCGTCCAAGCTTTAAAGTGCGTGTTCCACATTGCCTTTCCTGCAGTCTGTCCACGCATTACTTCAGAAAGATCAAAAGTCTCAGATGCCGGCATCTCACCACTCAAAATATGTACGACTCCTTTTTGTTCCATGTTTAGTACCTTGCCTCTTTTACCAGATATGACTCCTGCAACATTTCCAATCATTTCCTGCGGCACTCGAACTTCGATTCCAAGTGTTGGCTCCAGCAATACAGGATTTGCCAAAAGCATCACTCCCATACATGCACGTCTTGAAGCAGGACCAAGTTGTGACAAACCTCTGTGGGCAGGATCCTCGTGTGGTACAAAGTGATGGAATGTAAATTTGCATCCTCTCACTTGTTCTCTTGCAAGAGGACCTTCTTTCATTGTGTCCTCAAAGCCAGACAAGATAGAGTCTGTTGATTCCTGAACAAACTGGACACCTTTTGTACCGTCTACAAAGACATTTCCTCTAGTATCAAATCTCATAACACGCTTTGCCTCGTCTCTTTCCCAGCCGGCATTTCTCAAAATTTCTGCAACTTCTTTGGTATCCTTGTATTCGTTTAGCGTTCCATTTCTAATTAGTTCGGCAACTTTTTCGTCAAGTGCCTCTACTTTCATAAAGATCTTGTTGTGTCTGTTTGGCGATTTTGCCATGATAGGACCAGCTGATGTCCTAATTGTCTCTCTATAATTGATCAATGGTTGCGAGGTTACAATTTGTACTCCGGCGTCTGCAATAAGCGAGGTTGCAATCTCAAGGTGCAGTACGCCCATTCCTGCAATCACAGTTTCTCCGCTTTCCTCGTTTATTTTCACAACAAGGTTGGGGTCTTCTATTGTAATACGACGTAATGCTTCGACAAGCTTTGGAAGATCTTTGGGATGTTTTGGCTCTACTGCAATTTGTACAACAGGTTCAGAAACATATTGAATTCCTTCAAAGGTATGAATACCAGCTACACTTGAAATTGTTTGACCAGCTCTTGCATGCTCTAATCCTAAAAGTGCAGGAATGTTTCCTGCAGCAAGTTCTCCAACCATTTCACGCTGGTTTCCCATGAAAAAGTTAACCGATTGTACCCTTCCTTCTCTTTTTGTATCTATAATGTGTATTCTGTCACCATCTTTAATTTTACCTGAAAATAATCTGCCAATAGCTACAGGACCAGCTGCTGGATCTACTGTCATGTTTACAATCATCATCACAGTTGGACCATTGTCATCACAATTCAAAAGTGCTTTACCCAAATCGGATTCTAAATCACCTTTCCAAATTTTTGGAATTCTATATTTTTGTGCAACATCAGGTGATGGATGATGTTTTACAACCATTCCAAGTACTGCATCATAGAGTGGTGCTTTTTCTGCAAGTGCTTTGATGTCGCCACCTTCAGAATATGCAGTATAGATGTCCTTGAATGAAATTCCTTTTTTCTTCATTACATCTGCGTTAAATCCCCACTTGTCCTTTGCAGAACCAAACGAAACGCTTCCGTCTTGAATGCTAACCTTCCATTTTTCCTTGTACTCGGGTTCCGCATAAATGTCAATTAATCTGTTAAAATTTGTAATAATATCTACAAGCCATTCTTGCATTTTTTCTGGAGGCAGTCTGAGCTCTTTTATGAGACGATCTATCTTATTGATGTAAAGCACTGGTCTTACTCTTTCTTCAAGAGCTTGTCTTGTTACGGTCTCTGTCTGAGTCATTATTCCTTCAACAGAGTCAGAAACTACTACAGCACCATCGATTGCTCTAAGGC
>JBOGQR010000091.1:0-5746 GCA_050749225.1 Nitrosopumilaceae archaeon | reverse complement strand
ATCTTGTCGTACTTCGTAAGGATTCACACTACCACTACCACGAAATATTCCATCATAGATTCTTTTTTCTTCTGCAGATACAAGGTGTAATGGAAATTGTGGAGATTTAGCTTCTAAAACATATTTTGCTGCAAGCTCGCCAGTTATTTTTCCCCATACAAGACATTCAGCTGTAGAATTTGCCCCCAATCTATTTGCACCATGTACACTATTACATGCAGCTTCACCTGCAGCCCAGATTCCTTGAATTTCTGTTGCACCATCTATGTTGGTATGAATACCACCCATCATGTAGTGAGACACTGGCCTTACATCGATAGGTTCCTTAGCTGGATCAATACCTGAAAACTTTAGTGATATTTCTCTAATTGCCGGTAATTTTTTTATTATTAGTTCATTACCAAGATGTCGCAGATCCAGCTTTAGGCAATCTACACCTGTTTCGTGCTTAAAACCACGGCCTTCATTTATTTCTGTTATCATAGCACGAGACACTACATCTCGTGATGCAAGCTCTAACTTGGTAGGCGCATATTTTTTCATAAATCTATCTCCATCTTTATTGAGAAGATACCCTCCTTCGCCACGCGCACCTTCAGTAATGAGAATTCCTGATGGTAAAATACCTGTAGGATGGAATTGAACAAATTCCATGTCTTTTAGTGCCATGCCAGCTCGATATGCCATATCAAGACCATCAGGAGTTGAAGAGAGTGAATATGTGGAATAGCTATAAAGTCTTCCAGCTCCACCTGTTGCTATAATTAGCGCCTTGCCTTTTATTGTATAAAACGTTCCAGAAGAAAGCTCGATTGCAGTAATGCCACAAAACTTTTGGCCATCATGTATTATTGATGTAGTAAACCATTCATTATAAAATTCAATATTATCAAATTTCTGGCACGTATCGTAAAGAGTTTGCATTTCATAAAATCCTACTTTATCCTGAGCAAACGTTGCACGTGGATAACTATAACCACCAAAATTTCTTTGACCAATTTTTCCATCTTCTCTTCTTGACCAAGGCATTCCCCAATGTTCAAGTTGATATATCTCAGAAGGCATTTCAGAAACTAATTTTTCAATTACATCCTGGTCTCCAAGAAAATCACTTCCTTTCACAGTATCATAAACATGTGATTCTATACTATCTCCTTCTTCTGGAAAAAGTACAGCTGCCGTTCCACCTTCTGCAGAAACAGAATGTGAACGCATTACTTGTAATTTTGAAATTACTGCAATTTTGATATTTGAGCTAGTTTTTGCAGCTTGAATTGCAGCTCTTAGACCTGCCAGACCAGAACCAACAATTAGCAGATCATGTTCTATCGTATCAACCATGTTTAGACATCTTCCTTTTCAAATTAGATAAATATGTCTTGTGAAGAATTCATGCAATTTTATTTCGAATCATTAATATATATCGCTAGCGATATCGCTAGTGATGATCTCTCAATGGATGCAACGAGTTGGCAGTGCAGTCCCAAGAGGATTCTCCAGATATTTCATACTTGAAGTACTCAAAAAAAATCCAAGTACTGGTAAAGAGATTATCGATAACGCTACAACACAGAGCGGCGGCAGATGGAAGCCTTCACCAGGTTTAATCTATCCTCTACTTGGGAGACTTCTAGATGAGAATTTGATTGAGGAGGCAAAAGACGGCAAATATCAGATAACCAAAAAGGGCAGAGCGGTTGCAGATGACCTTGAAACTCTAAATAAAATTGTAAAAAACCAAATGGATGTCATGTTCAGAGTAGGAACTGTAGGTAAATTTGTGGCCATGGATCTTTTAGAACGTGTAACAAGCATAGGAAATTCGCTTAGTTCCAATATAATCAATATGACAAAAGAAGAAACTGGAAAATACAAAAGGTTTCTAGAATCAGAACTTCAAAAAATAGAAACTGCAGAAAAAAGACGCGGTAAGGAAATCAAGGTCAGTTAAGCCATAAATAATTGTAAATATCAATATCAACGATTGCCAAATCTTAGAAAATTACTTTTTGATAATTCAAAACCCCTTGTGGTCCCAGGTGTCTATGATGCAATAGGAGCAAAAATTGCTCAAAAGGCAGGTTTTGAGGCTATGTTTCAAACAGGTTACGGAACATCTGCAACTTTACTTGGATTACCAGATTATGGTTTCATTGGAGCAACTGAAACAACAGAGAACGCACGCAGGATTTGTAGGGCGGTATCTGTTCCAGTAATTGTGGATGCAGATACAGGATATGGAAATCCGCTTAGTGTTTGGAAGTTAGTAAAAGAGTTAGAATCAGCAGGGGCCGCAGGAATTTTTCTTGAAGATCAAAAATGGCCAAAAAGATGTGGACATATGTCAGGAAAAGAAGTCATTACAAAGGAGGAATATTCTCAGAAATTACAGGCGGCACTAGATGCAAGAAAAAGTAAGAACTTCATCATAGTTGCAAGAACCGATGCAAGAGCACCAGAAGGATTAGATGCTGCAATTGAGCGAGGACTTCGGTATAAAAAAATTGGAGCTGATGCAATTTTCATAGAAGCTCCAAAATCTATTGAGGAGATGAAAAAAATAGGAAGAACAATTAAAGCTCCTCTAGTTGCAAACATGATAGAAGGAGGTGCAACACCCCTAGTTTCTTCAAAAGTATTACATAAGATGGGGTTTAATCTCATTTTATATCCGCTCTCAGTTCTTTTTGCAAATGCTTTTGCATCCATGAAAATATTACATGAACTCAGAAGATCAGGAACTACAACTAGATTAAAGAAAAATGTTGTTAATTTTGATCAGTTTAATGAGATTGTAGACCTTGCAAAATTCAAGAAAATGGAAAGGAATTATGTATCAAAAATATAAAATAATAAAAAGGAGAAAAATCCTCCAAGCAATTACCTAAGTATTGTTTCTTTTTACTTCGATTTCTATAGTAGAAACATTCCTGTCTCGACCGTCCGTTGATTTTAGCATTTCTGAGCCGATTGTGATGTTTCCAATAGAATACCCAGCATTTTCTGTTTTACGTGCAATTATTTGTGCAACGTCAACTGCACGCCCAATGCTGAGTCCTCTTGCCTTGATAGATATTTTTGGTTGATTTGCCAACTGAATCAGCGTAGAAGTTACATACGCCATCAGTGGTTTTTTGCCTATGTAGATTGTCTCTCTAGATTCGGACATGTGATATTCTGCATGTTAGGATAATTTAAATCTAAGAATGAAACACGTGATTCGATGAATTTTGTCATACCTCTTTTTCTGTCTTTTTTTATGATCGGATTTGGTTTTGCTTATGGATATGGCGAAGTTTCTACATCTGATTTTAAGATAGTTAATTCGTTAGGAGAAGATATCAAATCACCAGTAGTAGATCAACAGCTTAATTTGCAAACCTCACTTAAAAACATCAGCGATAAAAACATCAACTGGGCATACATTGTACAAATAATTGATTCTAATGGAGCTATAATAGATCTAAATTTTGCAACAGGATCTCTTGTAAAAAATCAAACATTAACAGCTGCACTTTCATGGACCCCCCATTCTGCTGGAAATTACAAAATTGAGACTTTTGTATGGGACAACCTAAGAGACATTGATGCATTAGCTCCAAAATCTTCATTTCCCATAACAGTAACATAATTAGAGACAAGTCTTCAAATTATTGTTCAATAAATTTAGTTATTCACTTCTTTAGTTTTTATAAAAAAATAATTATTATCATCATTCTATTATTCTAAAAATAAATTAGGAGAAATTTTTATTCTACTGTAAACCTTTTTGCAAGAATATAACGTCTCAAACTACCAGATGAGATGATTGATTACGTTAAATTATTAAAAAAGTGGACCGGGTGGGATTTGAACCCACGATCTCACCCATGCCAAGGGCGTATCCTACTGGGCTAGACGACCGGCCCAACTTTTACAATCAGAGTGGCATTCTGATTTGCATTAACTTTTTTTGTGAGGTTATTAACGTTTAGATAGTTCAAGAAATTAGTTCAACCAAATTAACATAAGATATTTAACTATCAAATACAGAACTTTTCGCGTGGTTGTAGATAATAAAGCAGTCATTACTTATGTTCAAATTCAAAAAGAGGATCTAGCAGTTTTTAGAATAGTACCAAAAGAGGGAGATGTACCACAATACAAATCTGGTCAATTCATAACATTAGGAGCACATGTTCCAAGTGAAAATAAAATTATAAGAAGAGCATATTCAATTGCATCCCATCCTGAAAATAGAAAATATGTTGAGTTATACATCAGATGGGTAAGAAAACCACTTCCAGGTCGTCTTACCACACAACTATTTAGTGCAAAGGAGGGAGATGAAATAATTTGGGTAAAACCCACAGGCGCTTTTACAATTGAGGAAAAAAAACCAAATGGCGAACCTGATAATAGAAGAATCGTTTGCTTGGGCGGAGGAACTGGACTTGCACCTTTTGTTAGTTATGCTCAACATCTACATGATACTGGAAGCAAAAGAGAGGTCATAGTACTACATGGAGCAAGTTATGTTGATGAACTTGGTTACAGAGATCTTTTGACAAAGATGGAGGAAGAAAGTCTCGATAGAGGCAAAGATAAGTGGAATTTCAGATACAGAGCATCAATAAGTAGACCACAAGAATGGTTTAACAGATCATGGAGTGGACAAAAAGGAAGAGTAGAAACATTCTTGCAATCAAAAGATGGAGAGATGTCTCCTCTTGAGAAGCTTGTAGGCGAAAAAATCACCGTTGATAATACTGTCTTTTTCATTTGTGGTTGGCAAGGAACTATAGATGGATGCATGGATGTTCTTACACCAAAGGGTTTTGTAACTGAAAGAAATAAGAGACCAGACAAAAGTTTTGAGATAAAGTACGAATCATACGGTTAAATCAAAAATTTCTATTGAAAAGATAATATGGAATATTATTTGGGGGTCTACGGGGACGTAGGTCAGCTTGGTTAGACTGCCAGCCTCGGGCGCTGGATGTCGTGGGTTCGAGTCCCATCGCCCCCATTTATTGAGAAAATTGTGTTCAAGTGATTTTTCTGTAAAAGTTCAAACGTAAATCACTACATGTTTGTTATTTTATAAAATTGTATTAGCATTGAAATATGACAATATTTGTAAGAGGTATAATTGACTGTTGCAATCTACCTTGCTCATTTGAATCCTGTTACAAAAGCACATGTAGAGATAATTAAAGAGTTAAAAGAAAAAAATGAAGTTCGAGTCATGCCTGTTATATTTATCAATAAAGACAAAGAGATCAATAGTAGAAGTTTCCCATTTGGATTTGAATTACGAAAAATGATGCTTCAGGCAGTATTTGGTAGTTCTATTTCCATACTATCAAATTATTCATTTTATGCACCCTTTGCAAAGTACATGCCACCTCTTCTTTCACCATTTTCTTGGAGGATAAAAAAACAAATTCTAGGTGGTTTAACAGATGATTATTTCACTTACACGGGAGACAAAGCTGAAGGATTTGTGCTAAAACTTTATGGTCTAAACCCCAGGGTTGGAATAAGAAAAACTACTTCTGCCTCTTTTGTAAAACAAAAGATGTTTGAGGCAGCTCTTGGAAAAGATACAGATTGGGAAAATTATGTTCCACCAGAAGTCGTAAAGATAATTAGAGAGAACTGGGATGTTGTAAAAAAATATGCCGCCTCGGAGGATTGTACCTATAGAGTTCTTGGAATGAAATTTCCAAGTAATGGTTTCTGGTAGAAATAGATTAATTACAGA
>JBOGQR010000090.1:0-5876 GCA_050749225.1 Nitrosopumilaceae archaeon | reverse complement strand
CAGTGCCGCCGACCTTAGTAGCTGGTATTCATAGTTGTCAAGTGTTTGTGACGGTGCAACAACAATATTGTCACCAGTGTGCACTCTCATTGAAAGTACGTTTTCCATGTTGCACACAATAACATTATTTCCAGAATGATCTGCCATCACTTCGTATTCGATTTGTTTCCAATGACCAACATATTCTTCAATTAATACCTGACCGACCAAACTTGCATTAAGACCGCGACTTACGATTTCATGCAATTCAATTTCGTTGTGCGCAACTCCGCCACCTTTTCCACCTAACGTATATGCAACTCTTATGATTACGGGGTATCCAAGTTCTGCAGCTATCTTTTTTGCTTCATCAAAGTTGTAAACAGTTTTACTTTTCAGTACAGGAACTCCACACTCTACCATCGCATCTTTGAAAAGCTGTCTGTCTTCTGTTGCCTGAATTCCTTTGATCTGGGTTCCAAGAACTTTGACTCCGTATTTTTTCAATACGCCAAATTCTTCTAGTTTTACTCCGCAGTTAAGTGCAGTCTGTCCGCCAAATCCCAGCATTAGACCATCTGGCCTTTCTGTTTCTATGATAGATTCCACATACTGCGGGTTTACAGGAATTGAATACACCTTGTCAACAAACCTAGTATCAGTTTGTATTGTGGCAATGTTTGGATTGACAAGTATGCTCTTTATCCCATCTTCCCTTATGGCCTTGAGGCATTGGCTACCGGAGTAGTCGAATTGACGGTCACTTTAGTGACTTTCGCCTGCTTCTCCGATTTTAATTGCCCCACTGCCAAGAACTAGAATTTTTTTCAGCGACTCATCTTTTGGCATTTTCCTCCCCCATAAGGCGTTTTAGCTCTTCAAATACAAACATGCAATCAAAAGGTCCAGGTGATGCTTCAGGATGAAATTGTACAGCAATGCATTTTTTTTCTTTATGCTTTATTCCTTCTACCGTTTTATCATCGGCATTAGTGAACCATAGTTTGAAATTTGTTTTTTTGAGTGAATCAGGATCTATTCCATAACCATGATTTTGACTTGTCACATAAACTTGGTTGTTATCTAAATCAAGACATGATTTGTTTTGTCCGCGATGACCATATTTTAATTTAAAAGTGTCTGCTCCTCCAGCAATTCCTAATATTTGTGCACCAAGACATATTCCCAAAGTTGGAATGTTTTTGTCAATTAATGCTTTGGCAGTTTTCATTGTTTCAGCACATTTTTGTGGGTCACCAGGTCCATTTGATAATACAACACCTTTTGGATTGTAGGAAAGAATTTTTTCAATAGAATAATTCCACGGTACTTTGATGACTTTGTATCCAAGTTTTCTTACACTTCGTAAGATTGCATTTTTTACTCCAGTATCAACTATAACCACCGTATCTTTGTCATTTCCATAAATTTGCGGCTCTTTTGTTGATACAATATCCATAAACTCTTCTGAATTGTAATTTTTTGCCGATGCAAGTTTTTTCTTTAGTTCGTTTTCGTCAATTTCATTTTCAGAAACAACAAGAGCTGCCATCATAACTCCACTTGTACGCAACTTTCGAGTCAATGCCCTTGTATCAATTCCTGAAATTCCTGGAATTTTTTCATCATACAGCCATTCATCAAGTGTCATAGAAAGATTCCAGTGACTTGCAGTAAGAGAAAGCTCATGAACAACTAGACCCCGTACTTGGATTTTGTCAGATTCAAAGTATTTTTTTATTCCATCCTCGTCTTTAGCGGATTGGTCAGGAACTCCATAATTGCCAACTAGGGGATAGGTAAGTGTGAGAATTTGACCGCTGTATGAGGGATCGGTAAGTGCTTCAGTATAGCCAGCCATGCCTGTATTGAAGACTGCCTCACCAAAAATCGTGGATGTATAACCAAAACCCATCCCGTTAAAAACAGTACCATCTTCTAAGATGAGTTTACCAAACTTGTTTACATGTTTGGCTTTTTTTGTTGGAATTTGAAACCCTCGTGATGTGAATTATTTTGGAGATTTAAGTTTTGTGTTAAAGTCCAGCGATCTGTTTTAATTTTTGAAAAAATTCTCTAGAGTGCTCGGAACTGTTCGCTCCACTTGTAGTATGCACGAATCATTTCCATACTTACACTTGGCTTTCTTCTTGTGAGGATTTCTTTGAAATCAACTAGCGTAAGCTCACGTGGTTGCATCTTTGGTTCTCCTACTACTGGCTCTGGAGAATAATCAGCTTGATGGAACAAGTCATTTACCACCATCAACTGAGCAGATTGACAAATATCTTTAATGTCACTTGCACTATATCCGTCTGCAAGTTTTGCAAGTTCAAGGGATTTTACCTTTTCTTCTTTCTTTAGTGGTGAAGTGTAAAGATCAAAGAGTTTTACTCGTGCTTCAAGGCTTGGAAGTGATACATAGACTCTTTTTGTGAATCTTCTAAGAAATGGCCAGTCAAGACTCCATGGTTTGTTTGTTGCTCCAATTACGTATAATTTCAGGTCTTTTCCTTTACCGTTGATTCCATCCATTTCTGTTAGGAATTGGTTCTTGACTCGAACTTCTCCTCCTACTTCGCTGTTTCTATTTCCTAATAATGAATCCACTTCGTCGATAAATAATATCACTGGCAGCCCTTCTTTTTCTGCATAACCACGAGCCATGGTAAATAATTTTGAAACATTTTTTTCTGCTTCACCAAGCCATTTGCTCATCATTGATGCAGCATCTACATTTATGAAATAACCATCAACCTCGCTTGCAGTTGCAGCAGCAAGAATTGTTTTTCCACATCCTGGTGGTCCGTAAAGAAGAATTCCTCTTGGCCATCCCAATGGGAAAAGATCAGGTCGCTTAGCTGGATAAACAATAGATTCACGTAGTGCATCTTTTGCATCATCCAATCCTACAACTTCAGCCCAACTTACGTTAGGCTTTTCTTTCATCACTAGATCATCAAATTCGTTTTTTGCAAGAGATTGTTTTTGTTGTTCAGGTGTAGCCTTTGGATCAACTGCAGGTTCTAGTTCTACATTAGTCATTTGCAATGCCTTTATCCTGTTCTGATAGGCACCCATGCGTTCAGTATAAACTCGGTTTAACTTGTTATCTGGATATAACTGGATGAGCTTTACAAGAGACTCGATTGCCCTCTGGTAATTGGATATTGCCATACCGCGTGCTCCCTGAGAGTCAAGCTTGATTGCTTCTGCTGCAAACCTACTGGCACTATTTTCTAATTCTTGCGGGGCTAGACTCATCTTATTAATACCTAAATCTCAACTGCGGTATTTGTTAGGTAATCATGTGTGTAAATTGGTCTAGTAGTATTTGTTAAATTAATTGGACTTGGAACCTGTTCTGTTTTAGCTTCCTCAATTTTGGCCTGTGCAACTGCTTGGGGTATGAAGGTATTACGATAATCATCTAATCTGGTCTGGACAAACCTATCCAAAGAGAGGTTTTGCGTAACTTCTTCGTGCAGGGTCTGTATCTGGTTAAATGCCATTTCTGCCGATATGAGAAGGTCCGTAAGATCGTCTCGCATTGTATTTACGGAATTTGTCGCATGAAGTATTATTCCAATAAAGTCCTCCAAAAATGCCTTTAGTTCTTTTTTATCCTGATATTTTGAAAGCAGGTATTCTGCAGCCATCATTACCTGTCGGAGGTCTTTTAGCTCTTCAACAGAGAGAGTTTCAATGAACTTATCGTCTTTATCAGGAGATTTTTGGGTAATTTTTTCTTCTATTTTAGACGAGATGTCTCTTATCTTGTCAAGAGGTACAGAAATATCCTCAGAGGGTACGTTTTTTGAAAAATTAAGCATAAGCAGTCCTTGCTTACGACAAATCTACTTGAGGAAACTGCTTGTAAATTTTAGAGTCGGCAATCAACTTCGCTTCATCTAAGAGTCTTGAAGACTCTTTATTTGCCAGCTCAAAATCCAAATTAGCACTTGTGAGTTGTCCTGTATCTATGATTAATCCGCCTATCACTAGAGACAATTCACCAAACTGGGAATCTGCTGCAGGAAAAACGCCAAGCATCTGTGAACGTGTGGTTCGTACTATGGATATGGTAGGCGCTAAAACCAATATTATATTTCCAAGTCCAAACACAGAATCAATGCATCTTCTTACTTGTCTGAGAGATTCTACGGCACAAGAAATTTCAGATTCAAAATGCAATTGTCTTTCAAATTCTGTCAAAGTGTGCTTGTTTTCTTTAGTTTTTTCATAAAGTTTCAAGTTATTTTTGTTAAGGTCAAACTTTTTTTGATTAAGTGTATCCAATATCCCATCAATTAATTCTGCTGCATAGTCAAGTCTTGGCTTCAAAGTACTTGCTCGTGTTATCTGATTTTTTGTCTCGTCATTTATTATCCATTTAGATTCTGCTACCATTTGTACCAAACAATTGCCATATTTTTTCTATATCAAACACCTGTTACATTCAAAGATGTCACTACAGTAACACCCTCTCTGGATACAGCTCAGTATTTTTTCCAATCTTTGTTCAATGAATTTAGCTATTGACTTTACCTTACAACTAGCAAATTGTTGGCAATGGTAAAAGGACAGGACTTAGCAGTCAGCCTAGAAGAATTTGGCCTAAGCAAATATGAAGCTCAAGCATATGTAACCCTAATCACAAAGGGCACTATTTCTGCCGCAGAGCTTGCATACTATTCCAATCTACCAAGAACAAAAGTGTATCCTACCTTACTAAAATTAGAAAAGAAAAAAATTGCAATAATATCAAAAACTAAACCAATAATGTGCACTGGAATAGCTCCTGAAGATGCCTTTGATGAACTTGTACAAGAGCACATAAACAAAGTAAATGGCATGAATAATCTTGTAACCAAGCTAAAAGAGGTAAGCGAAGACAGTAAAAAAGCAAGAGGCTCGGAAGAAAAAAGATACTTCCATCTTACTCCAAACTATGTCTTCAAGCAACTTGAAACCATGATTGAAGGCTCAAAGACTTCGATTCATGCAATAGTTGATTCATGGGGATTGAATCTTTTTTCACAATGCAAAGAATCTCTGATACATGCAATTAGAAAAAACATAGATGTCAAAATAATAATTCCACCAAATTTGGTAGGATCAGAGACTTTCAGGACAATCCCTGACGATATCAAGATAAAGTGTGCAGACGTTTCACAAAATTCAATCATGTTTGATGATTCTGAAATTCTCATGATAAATAGCAATAATGGAAAAGGTGCGATATTTTTGTCAACTGAAGTTTTGGGAACAAATCAAGCCAAGACGTTTGAGCAAACCTGGAAAAATGCCATCAAAGTAAACAATCTTTCTGACATGACAAAAATTGACGCCCAGGAAACCTTGAAGATAATTCAAGCAATAAACGAGAACGGTCTTGGCTTTGTACTAAACTCCGTCCTATACACTAAAAATAAAGAAATTGACATGCTTGAATTTCTTGAAAAAAATGGCGTAGATTTGGAAGCAAAGACAATTGATGAAATCATTACCCTTGTTGATTCTACTTTACAGATGACGTGTTCAGGACAAGCACACTATGAACCTCAAGGAAACCACATCATCATAGAATCAAAGCTAAATAGCGGACACTCACTTCCTTGGGCATTATTGCTTGAAGGATATCTGCACAAAAAAGGATTCAAGACAAAGATGATGTATAACAACCACAATCATGGTGGTGAAAAAATACACATCAAAGTAGACTCGAAACTAGATTCCAATTAGTTTAAAATCATGGTCGTAAACCCGACCCAATTTTGTTAGAATTTTTCCTTTTAGCTATAACGGCTGTAATAGATATGCCTACAATTATGACTAGTCCTAGTGCAAAAATTGACGTGTTTGTCCCAATGTCTGGCACTGCAAGGTTAGAGATA
>JBOGQR010000089.1:0-5906 GCA_050749225.1 Nitrosopumilaceae archaeon | reverse complement strand
ACAAAGAAGCATTTCTTGCTCAGAGTCCGCAACTTTACAAAGAACAATTGACAATGAGTTTTGAGAAAGTTTTTGAAATTGCCCCTATCTTTAGAGCTGAACCGTCTAGAACAAACAGACACCTTTCTGAGGCCATTTCTATAGATCTAGAAGAAGCATTTGCAGATTACAGCGATATTATGAAACACATTGAAAATATAGTAAAACGCGTAGTTCTAACAGTAAAAGATTACAATGAAAAATCAAACCCTGACGTTAAATTTCAAATTCCTGAAATTTCTAATTCTATTCCGCAATACACATATTCTGAGCTAATTGAAAAGATGCAAAAAGCTGGAATAAATACTGAATGGGGAGATGACCTCTATGCATCTAATCTGAAAAAACTCAACATTACAGGATTTTATTTCATAAAGGACTGGCCATTGGGCCCAAAGCCGTTTTATGTAAAAGCAAAAGCAGACGACTCTAAAATATCTGAATCATTTGATTTTATGTATGGTGATTTGGAGCTCTCATCTGGAAGTACTAGAATTGAAAAAAGATCTGAGCTTGAGGAGAGAATGAAAAATAAAGGGTTCAAACTTGACCCGTTTGATTATCATCTTAGAGTATTTGATTTTGGTGTTCCACCTCATGCTGGGTGTGGAATTGGCCTTGAAAGATTGATGATGGCTCTAACAGGTACAGAAAACATTAGAGATGTAACATTTTATCCAAGAGATGTTGATAGACTCACACCGTAGGGAAGACAATGGTAGATAAAAAAGAAATAGAACACCTCAGTGATTTAGTAAAAATAGAGATTAAAGATCCTCAAAAATACATTTTACAGGTAGAGCAAATTTTGAATTATTTTGAACGCTTGGATAAAGTGGAAATTACTACACAGGATTTGCTCAGACAAGAATTAACTCTTGATGATCTACGTGAAGACAAATTTGTTCCATATGAAGACAATCTTATTGAAAAATTGAAAAAAACTAGAGAAAATTTTGTTAGGGCACCAAAGATGGTTTAAGATGACACTTGCAATTTCTATATCTCAATACATTCAAAAACTACGTGACGGAGAATTCTCTTCTGAAGAGTTTATTGCAAAAACACTAGAAAGAATAAACAAGGTCGAAAAGGATCTTCACGCATTTATATCTATAAATGAAAATGCAATAGAACAAGCAAAACAGATAGATAAAAAAATCAAGGCAAAAGAAAAAGTGGGATCATGTTTTGGTATGCCGATTTCAATTAAAGATAATATTTGTACAAAAGGTATGAAAACCACTTGCGCGTCAAAAATGCTTGAAGATTTTGTTGCACCATATGATGCTACTGTTGTTTCAAAATTAAAGTCAGAAGATGCTATAATTATTGGCAAAGCAAATTTAGATGAATTTGCTATGGGTTCTACAACAGAGTATAGCTATTTTGGTCCTAGCCGAAATCCGTGGAATGCCGATTATGTGCCAGGCGGATCATCTGGTGGAAGTGGAGTTTCTGTGAGCGCACTTGAGTGTATTGCATCGCTTGGTTCTGATACTGGAGGTTCTGTGAGAAGCCCTGCTAGTTTTTGTTCCGTAGTTGGCCTAAAACCGACATATGGCCTGATTAGTAGATACGGTCTTGTATCATTTGCAAACAGCATAGAACAGATAGGTCCGCTTGCACGTACTGTAGAAGATGTTGCATTTATTTTGAATATTATTGCAGGACGCGATTCACATGATAATACTACAATTGAAAATGGAACTCCTGATTATACTAAAGATATAGACATAGGTGTATCAGGTAAAAAAATTGGAATAATTTTAGAGATGGTAGGTGAAGGAGTTGATAAAGATGTTCAATTAGCCACAAAACATGCCATCTCTACATTTGAAAAACTTGGTGCACAATGTATTCCAATCTCACTTGACTCTGCAGAACATTCTGTAGCTGCATATTATACTCTAGCATCTGCAGAAGCAAGTAGTAATCTTGCACGATTTGATAATCTGCGATATGGGTTTGATTTTAGTGTAGAAGGATATGAGTATAATTCATACATTTCAAAAGTACGGAGCAATCTTGGACCTGAAGTCACAAGAAGAATGTTGCTTGGAACGTTTGTACTTTCGGCTGGATATTACGGAAAATATTATCAAAAAGCACAAAAAGTTAGAAGTCTGATCAAATCACAACTTACTGAATCCTTTAAGAAAGTGGATCTTCTTTTAGCTCCAACAATGCCTATTTTGCCATTTAAGATTGGCGAAAAAATTGATGATCCGTTGAAGATTTACTTACTTGATATTAATACAATAATCGCAAACCTTTCTGGAATTCCTGCCATTTCTGTTCCGTTTGCTATCGCAAATGGATTGCCTATTGGAATTCAACTCTTCGCAAATTCTCTTCAAGAGAGACAGCTATTGCAATCTGCTCATGCATTACAAAAAACAACAAATCTTCCTGAGGTGCCAATTTGACAAAGATAGGATTAGAGATTCACTGTCAGCTTACAAAACTTGAGAGTAAATTATTCTGTTCTTGCAAGGCAGACTATAGGAGCTTTGAGCCAAACTCCAATATTTGTCCAGTATGCATAGGGCTGCCAGGCTCATTGCCTATTTTGAATAAAAAAGCTGTTGAAAAAGCAGCCATGCTGTCTATAGCACTAGGATGCAAAATACCTCCCAAGATTGGATTTTTTAGAAAAAATTATTTCTATCCTGATCTTCCAAAAAATTTCCAGATTACCCAGTATAACGCATACGATCCAACGAGTATTGGTTATGATGGGATGATTATGATTGAAGACAAGGAAATTAGAATTAGAAGAATACAGCTAGAAGAAGATCCTGGTAGACTAGTGTATAGTGGCAGTTCAGAAAAAACACAGATTACTTTGGTTGATTACAACAGAGCTGGTACACCCCTAGTTGAAATAGTAACTGACCCAGATTTTGAAAATCCTAAACAAGTTAGAATCTTTTTGAATATTCTATCTGATTTGGTAGAAAATCTTGGAGTGGCAGATCCATATCTGGAAGGTGCATTTAGAGTTGATGGCAACATTTCGATTGAAAAAGGAAATCGGGTGGAAATCAAAAATGTAGGCTCATTTCGTGATATAGAAAAGGCACTTCATTTTGAGATAACAAGACAGCAAAGTTTGGCAGAACGAGGAATACCAATTCCTGCAGAAACAAGGCATTGGGATGAGGCAAGAAAAATTACCGTCTCATCTAGATCAAAAGAAGAAGAGCAAGATTATAGGTATTTTCCAGAAGAAGATATTCCAAAAATAATAATTGAAAAATCACTACTTGACAACTTGAAAAAAACAATGCCCGAAAGTATCATGTCAAAAAAGGAGAGATACATCAACAAATATGGAATACCAATACAGGTTGCCGAAGTCTTGTCATCTGACAAATTTTATTCTGATTTATTTGAACAATCTCATACAGAAAAAAACGCTAAAGAAATTGCAAATCTTATAACTACAGATCTTAAAGGCTTTGCCGATACAAAAGAACAACGAGAACAACTCAAACTCACACCAAAACATCTATCAGACTTGGCTGATTCCATACTGAGTAACAAAATTACAAGAGCTTCTGGAAAAACTGCTTTACAAGAAATATTGAAGACAGGAAGACCTCTTTTAGAAATAATTTCCAGCCTTGACTTGGGTAACGTTGGTGATGAATCATCACTAGTAAAAGCAATAGACGAAGTTTTTACTGAAGAGCAAAAAGCTGTATCTGAAGCAAAACAAAACCCTGATACAATTAACTATCTTGTGGGCAAAGTGATGAGAAAGACAAAAGGTAAATCTGATCCTTCTCTTACTCTTGATCTAATTAGGGAAAAACTAGATTCCTAATAGTGTATTTTTTAAATAGATGTATGAAATTTATTCTTCTTTGTTAGGAATTAATCATGAATATTGATAGAGGCGTTTGTAAAGATATCTGTAAAGACTACAAGGTAAGAAAACCAAGAGATGGCACTAGTAGATATTTGTCGGGTCAAGTACGATGTCAGATTTGTGGGATCTTTATCACAAGGCAAGGATGTCATGACAGAGAAGATAAACCTGTAACTGATGATACCGTGGATCTATATTGTAACTGTTGTAACTGTATGGTAAGATCAAAACCAAGAAACAAGCCAGGACTGAAACATATTAAAAAAACTCTACAAGAAGAATATGATGAACTAAAGAAAACTAATCAAAAAATGGTCTAACGCATAAATCTGTATTTTAAGAAATTTATGCTAAAATTAGATTGTGTTGTATTATAAAATTAGATTTTATAGTTTTTTATTTTTTATCTCTTCATCTTTGGAAATTATAATATGACTTGTTTTTCTTCTAAATCTAATTATTAACATAAACAGTATAAAGCCCAGAAATATTGCATTTACAACAGATCCAAACGGATTATCAAGTGATTCCTGCAAAGTTCCGTAATCTAGCGGGTTTGTCCAAGTCGTACCTGAAGAAAAATAAATTTTTTGCCAATATAGCAATACAGTTACAGAATGAGTAAATATGGAATAAATCACAAAAGTAATTTTTGTTTTGTTGTATGGAATATCTTTGATGAAGTTCCAAAATCCATAAGAAGCAATAAAAATGATTGAAATTCCAAGTGGCAATAGATATCTTTCAAGGGAGAAATCCTTTGCGATTGCAAGTGATAGTATGAGTGTACTGATGAACCAAATTAGAATAAGAGTCTCGGATATGATACTCTTGAATTTTTTGACTCTGTGTATCAAATATGCTACTCCCACAAAGAAAAAAATTGTTAAAGGAATGCTTGAATATGTTTGAGGAACTGTGCCATCAAGGTTGCCATTCAGATTAAGATGTGGTTCAGATATTTGCTTCTCTATAAAACTTGGAAAAAGAACATAATGAAAAACTGTTAGTAACGTATTGAACTGTATGCCCTGAATAGTTGGATATCCGATGTACCAAACATCGCGATTATAGTTATCCATGTCTTTTTTCATTACTGCAATTTGTTTCAACGGATTTTCATAAAACCCAGGTTCAGTTAAAAATAAGGAGAACATGGAAATTGTAAAGAATAGAAAAATTAGTAGCCCCATTTTAGGGATATTTCTTTTCTTAGTAGAATCTGGGTGTTTTTTGAATAACCAGCTGAATAAAATTATTCCAAGAAATAGAACTGAGAATTCTATTGATAACATCTTTGAGGTCAAGGCAAGACCAAATGCGATGGCGCTTGAGACGAAATACTTGATTTTCATTTGCTCTGTCTTGAATGCATAAAGTAAAAGTAGAAACGATAACATGGCAAAGAAAATGTAATGTACTTCGGTCATTATTGTCCGACTATGCCATAACCAAATATCGTAAAACAAGAAAAGAAGAGATGCTATAATTCCGATATTTCTGTTAAAAAGAGTTCTTCCTATCAAAAATGAAATTGTTACAGTTAGAGCACCAAAAAGAGGCGAAAGCAAACGAGCTGTAGTCATCTCGTTCACAGTAGGTCCCATATCAGAGATGTAACATTGCCAGTAACATGACCAATTATAGAATTTCCCAATATCTTGGCTTTTCACATCCATTGGAAGACCGATCAAAATGTTACGGAGTGGACTGTAAGTCAATCCGTATGCAGGTATGTGAAACAAATAGTTGCAATTGTCGATGGATCTTAAACACGAATTGTCAAAATTTCCAGTTTTTATTAAGTGGACATACTCTCCAGCTTGAGCAAGATATACAATCTCATCTCCATGCCAAGGCTGTCCGTCCAAATTGTAAGAATAAATGAGAAAAGAACTTAAGAATAATGCAATAGCAATTATGTAATTTGATTTTGTGTTGAAAAAATATGTGAGTTTCATTAGTTTGTGTTCTCTATACTGTTTCTAAA
>JBOGQR010000088.1:0-5972 GCA_050749225.1 Nitrosopumilaceae archaeon | reverse complement strand
AAGACTAGGAGAACCGCAGGATTTCTTTGATAAAAATAAGGTAAAAGAAGATTGAAAATATCCCTATCGCTTTGAGGCTATCTTGTCATGAATTTGTGCCAGGATTAATTCTGCCTTTTCCTTGTTCTCAAATGATTCAATTTTTTCATCCATTATGGAATCAATTTCATAGCTCTTGTCAACCAACACATTTGCCACATGATCATCAAGTGTGCCATTGCCTATCAAATAATATGCAAAAACTGTATTTTTCTGTCCAATTCTGTGCAGCCTGTCTTCTGCTTGTCTGTGAATAGCAGGACTCCAATCCAACTCTGCAAAAATAACATATCTTGCACGACTCAAGTTAATTCCTACATTTCCTGCCCTAAGACCTGCGATCATTAGTTTTGTCTCGCCTGCTTGGAACATGTCTATGTGGTTCTGTCTTTCCTTGTCTGTCTGACCTCCAATTATTGACGCAGGTGCATATTCGCCAAGGCTTTTGTGAAGAAGCTGGTGAATTGCTTTGTGGTGGCAAAATACAATTACACTTTCTTCAATCTCCATAATGTTTTTTACAAATTCTATCACATGAGGAAGCTTTGCAATTCCAGCTGCCTGTCTCTCGCTTTGTATGGCTCTCTTGTATGAAGTAAATTTATCAAATGCAGTTTCCGCATTTTTTTGCTCTTCTTCTAATTTTTTCCATATTTTGTCAAGCTCTTTTTGGTAGTAATTAATATCTGCATCAATTACTTCCTTGTAACGAACCTTGTCCTTTAGCTCTTTTAGAACATCGGATTTTTTTCTCCTCAACATTACATGTTTTCTCAATTCATCTCCCAAGCTTTCACGTTTATTTTCAAGAACTATGGCCTTTCCTTTTTCATTTACATAACAGAAATACTCACAAAACTCCTTAAAACTGCCAAGCAAACCAGGTCTTAGTATGTCAACTATGGGCCAGATTTCAGAACCGCGGTTGTAAATTGGGGTTCCAGAAAGACCAATTCTGTATTTGATGGATTCTAGCGCAGTTAATTTTTTAACAGCAGAATATTTTTTTGTAGATTTTGAACGAAGATGCTGAACTTCATCACAGACGATTGTTTTTAAATTTAGTTTTGACAAATCATCTATTCTTTTGTACAGCAAATCATAGTTGATAATATAAAAATCAAACTTACCCAAGTCCTGTGATTTGCCATTTCGTATTAGAGTAGAAGTCGGAACCTGATCTTCTAATAACCGTCCGTTTTTGCTCTTTTTTTTCAAGAATTTGCCAACCTCACGTTGCCAGTTATTCAAGGTGACCAGTGGCGCTATTACAAGTGCAGGAAAAGTTTGTTTTTCTGTAGCAAGATAAGCAAGTGTCTGAACTGTTTTTCCAAGGCCCATCTCATCGGCAAGTAGCGCGTTTCCTGATGATTTTAATAAAAAATCAAGTCCTTCTTTTTGGAAATTAAGAAGCTCACCTTTGAATTGTTTTCCTGGATTTACCTGGTGCAATTTTTCAATTTTCTTTGGTTTTTTCTTTTTTTCACGGAAATGCGCGATCTTTTTATTCCATGTTGATTTTGAAAGTATTTCTAGCGGGTATCGCTCATTAATCCATTTTATCTTCTGAACATTTTGACCAGTATCTGGAATTATTGCTTCATTAGGCCCATCTCCATACCATGATTGTGGTATTACTCTTGATACCATTATCACTGCACGAGGACCGGTTACTTTCCAACTCCAATTTCTTGAAAACCGATCAAGAACATATTCAAGGGTACCAAAATTTTTCATGCATTTCTCCGTAATTCTTCGTATGGTAGCGGATTCTGTTTATGAATCTTGATTTTTACCAATTTGGTAGGAGATCAAGTTTTTTGCTGGCAAAAAGTTGATGTACAAGCACAGACTAATGCTAGAAACACTTGAAATCTTCTAAATATTTGCCAAAAATAGGCACATTTGACGGTGCTGGATTCTGGAAGAACTCGTATGCACATCAGCGTGGTAACTTGCTTCGGTTGGTAAAGGTACCAGATGATCAAATCAAAGTCCTAGTGGATAAGGCATATCATGAATTGCCTCCGCCGCTTAGATATGAGATTGAAACAAGCGGAATAAAGCAGAAAGATCTGAATTAATTTTTTAAAACAGGTTTTTATTAATTTTTATTGGAATCTTTTCTTAAATTTTTTAAACTTCTTCATGCCAAAAGATCTCACTCTCCAACGTTTCGTGTATTTGTAAGTCACAAAAGCAGATAATATGGTTGATATGATGATGGTGGGAAGCATCCAAGCGAAATTATCTTGATGGTCAGGAAATATGGAAAATACCGTTGCAAGTGTGTTGGGTACTAGTACTGCGGTTCCGGCAACTGTGAACCAAACTAGAAGAAATCCGAGCTTGTTGGACACTTGGGTCTGTATTACATTAATTCCAGTGGCAATCATTTGCATCAGATTTTCTGACATTTGGATCTGACGGTCTAGTCTTCCAAGTATGACTTCAAACTTTGCAAGAATTGAATCATCGTCTGAAACCATCTCTGCATCACCATACTTCAAATTCTGAACAGTATCATATGTAGCCCAAACCGCATTAAGAAAAGTAAGAAGTGATGTTTTCATGTTTGATAGTTCAAGGGAGAGATCTCTTTCTATCTGTCTTGAACCCGCAAGATCAAGCTCCAATTGTTCAGTTCTCTCCACGATTAATCGCAAAATAGAAAAGTTTGTTTCGCTAATTTCGTCTATTATTCTTGCCAATAGAACTGTCTGTCTATCTGCCCAGTGTTGTGGGTCTTTTGAGAGTTTTCGTAATAAAGTACTAGAATAATTGTATAGCCTTGCTATCTTTCCTCCATAATCGTCATGGATTGTTACTATGAGATCTTTTTTTATGAATATCAAAATTGGTGACGTTTGTGTTTTATTATTTCCAGTTACAACAAAAGGAAGCATCAAACCTAATGTTTCTCCCCTGTCTTCATAACTTGATACATATCCAGATAAGAGAACACCAGCGTCCATGGTTATGCCAAGATTCTGAAGGATGCTTGGTGTATCGGCAGTTATACTGTCAACAACACATTCAATCCATGTCAGGTTTCCAACAGAAATAGTCTTTGCTGCTTCTTCAATCTGTATACTTGGCTTCTTAAACGGAGTTCCATCCGATTCTAACCCTGCAGCACTTAACGCTTTTATCATTGATGTGAAAACTCTTTTTCACTTATATACACTTATTTATGAACGGTATCAGAGTTTTTGTAGCTTTCATTTAGCTATGTGTGATCACTAGTCTTTCTGTAGTTTTACATGATTTAACTCAAACCTGATTGCAAAAACTTATTCTCTAAAACTGTATTTTCTCCTTCCCAATCTTTTTTATTCTATCAGGACCATACAAACAAAGCGTACAAATAGTAATTTTCAATTCTATGGTATAAAGAAATGAAGATACTAGTAGATGCAATGTACGATGGATTTGATATCAAATTAAAAGAATTTGGTTATGAAGCATATAGTGTTAAAAAACTAGTTGCAGAAGGAAAGAAATTACAAAGCGATTATTCCATTATCAAATATGCCGAAGAAAATGATATGGTTGTGGTAACAGAAGATACAGAAGTTGGTAACGGCTGTAAAGAAAATGAAATTCCATATGTGTTGCTTGATAATGATAAAGTTTTGAAAGTTATTCTAGAAGAACTGGAGAGATTAAAGGAACGTTAATTCAGTGTGTCGGTAGGTTTGTTTCTTCTACTTCGCAGGAAGATCACAATGACAACTATTACGCCTATTACTACAATTGCATCAAAGTAGTCTGAATAGTGAAGAATGTTTTTCCATTCCTGACCCAACTGCATTCCTATGTATGTCAAAGCTGAATTCCAAATTATCGATCCAATCAGAGTGTATATGATGAACTTCTTGAGGTTCATCTTTGCCACTCCTGCTGGCAATGAAATGTAAGTTCGAACAGCTGGCAACATTCTGCTTATGAAAGTTGATCTATCTCCATATTTTTTGAAATATGATTCTGTAAGCTCAAGATGGCTTTTTCGAAGCAAAACATATTTTCCATATCTCAAAATAAACTCTCTTCCGAGCCTAAAGCCTATGTAATATGCAACAAGTGAACCAACTAGATTTCCTATCGAACCTGCAATGATTACATATGCTACATTAAACTTGCCAGTGGAGACAAGATATCCAGAAAATGGCATGACAACTTCACTTGGAATTGGTATTAACGCACTTTCTGCAATCATGAGCAAAAATATGCCAATATATCCAGAGCCAGAAATTGTTGAAATTATAAACTCTATAAGATTATTTAGTATCTCTATGGCAACCAAGTATTTTTACCACATTCCTCCACCACTGCCAGGTTCATCAAAGTTTTTTTGGGAAGGATGACCATGAGCTTTTTTCATATGCCTTTCGAGTCTTTCAGGATCATTTAACTCTAAACCGCATTCTTTACATTTTGTTTCAACAACTTTTTTCTTAAAAAGACCCATCTCTAATACCTGTATACTTGAAAATATTAATTTTTATTCTTTGATGAGCGTGTTTTTTATATAAAATAGCAATTGGCTCGTATCGCCACATATTTCTAACTAGTATCATTTGGTCTACATTTTATCAATACGTAATCAATGGTTCCTTTTTGTGATACTTGCTTCATTTTTAATAGTGATTTATAGAGAATATTTTCAAGATAAGACGGATATTTCTTCAAAATTCTTTCTCTAAGGTTTTTTCTATTTTTCATGTAATAGTCTGCCAAGGGATCATACACATAAGGACCAATTGATTGAATTTCATCTATGTGAAATCCCTCGTTAGTTATTGCAGATTTGACATAATCTAGGCTGTAGTGTTCTGATGCCCATGTTAATGAAAGGATGCCAAGTTTCACAAGTGATGCTAGTTTTGATGGAATTTTTGTGACCGGTATTACAATTATGAGTATGCCATTGTTTTTTAATACTTTTCTAGATTCTCTGACAAATTGACTCAGTGGCCTAAAATGTTGTGCGGATTCTAAAGCAATTATTCTATCTACAGAGCTGTTAGAAATAGGTAAGGATGTAGAAGTTGCATTTACAAATCTAACGTCATCAGTTTGTAAAAGAGCATATGAATTATCTTTCATGTTTGAAATATTGTTACCAACTAATTTTGTTGATAAAACTAGTTGTTGAAAATTGGTGTTTATGCATGTGACGTTGATATTCTCATACTGTGATTTCCAATATGTTGCAGGTGCAGAAAAACCGCTTCCTACATCCAGAACAACACTTGCAGAATCTAAATCTGCAACCTGTCCCACCAGCTTACACAGTTCATTTTGTGCTCCAAGTGGATCTGCAGGATTGTTTTTCCAATATCCAAAATTAAGCATGTTGTTGTCAGTAGCAAGTTGCATTAGTGGAGATAGTGAATTGTAGAGATTTACAACATCTTGCTCCCTACGCCTGAACGTCCATAAAAAAACCTGTAGTGGATTTATTGAAATCATAATTTCTAAACTAATAATTTGTATTATCTCTAATTATTATTCTATACGTAAAAGATGTTTTTTATTGAACCGTGTACAAATAATGACATGGATAGTTGTGACACAAGAACAAGGGCATACAAAAATGGAAAGACTTTTGATCAATGTAGGCAAATTGCCGAAACAGTTTCTGCACAGATTGCCAAAAAAATTAATGAAGTCGGAGTTGTTTCATGGACAGAAATTTTGGAAACTGTTGATCACGATGAACTGGTATACAAGCTTACTCTAAAATATCTCAGGCGTGATGGTTATCACATTGGGGATTGGAAGACTCCTCAAGTTACAAAGATCACTGTTTAGAATCCACTGTACAATTACCTAAACTGGCTCTTCTAATGTTTCTTGCCATGATAAAAGGGGTAAGAAGCAAGATTGGGATTGATATTGCAATAAAAATAGTTTGAAGCTGCGCTTCA
>JBOGQR010000087.1:0-6028 GCA_050749225.1 Nitrosopumilaceae archaeon | reverse complement strand
GTAATTGTGCATCTTGTTTATCTTTAAAATATTCAGATGATGCGTCATAAAGAGCACTAAAAACAGGAAAGGTCATTTTAACAAAATTAGAATTAAGAATTCTTGAAACCCTGTCTTGTAACGTTTTATAGTTTTCAAGTCTCGATTTGACACTATCTACCTGTGATTTGTCAAGCATTATATCAGAAGAGCCAATTTCTTCTGAAAACTTTTGTTGTGTTTCAAAAGGAGAAGAGTCTGACTTGATTTCTTTTAATAGATCGTTAGTGAATCTTTTGACAAAATTTGGGAATTCTTCCTCTGCTTCTTTTTTGTACTTGTCAAATTGCTTGTAGCCTTTACTTTTGAAGAGAGCTTGTTTTACTATTTCCTTTCCAGGTTTTGTGCTCAAAAGTGCTTCTTTGCTAAAAATGGAATTGTCTTTACTACTCACATAATGGCAAATCTTACTTTGCTATTTATGCATTGAGCTCCTTGTGATTTATTTGAAATAAATTAGGACAAAAAATAGAAAATTTGTGAGAGTAATAGAAGTTTTACAAGAAGCATCATTAAGAGTCTACAACAACGTAAAACATCTAGCAGGAACAGAAGAATCTGGTGGAGATTTTGGAAGAGGCGCCGGTGGAGACATATCAAGGAAAATAGACATAGTAGCAGAAAAAACAGTTTTAGATTATCTTAAAGAAATTAAATTTGATTGTATAGTTCTTGGTGAGGAATGTGGTCGCGTAGAACTTTCTAAGAATCCAAAAGGGTTTATCATTATGGATGCAATAGACGGTTCGACAAATGCTGTAAGAGGAATTCCATTTTTTTGTTGTTCTCTTGCGTTTGCAACTGACAATAAACTTAGTTCTGTTACAGATAGTGTTGTAATGGATCTATCTAATGGAGAAATGTATCATGCAACAAAAGGTAAAGGTGCATTTTTGAACGGGAAAAGAATTCGTACTAATGAAAAATATCATTTCTATTTTGTAGTTGGTCTTGACATATCAGGAATTTCTCAAGATTCACTTCAAAGATTATCTCCAATAATTTCAGCGTCAAATCACATACGACATTTTGGTGCAGTTGCACTTGAACTTGCAATATTTGCACGTGGATTAGTAGATGTTTTTGTAGATTTAAGGGATAAATTAAGAATCACAGATATTGCTGCAGGGTATTTAATTGCATCAGAAGCAGGAGGACACATTATAGATAAATCTGGAAAATTTTTGGATTCAGATCTAAGTTATGAAAGCAGAATATCTTTTATCGCTGCTGCAAATAAAGAATTTTTGGATGATATTGTAAAAAAATTA
This sequence comes from Nitrosopumilaceae archaeon, assembly GCA_050749225.1. GTDB lineage: Archaea > Thermoproteota > Nitrososphaeria > Nitrososphaerales > Nitrosopumilaceae > TA-20. Next base: position 4,718 of record JBOGQR010000087.1, on the reverse strand, counting down.
AAAATCAGCGAATAATTTGTTATGGGTTTAGATATTATTTTAGAATGGAATAATTTTAAAAATTAAAAGTATGGCGCCCTTGGCGGGATTTGAACACGCGTCGAGGCCGTGACAGGGCCCCATTCTAGACCGGGTTTTACGAGGAATGGATTTCTCCACACCTCTCTATACTACAAGGGCGTCGGAATATTTTGCACGAAAATCCGAGTTTAAAGGTTTCCTTTAATCAAAAAATTTTGTAAAAGACTAAATTATACACACCTGTCAACCTTCGCTATGGGTTCGTAGCTCAGCCAGGTAGAGTACCGGACTTTTAATCCGGCTGTCCGGGGTCCGAATCCCCGCGAACCCGCTTTTTTATCATTATAAAGTTGAACGTGTTTGAAAAATAGCTTCAAGTCATTTATTCTAAGTTTTTCCAAATAACACAAGTTATTCTATCAATCCAAAAATAAAAGGAGGTCTAACTAACTCAGGTTTAATTCTGGAAATTCTGCTTGTTTTACTCCCAAATCATGCTGAAGGGTTCTTATTTTTTTAGCGTACTCGGTCATTCTTGAGGCATCTGATTGCACTTTAGCAATCTTGTAACCTCGCCATGCTTTTTTTAACGCCCCCCAGGTTTGGCCTGCAGTGTAGTTAGGTTTGTCGGATTGTGGTTGTACGAATTGATACATACTGTGTATCTCATTACGAGAACTTTTTATCTGCGGGCATGTGAATCAAAATCAATAGAAAAGTCAAGATTACTACATTAAAATCATGTTTTCTGTTCATAAATTTAGAAAAATTATGGTTTAGTTCTGATTTTCCCTTATTTTGTTATACTTTTTATCTTCTTAATCAGATTTTCAAATGCTAACTTGACCTCGTTTGTCCTTTTATTGATTCCCATACGATATACCTGAATTTTCTTTTTCCTATCTGAAATCATGCGTTTTTGTTCTGATCTACCAGATGAGCCTTGAGAGACCCTCAGAGTGAGAGAGGAAGTGATAGTACTAGAATGAATTATTTTGTATAGATCATTAATTTTGATTGCATCGTCCTTTACCGAATTTTTTATTTCTTGAACAGAAAGTGTTAAAAGCGATTTTTTTGAGTTGGAAGCTGTCTGTACTAGTTGTCCAACTATCTTATGAGCAGTCCTAAATGGCATTCCTCTTTTTACAAGATGTTCTGCGATATCTAGTGCAATAGAATAGCCAGAATCTATAGCCTTTTTCATTTTCTGATCGTTTATTTTCATTGTTTTGAATACTCCATCAATTACTAAAAGTGAAGATATCGCAATGTTGGAAGCAGGCCATATAGAGACTTTGATTTGTTGTAGATCTCGGTTGTATCCAGATGGAAGACCCTTCAAGTTTGAAAGTATTCCCATTTGATATCCAATTACTTGCGCCGTCTTTCCTCGAATAACCTCTAGTATGTCCGGATTCTTTTTTTGCGGCATCACACTTGATGTAGATGCAAATTTGTCTGAAAGTTCAATAAATGAAAATTCTGAAGTGGACCAAATAATTAGATCTTCTGCCATTCTACTCAAGTTTGTCATAAGAATTGATATTTGCCCAACATATTCTGCAACAAAATCACGAGATCCAGTTGCATCAATAGAATTTTCTATTAAACCTTTGAACCCAAGCATTTTGGCAGTACTTTGTCTGTCAATACGTAAGCTTGTTCCACCAACTGGCCCAGCTCCCAACGGTGATTCGTTTACTCTACCATAAGTAACATAAAATCTGTCCAGATCTCTAAACAAGGAATCAGCATATGCAAGTAAAACATGCGAAAATGAACCAATCTGAGCCTGTTGCAGGTGTGTGTAAAGAGGCATTACAGTATTTTGATTTTTTTCTGCCAAGGAGATAAGAGTCTCTATAGTATCTAGAAGACAAGAACATAAAACATTGATGTCGTCACGTATTTTCATACGAATGTCAAGTGAGATCTGATCATTTCTAGAACGTGCAGTATGCATTTTTCCACCCGCACTTATTCCAGCTTTTTTTATTACTAGGTATTCGACTAGCTCGTGAATATCTTCAGATTCTGATTTTATTGAAAAATTTTCTTTTTTTAATTTTTCAAGCGCTGATAAAATTTTTGAAGCCTCATTTTTTGTAATAATTTTATTTTCAAAAAGCATCAAGGTGTGAGCTTGACTGCCCAAGATATCATAAATTGTAATTTCTTTATCTTCAGAAATTGATGAGAGAAAATTCAGAGTGTTTTCATCTAGCTTACCGTCGAGTCTACTAGCTCTATACATCAATTTAGGAATTAGAATGGTTATATATAGCATAGACGGTTTTTTGTCGTGGCACAAGAAACTCAAGAATTAAGAAGAATGATTTTCGATGAACTAACAAAAATTGTGGATCCTGAGATCAATGTTTCTATCATGGAACTTGAGCTTATAGACAACATAGACATTACCGGCTCTGCAGTTAAAGTAGACATACATCTTACTAGTCCTTTTTGTCCAGCTATTTTTGGTTTTAAAATAGCACAAGACATACATGATTATTTGCTGAAAATTGATGGAGTTGATGATGTAAAGTTAAATGTCTCTAATCATTTCATGGCAGAGGCAATAAACAGTCAAGTAAATGCTAGTCCAAATTCAAAAAAGCCTTAGATTTTACTTTCTAAATCCTAATAGATATCCTCTCAAAAGTTGTATTGCCATTGCTGGATCAACACCTTTTGGACAAACATGGCTACAAGAACCTGCAAAGTGGCATCTCCAAATCCCATGTGATTGGTCTATTATTTTGAGTCGTTCTTTTTTACCATCATCTCTGCTATCTGCTACATATCGATAAGCCTGTGCAAGACCCTGCGGTCCGATAAAAGAGGAATCAGTAGCCATGGTTGGACATGATGAATTACATAATCCACATTTTATACAGTAAGAAAATTGCAGGTATTTTTCTACATCTTCTGGAGTTTGCAAAAATTCTTTTGTCCCTGGAGTTACTTCCGAGTCTTCTCGTACTATGTATGGTTTCATTTTTTTATGAGTTGCAAACATTTGCGTAAAATCAACTGCCAAATCTCGAATTATTGGAAAATTATGCATCGGTTCTACAGTTACTATATTTGAGTTTAGTTCAGAGATTTTTGTGTAACAAGCAAGTGAAGGCTTGCCATTAATTTGCATTCCACAAGAACCACATGAAGCTTGTCTACAAGAATATCTTACTGCAATAGAATGATCTAGATTTTGCTTTACAAATAGAATTGCTTCTAAAACTGTAGTCCATTTTTGAACAGGAACCTTAAACTCTGCAAATGTTGGAGACGAATCAGTCTCTGAATTAAATCTCGATATTCTAAGGATTATAGAATCAGATGAAATAGGTACAGAAGCTTCTGGTGTCTTTGAAATTGTTTCAACGGCCATTTTATGACATTCCCATTCCTGCCATTAATATGGTTCTTGAACCATATGCAATAAGTGCTGCCATTGCACCAATAGAACCATAGTTAATCATTTTTTCATACATGATACCTTGTTTTAGTTCTAAAAGTATCACACGTAATCCATTAAATCCATGAACTGAAAGCAAAATCAATACTACTTCAAGCATTAAAGCGTAAGGAAGTAAATGATAATTTGCAATTACATTTTGGTATTGTAGTGATTCTGAAAAGTTCTGTGTCATTCTAAATAGTATATGTATTGCTACTAGTGCCACTGCCCCAAGAGCAGTGCCATAATGTATTTTCATTATTATGCTTTCACGCATTTTAATCACCAAATAAAACTGCCATGCCATACATCATTGCAAGGGCTGCAAGTGCAATTGAAACCCAGATACAAAGCCTTTGTTTGTAATTCAGGCTACCCATAGCAGATCTTTGTGATTTATCATATGGGTATTCAGGTTGGCCTGGCTTTCCGACTCCAATTCCACCATGTCCTAACATCACCCTAATTCCATTTGCAGTATGAAATACACACATTCCAATTACCAAAGTAAGTAGTAGATGTCCTTGTGTAGTTTGAGTTAATTCCAACATTTGATCCCATGCCACTTTGCCGTTGACTATTGAACTTGTTTCATAAATGTGTCCTATCAAATATGCAAGTAATCCTAATCCGCTTAATCGTTGTAACCAATATGCAACTCGCTCTAATCCATATCGCGTGGGGTTTGCCATTCCCCTTAGACCTTCACGATTTGACATTCTTTCTTCCATTAGTATTTTCTCTCCACTGGCTTGTATTTAGTAATAGTGACAGGATGTTTTTTGATAATAGGTTCTTTTGTATCATAGTATACTAGCGTATGATGTAAAAAGTTCTTGTCATCTCTATCAGGATAATCAGTTCTTGCATGCGCACCTCTTGATTCTTTTCTTTCTATTGCTCCAACAAGAATAGCTTCGGCAACACGAAACATTGAATCTAGCTCCATAACGTTTGAAAAGTTTGTATTATATTCTTTAGCCTTATCGTCCACATGTTTCCATGTTTTTTGTTTTAGTTCACGTAATTTTTTCAGACCATATACCATGTCGTTTTCGTTTCTAAAGACATATGCTTTTTCATTCATCATGTCAGTTAGATCTTGTCTTACTTCGTAAGGATTCACACTACCACTACCACGAAATATTCCATCATAGATTCTTTTTTCTTCTGCAGATACAAGGTGTAATGGAAATTGTGGAGATTTAGCTTCTAAAACATATTTTGCTGCAAG
>JBOGQR010000086.1:0-6063 GCA_050749225.1 Nitrosopumilaceae archaeon | reverse complement strand
CTCAAATACACATTATCCCGAGTGTTCCCAAGGCAAGGCAATACTTCAAACCACCAAGGGAAAGCTATGTGAAGATTACGTAACCTATTCTAATATCAGCACAATTCCAAACGGAATAGACGTATCACCAGATGTCTCAAAATGGATTGGTCCGGGGCTGCATACCGTTTATGTTACTATAAAAAATCAAAATGATATCCCAATAGATAGTTCGTCTATTACTCTGGAATATCTAAAATAATTTTACGGGTAGGGATTTTTTATTTTAATCTGTGATGTTATGTTTTGCACATTAGCAGAAACTGTTTTTATTTCAGACACAACATCTGTCCCTTTGACAGTGACATTGGACGCAGCCTTTTCCGTGGAATTTATGGTCTTCTCAACTACTGGGCGCGCAAGATCGGATATGTTTGTGAAATATAACATGGCACCTATTGCAATTACAATTGACATGCCTACAACTGCCTCTTTTTTCCCCATTATATCATGATGTGATTTTTTTAATAAAACATTAACGCATAAATCATTAGTTTACACGCAAGTTACAACATGAAAATCATAAATGTTAGACAACAATGTTCGGTGGATTTACAAAAATCAGCAATCCTTTAAAAAAATTTCTATTTGTACATTCACAAAAAAAGTTCTATTTATTAATTTCTACTTTTGGTTACTGGTCAAAGAGAAGCGTCACATAAATATTCTAAAACCAAAATGGTTGTGATGAAAAAAGCGATTGGCATCACTCTTGGCGTCATGGCCTTTGTCGTAGCTGGCGCTGCAGTGTATGGAGTTTTTAGTTTAAATGAAACCATTCAGGCAAAGCCAAATCAAATCCAAGTATCAAATTATTCCGCAGAGATTGGTTCATTACAACCGCAAATTAATTCGATAAATAATAACATGTCATCTCTGAGTACACTAAAAGGTGACATATCAGTAATCAAGGGAAAACTATCTGACCTGGAATCCCAGTTAAACCAGGCACAGCAAACTAGTGTGTCTGGAAAACCTGCAATAATAATAGGCAGGTCTGTTTATCTTCAAGGTGATCTTGCATACGTAACCGCTGTTGGTCTTAATCCAAAAGCAGCAGTTCAAGTACAATTACTTGACAGTAGTGGATTTGTAGTAATTCAAGAGCAGGCCACGTCAGATTCATCTGGCAGACTGACAATAGGCATACCACTTCCAAGTGCCGTATCGCCAGGAAACTTTCAGATCAAGCTAATCTCAGGAGAACAAATAACCTCGCAGCCAATTATGATTGTATCATCCCAGAGTTCAGGTTCTGTATCATTGACTGGCTCATATCCATTTGTTGCACAAACAAACCAGGCTGTGTATCTGCCAAGTGATACAATCGAGGTCTTTGGTACAGGTGTGCCAAACACTACTATTACTGGTGTTCTTACAGGTCCAGAAAAATCATACACTTCAAACACTACGATAAGATCTGATGGTACCTTTACCATATTTTATTCAGATTCACGCAATTTTGATACAGGATACTGGCATGTCACTTTAAACAATCTAGGAGTAACCAAGACACTATACCTTAGTATCATAACACCAGTTATCACATCATCTGGATCTTGGTATCCATTTACTGCACAAACTAGCTATTCCATATATGGAGCAGGAGACCAAATTGCTGTTTCAGGAGCGGGTGCACCTTTTACCAGAGTTAATGCAGTCTTGACTAGTCCATCTGGACTAACATATGGAACTTCAACTACAACAAGATCTGACGGCTCTTACAATTTGTCTTATTTTACTTCACAATCATCTGAAAGGGGATATTGGAGTATCAATCTAAATAATCAGGGGCAAACAAGATATGTTTCAATTTATGTTGGAGAACCTGGCAGTACATCATATAGCAGCACATCATATAGCAGTCCTTCCACATTTACAACACAAACTGACAAGACAATCTACAAGAAAGGAGATATGATTACCATTTCAGGAACAGGCAAGCCATATACTGCTGTCAAGGCAACTTTGACAAGCCCATCGGGAATAACATATGATACTGCTGTTACTTCACATCTTGATGGCTCTTACGTTATTTCCTATACTACATCATCAGTCTACGAAACAGGGAATTATTACATCACTGTAACTAATTGGTCACTAACAAAAGTGATTTCCATATATTTGCAACCATGATCTGAGAAAAAATTGAGGAGTTTGCATCTATAATCTTGCTACGCATTTTTTTCATTTTATTTTAATAATTTTAAAATTTCAAACGGCACCTTTCCCAAATCGACCTGTCTTTCCGTAGTTACAAAAAGAACATGCTCATCTTTCATGGGAAAACTACATACAACTATTTTTCCACGATAGGATAGGGAAAATTCTACCGGACCAAATTCATCATCGAATTCGTGGCGCATTCTCACTCGAAGCGAAAGCTCCATGAATAGCATCTCGTCTTTTTTATAATCCTCAAGAGCTACTAGGCCTTCTCTCATACCTCCTGCCTCCAACTTTCCTTTATTGTTAATTACCCTAACAGAACGAATCTTATCATCTAACTTGAAAACTTTATCACATAATTTTGCAAATTCATCTTTTTCTTGCACTATTATAATGAATAACATACAAACAGATTAACTTTGGTCTTGAGAGATAATTTGCAAAGAATCTTTCATACCTGTAATATCATCAAGATAAAAGGTATAAAATAAAAAATTGGCAAGGAGTTTTGTAACTGTTATACTCTTACTGCATATTTTGTATATTTTTTCGTAAACTCGTAAACTACCTGAACTCATACTTATCTAACCTGCAATTCATTTGAAAGATAATGTCCGAAGATTTGATAAAAGCTGTTGAAGATTTGATACATTCAAGTAAGGTTGGCGGAGTCCAGCGCCTTAATTATGCATTAAATATTTTAAAGCAGGAAGGAATGCCTCTATTTTCAAGCGTACAATCATCATCTCAAATTGAAACGTCAGTAAAACTATCCGCAAGCGGCAGCAAAAAAAGGGCAAATGTTATCCAAACGATGAGTGAGCAGGAAAAAATTCTCAAAATAATTGATGAATTTATAGACGAGTTTGAGACGCGCAGCTTGCCACATATAATAAGCGTAAAAAATTATGTCCTTTTCCTTTTAATTATTCTTAAAATACTAAGAAAGCTAAAGACAGGCTATTCCCGTAGTCTTTACTGCGCTCATACACTATCCAGATTAAATCAAATGTTTACAAAGTATCCAGTTGATTATAAAAGACGCACAACAAGAGATCCACTGGCACTGCTCTTTTTGGTGACAGAACTGATACTAGAGGCAGGAAAAGGCCTTGAATTTCCCTACGAATTAGATGAAACCACATCATACCAATTTGTACCGCTTGTGACAAAATACTGCATGGATTTTGAAAATCCGTTGCAACAAATCATGATAGAAATGTCTGCCATGCCAAAATTCAGGCTGCCTGTGGTTATTGGCGAAAACCATAAGGAAATAATTGCAAGGATCTTCGGACACTGTCTTCCAAAGCTACCTGCAAAGCTACGAATTGAAAAGACAACAAAACTAGTGGAAAAAATCATACTGGAACAAAATGACTCTGTTGCACTATTACATTATAATACACTAAAGTTATTTTTTGAAAAAGACAGTGAGATCAGGATTCATCTATCCAAAATTGCAAGACAAGAAAAATACCAGACTGGAAATAGAATGTTTGTAAAGGGAATCATTGAAGAACTCGCAAGGCTTGGACCATAAATGTCACAAAATCAAACCTTTCAGCTAGCACCTGACTTGAAGATATGCAAAATCCTAAACGGAATGTGGCAGGTAGCGGGAGGTCATGGAAATATCAATTCAGAATCTGCCATATCAGAGATGTTACGATATCATGATTCTGGCTTTACAACTTGGGACTTGGCAGACATTTACGGGCCTGCAGAAGAATACATTGGTGAATTTAGAAGAAGACTAGCAAAGAAAAAGGGAGAGCAAGAACTAGCCAAAGTGCAAGCATTTACAAAATTTGTCCCAAATCCCGGACCAATGACCAGACAAATAGTAGAACACCATATAGACAACTCAATTAGAAAGATGAATGTAAAGAAAATAGATCTTGTCCAGTTTCACTGGTGGGATTATACTGATACAAGCTATCTTGACGCATTACATCACCTCCTCAAGATTCGTGATGAGGGAAAGATACAACACATTGGTCTGACAAATTTCGATACAGAGAGAATCCAGATAATGACAGAGCAAGGATTTAACATACTATCAAACCAAGTGCAATATTCCATAATAGACCAGCGACCCCAAATCAAGATGACTCCATTTTGCCAAAAAAATAACATCAAGATACTGACGTATGGAACTCTGCTTGGCGGATTCTTGTCTGAAAAATATCTGGGAAGACCAGAGCCTGCAAGGTCTAATCTAGATACACTTAGCTTGCAAAAATACAAAAACATGATTGATGCTTGGGGTGGATGGAATTTATTTCAAGAACTTTTGGTTGTACTACATCAGATAGCAAAAAAACACGGTGCAAGTATTGCAAATGTTGCAACGCGGTACATCTTGGACAGGCCTGCTGTTGCAGGTGTGATAATTGGTGCAAGGCTTGGCATATCAGAGCACAAGCCGGATAATGTACAAGTGTTTTCACTGAATCTTGACAAAGATGACAATGAAAATATAAAAAATATCACATCAAAATCAAGGGATTTGTTTGAGGCAATAGGCGATTGCGGTGACGAATATCGATGAATGTTATCTGATGCTATATGAAACCCATGATGATTCCATGATGCCATCTTGTAATTACATGTAAAGCAACAAGTGTCACCAGTAATGCTGCAAGAATAACTTGACTGTGAACTAGTCTACTGACGAATTTTAAATTTTTACCAGATGTGAATCGAAGAAGTATACCACTAATCATTGAAACAGTCATGACTATGACCAATGAAAGTGAGATATAATCCAGTCCTTGGATGAACATAAATCCATGGGATAAACCTGCAAAGAATCCTACAGAATTTAACATAATGTGGAAATTCAACACAGGTTTGTACATGGGTGTCAAACTTTGTGAGGCACTAGAACCCCCAACTAATTTCATAACGGGAATTCTTCTTACCATTTTGAATACGACAAGCGAGAGATTTGCTGCCATTCCACATCCAATGGCTAGCCAACCAAGAGTTGCAGCGGTACTAAATCCACCACCATCATCATCAGCATAGGCCATAGCGGGAACAAATACAAGTGCCACTATTGCTAATATTTTCAAGTATGAATTGGTAGAAAAAATGCGCATAAAGATTACGCCAATTTCTTTATGATCTTTCTTCTTATTTTGAATACTTGCCAAATCGAATATCCAACTACGCCAAGTATTGCAGATATGGTAACATACAATGTCAAACTAAAGATTGTCAGAATCATAATGATTCCCTGATCATTTCCTGCGTTTTCATATTGTGCAAGCGCTAATGTCGGTGCACTAGTGGCAAGCACAACAAGTGCTATCAGTACATATGAAGACAATTTCATTAAATAATCAATATACAAGTGGGAATAAAACCGGTTCTACCATTTTTATCAATGAGAACGGTAGCACATTTTTCAATAATTAAAAAATTTGGGAAAATTGTTTTGCCATTTAGGATTTGGATTTGACCTTTTGTCAGCAAAAATTCACATAAAATGCGTAGTAAATTAATTGGAGTAACAAAATCTCTCATTTTTTTATTCTAATGTTGCAATTCTTGTTTTGTGTTTTTCTTTGTATAGTGCTCTGCAGGTGGTACAACAAAAGAATCTCTCAAAGTTGCCAAATTTTAAGACATGTGGCTTCCCGTCAACAGGTCCTTTACAATAGTCACATGACAGGTCTATGATCATGCCCTTGCCTAGCTTTATGCTGTGGTGCTTGATTGTTTTTTCTCTAAGATGCCCAAGTCTTTCACCAGTCTTTGTTTCAAGCTTTCCCAAATCCAAATCAAGCGATACTGCCTTGATCAGTCCAACGTTAACCAGTCTATCATAATGTGCCTTTATGGTTG
>JBOGQR010000085.1:0-6163 GCA_050749225.1 Nitrosopumilaceae archaeon | reverse complement strand
TCTCTATACTGTTTCTAAATGCTGGGAACTTTAATGTTATTCTAGTTTCATATTCATTAAGCAAAATTATGAGAATAAAGATATCCTTAAAATTAAACATGTTGATATAATTTGTATGCAAGGCTCAAGCGCTCTAGATAAATATGATTTAAAAAAGGCCCATAAATCTCTACAAATGCTTCTTATTGATCGAAGTAATGAATTTCGTGTTTTTGCTAAAGGCATAGGATATCCGACTAATACTAAAGACTGGGAATTAATAGTCTTGAATTTTTGTCTTGATTTTGTAGATTGTTTTAATACATGGTCTGATGAATCTCCTCCAGACCATAATCAAATTCATAAATGCATGACTCAGATGAGGCAAATAGCTAGAGGTAAAACAAACATGACTGAAGTTACACACCTTCAAAATATAGCATACTTACTTGCGGAAGATTTCAAATCAATTTACAAAAGAATGGAATAAAAATAAAAACTATATAATTTTTGTTTTAATTATCCTTCAGAAGCAGATTTTCCACCATCAATGTTTAGAATGATTCCAGAAACCCAACTTGCTTCATCTGATGCCAAATAAACTGCAGCGTTTGCAACATCTGTAGGTTCGCCTATTCTGTTCAATGGTTGCCTATCCTCTAAGACTTTCCTTGCCTCAGGATAATCAACGTAAGGCTTTATCATTCCTGCATTTATTATACCAGGATTAATACAGTTACAACGAATATTTTTTCTTGCATATTCTATTGCTATGCCTTTTGTAAACATGTTAATTGCGGCCTTGGTTGTACAGTATATTGTCAAGTGTACTTTTGGAATCGCACGTTCACTTGATATGGAACCAATATTAATAATTGAACCACTTTTGTTTTCTAGCATTTTAATTAAGACAGATTTTGTAATTCTAAACGTTCCATAGAGATTGGTATTGATTAACGCTGACCAATTTGATTCAGACATTTCGTGAAAATGTATTGGATCGTTGATAAGACCTGCACCGTTTACAAGTATGTCTATCTTTCCATAATGATCAGAAACCTGTTCCACTGTTTGCAATACCTGTGCCTCATTTGTAAGATCACATGGAATTCCAACTGTTTTTGTAGTATGATTTTTTATTGTTTTTCTTGCCTTCTCAAGTTTATCAAAATTTCTACCTAGTAAAACAACATTTGCACCTTCATCAACAAATCTCTTTGAAATTTCTAATCCGATATCACTTGAAGCACCTGTAACTATTGCAACTTTGTCTTTTAATCTCATACTACAACTAAGAAATTATCCTATATGAACATTAAAAAAGTCATATAGTATCAAATTTTGAACATCTTTTGTTTATTGAAAAATAATTTTACAGGGTTAGGTATAATGTATAATAGAAAAATAATGACTATGATTTTCAAGGATAGAACTGATGCAGCAAAAAAACTTGCTGAGAAATTATTATGGCTAAAAAATGAAAATATAGTAATTTTTGCAATACCAAGAGGCGGAATGATCATAGGTGAAGTAGTTTCTTCTATTTTAGGTTGTAAATTAGACGTTATAATTTCACGAAAGATTACGGCTCCTAATAATCCTGAACTTGCAATAGGTGCAGTGATGCATGACGGTAGTTATTTTCCAAATATAGCAATTACCAGAATGTTAGGTATTTCAGATAATTATGTTAAAGAAGAAATAGCAAAACAGAGAAAGGAAATAGAACATAGATTAACAAAATTTAGAGGAAGTAATGAATATGATTTAACTGAAAAAACTATTATTCTAGTTGATGATGGAGTTGCTACAGGCGCAACAATGCTTGTAGCTGCTCAATGGATAGAAAAACAAAAACCAAAAAAACTCATCATAGCAATACCTGTTGGACCCAAAGAAACTGTTGATAAACTAAATCAAATAGCAGATGATGTAGTGGTTTTACAATCTCCGTATGTTTTCAATGCAGTCAGTGATTTTTATCATATATTTGATCAAGTTGATGACTCTGAAGTACACAAAATAATTCAAAAATCTATTTGATCAGCTTCTGAATCTCTTGTGTTACGAGAGGCAAAAATGCACCAACGTCAGAGACTATGCCGAGAGCTTGCCATGTTCCACGGTCCATCAGTTTAGTTACTGTTGGTTGGTTGATGTCAACTACAATCACTTTTACCTCAGCTGGTAACATGTTGCCAGTAGCAATGGAATGAAGCATAGTTGATATCATTATCACCATTTTTGCATCCTTGAGTATCTCCTTGTATTTTTTTTGTGCAACTGTCATGTCAGGTATGACATCAGGAAGCGGGCCATCATCACGTAGCGAACCCGCCAGGACAAATGGTATTTTTCTTTTTACACATTCATACATTATTCCTTTTGTAAGTGTCTTATTTGCAACCATTTTGGGTATAGAGCCTGCTTTGAAAACTGAATTTATTGCTTGCATGTGATTACGATGTCCTCTTACTGCTAGTGTTCCATTGCGAACATTCATTCCAAGTGAAGTTCCAAGCGTGGAATATTCTATATCATGTACTGCAAGTGCATTTCCTGCAAGTACTGCATCAATAAATCCCAGTCTTATCAGGGTTGCAATTGAGTCAGACGCACCAGTGTGTACAATTGCAGGACCGCCTACTAGTATAATTTTGCCATTTTCTTTTTTTGTCTTGTATATGTCATGTGCAACTTTTCTTGCAATATGTTGTGTAGGACGCTCACTTGAACTGCTACTCCCCATGAACTGGAAAAGATTGACTCCCTCTCTTGGTCTTTCAGGCGGTGTTATCCTTATTCCTCTTTCTCCAGTAATTATCATGTCTCCTTTTTTAATTTCGCGAATAGGAGAACACCAAGCTCGGTTTCCTTTAACTACTATGCATTTGTCCATCATCATGTTTTCTACCCTTATCCATAGATCCTTGTAGAAAATATCGGTACGATTGTTTGTTGTACTGTAAAAATCATCAGGCATCACCATGTCTCTTGGTGCTGGTTGTAGCTTGATTTCCTGCTGTATCTTTGAAGTACCACCTGCACGATATACGGATTCTAGAATCTCATCAAGATGTTTTTGTGATTTGCCTTGAACGAGAAGCTTTGCATAGCTTTCATCTTTTTTTCTTTTTCCTACTCGAAATTCCTGTACTTGGAACTCTCCATCCAAGTCCATTATGACATCAAATATTTTTGTAAGTATCATTGAATCTATGAGATGACCTTTGACCTCTATCTCATGTTCAAATTTCTTTGCCATTCCTAGGATTCAGTAAATGTACTAATTTAATGTTTAATGAATTTAAAATGGATTTAATCTCGTTTATTTTTAATTATGTATCATACTGGAAGTGATACTTGACCTTTGAACTCTTGAAGATTGTCTGCTTGCAACATTTTCACTATTGCATCTTTACGTTCTATATCTAGTCCTCTTGCAATAGCTTTTGAAATACCATTTTTATCGCATAAAACCACCATGTATCCACTTACATCTGTTAACACATATCCTCCACCATCATTTAGTACAGCATACAAATTTTCTTCACCAACAGGTTCCCAGACATTTGTTTTATTATCTTTTAATGCAAGAGCTGGCATTGCAGTGCCATTTGCATATTTGTTTAGGTGTGTTCTTGCTTCCTTGACACGCTTCTCACCAATCTTGAGGGCTACAAAATACTGCATACAAACTGAATTGATGTTTTGTTATTTATAGGATAGCGCGTCTAAAATTTCTAGAATCTCTTTACTCTTTATGTCCTTTTTTGCAGATTCAAAAAACAATGCAAGCTTATCTCTAGGATGACCTTCTGCATTATATTTTAAAGATTGTATTGCCATTTCTAGACGATCAATCTCATGCATCAGTGTTGATTCTTTGGAAGTTGCATCTTGGAATTCATTCCATATTTTTGTATACTCAGTTGAAATTTCTGATGGTAATTTTGAAAGAATCTCGCTCATTGTTTGATTTTCGATTTCTTTTTTATCATTTTTAGAAATTTCTTCTGGTGTAAAATCTCCAGTAATAGATTCTGAAAGATCGTGTAGTAATGCCATCTTTAACATTTTTTCGGTATCAAGTTTTTTCAAATCTGAAAAAACCATGGCCATAACAGCTGCACTAAATGAATGATCTGCTACTGATTCAGGATGTTGGATGCCGATTTTGTCTTTCCATCCCTTACGAGGAGTTTTTTTTAGTTCTGATGCGATATAAAAAAAATCAAATAACATTAAAATTCCTTTTTATTTTTATGTAATGAATTTTTTGCCTGTTCTTTTTTAAGTGCATTCTTGCAAATTAAATGTAATTTGTAATGAATATATGATGAATTTGACATGTTCTAACCGAACTATTTGTACTATTAAATAATTCGAACAAGATAAAAACATCGAAACTACCAATCAATCAATGGTAAAAATCTATACGAAAACTGGTGATGATGGTTCTACAGGTCTAATTGGAGGTAATCGCGTACGAAAATCAAGTCCTAGGATAATTGCATATGGTGTAGTGGATGAATTGAACTCTTCACTTGGAATTGCACTTTCATTCAAATTAGATGCAGATATTGCTAATTTGCTTACAAAAATTCAAAACGATTTGTTTGTAGTTGGTGCAGATCTGGCCAACCCAGATTTAAAAAATATGTCAAACAGAGTTACAGATGATATGGTTCAGTTCCTTGAATCTGGTATAGACAAACTAGAAATGGAATTGAGTCCGATTTCTTATTTCATATTGCCTGGAGGGGATCAAATCGCATCACAAATACACATGTCTCGTGCAATATCACGTAGAGCAGAAACCGGCATTGTATATTTGGCAGAAATTGAAGAAATAAACAAGACATGTAAGATTTACATAAACCGATTAGCAGACTTACTTTTTGTCATAGCCCGTGTTATCAATAAAAGAAAAATGATCAAAGACATTGCTTGGAAAAAATAAAGACACACTTTAATTCCCCGAAAATTGGATATTTCGATGTGCCGCCGTAGCTCAGCCCGGGAGAGCACTCGGCTGAAGACCGAGCTGTCGCGCGTTCAAGTCCCGCCGGCGGCACTGAATTTTATTAATTCGATCACATGATCGGGACGAACAATCTTGAGACAAGTTTAATAATATGGTCTCCAATTTTGGTTAATCGTCATTGGCAAAGGATAAGAAAAAAGAGACAAAGAAAAAGAGCCCTAGTGAAAAAAAGAAAAAGGCACCAGCAAAGGCTAAGCCAAAACTAAAACAAGATTTGGTTTCTAGTGATGATGCGGGAATTATCGTAGTAGAAGATGATGCAAACATGGACAAGGAAGCAGAGCTTGAGGCGCGAAAAGCATATCTTGAAGAGGCACGTTCTCAAGAAGCATCGGAAGATTAATTCTCATATTTTGTTTAATTTCAATTGGTATGTTGTATGGATTTTTTTAAAAGATCATACTTATCCGTACGTGAACGATATTACTATTGATGCGTGCACTTTGTCTAATTGCTGTCAAACCAGGTAAGGTAGATAATGTAATACTGGCACTTAGAAAAATTCGAAAAGTAGTACGAGAAATAATGATTGTAACAGGCAGAGCTGATATCGCTGTAGTTCTTCAAGGAACAATTGATGAAATCAACAATGTTGTAATTGATTTTAAAAAGATTAGGGAAATTGTTACCACTGAAACTCTGATTGAGGTGGAGGTAAACTTGGGATGGTAAAAGCAGTAGTACTTGTAAAATCTCCAAAAAAACTTATTGCGGCAAGGTTGCGAATGGTAAAATCTGTATACGATTCATTTCCAGTAAGCGGTCAATTTGACGCAGTAGCTTTAATTGAAGTCAAATCATTGCCGCAGATAAAAGATGTTACCTCAGAGATTCAAAATATCAAAGGGGTAGAAAGAACGGAAACAATGGTTCAGGTAGTATAGCATAAGGGTTTTTAACAAAGTATATTCAAACCTCACTATGAACATAAAACACCTTGGCAGCGTAATAATTGCAGTATCAAATTTAGAAAAATCTGTAAAATTTTATAATGAAATAATAGGCATGCCGATTAAAAACAAAAGGGAAAACTGGGTAGAACTTGCAAAACAAGGTGCTACAGTTATTTTACATCCTGCCACCACTAAAATTAACACAGGTACTTCTATTGAGAATGGCATTGTAATTGGTCTTGTA
>JBOGQR010000084.1:0-6171 GCA_050749225.1 Nitrosopumilaceae archaeon | reverse complement strand
TAGAAAAGAAAGGTGGCACCTTCAAATTCACTAGGGAAGAATCAAAGAAAACACGTGAGGGATAAACATGCGATTTCAGATGCGTAAATGTCCTGACTGTAAACGATATACACTAAAAGAAGATTGTCCAAAATGTGGAAACAAAACTGTAACAGTTCATCCTGGAAAATATTCCCCAGATGACAAATATGCAAGATATAGAATTTCTGATCGTTACAAGTAACTTATTTTATTTCTAACCAGTTGATGATGTGTTTGTAGATGTTGTAGATTGTGTCTCTTGGGATTGAATAATCACTTTACTCATACGTGCTTCCTCAGGATCTAATGGCTGGTCTGTGGCTGGATCTGTTTTAATCGCTCCAATTTTATCAACTACATCTTGTCCAGAAATGACTTGGCCAAATATTGTATATTTACCATCTAAATTTGGAGTATCGCCAAGCATTATGAAAAATTGAGAGCTTCCACTGTTAACATCTGAACCACGAGCCATGCCTATAGTATATTTTGTAAATTTTAGACTATTGCTAAATTCAGGCGGAATTGTATATCCTGCATCACCTGTTCCCCAAGTATTACGTGAACCATTTTTCGTATTTGGGTCACCGCCTTGAATAACAAAACCCGGAATTATTCTGTGGAATATCGTTCCATCATAAAATCCAGATTTTGCAAGTTTTTCAAAGTTTGCTACAGTTTTTGGAGCAACATCATCTCGGAATTTAATGACAATGTTTCCATACTTTGTAGAAATTACACCCACATCACTTGGATTCACACTTGTTGGATTTACATTTGTAGAATTAACTTGAGGTTTTATCTCTTGATTAGTATTACTTGGTTGTGATACATAGTTTGGATTGACTTGATATAACAACACTCCTGAAACAATACCAGAGTTAGTGCTGTTAAGACTAGGTGATGCATAAACAAGTTTTAGAGGTCCATCACCATCAGCTGGATATTTTATTGTTTTAGAATAAACAGCTATGTATCCAGTTTGATATGTAGTTGATTGTACATGAGTATTTGGATCAAAATAAGTCACTGTTGTAAATGGAAACATTTTTCCTAACAAAGTGTTTTGCCAGAAATAGTCAGTTGGCGTAAATTGATCACTTTGGAGAAACTTTGATGAATCTTCCCCCGCAATTCTCATGAACCATTGTTTTTTACTTTCATCTCCTCCGCCTCCAAGCACATAAAGATCTTGTCCATTTGAAGAGAATTCTTGTCCTACCACATAAACAAGAACATAGTTAGCACCCCAATCATGTAACATTTTCCATGCCTCATCAGGCGAACTGAGGAATATTTTTGCTATCTTAGCAATTGTGTTTGTGTCAAGAGTTGCATTATCCGCAAGTGTTGTTCTTCCACCTAGTGTTTGTATCCAATACCCATAATCCCACCATGAAGCAATAACAGAACTTGACGGAGTATTATTTTTTATCCAGTCCAAAGTTGCTGGCCAGTCATTTGTAGAAATTGCGTAATTAGAGCCGCCGTTAAGAATAGTGGGAGGGGATTTTGTTAAAGTTATCCAATTAGCGTTTGCCGGAAAAATAGTTGGAACCAAAAGAAGCGAAACTACAACAGCTACAAATGCTATTTTAGTAATTCTCCCTAGTGTGCTTGTTGATTTTTTTACTTGAGTGTTTCCTTTCTTTGAGTGATCAGATGTTTTTCCTTGTTGTGTTTTCTTTGAAAAATCAGTTTGTTGTACTTGTGTTCCTTTCTTAAGTATTTCAGACGTTATTACAGATAGGCCAATAGATGAGAGAATAATAACAGAAGTTGCAGTGAGAAGTTCTAGTCTTGCAAAAGTTCCTCCCGCATAAGCACCAACAATACCTATAATCAATGCAAAGACTGTCATTTCGTTTTTTATTCCTATTGGTAAAGAATTGTTTTGATCTGACGATTTTTTTCTAAAAATAAGCCAGATACCCAAGCCAGCAAATAACATTAGGGTTGAAAAATAGGTAAAGTTTTGAGTAAGATTTGGCGTAGCATGTTCTGCAACAGAATCCACTAAGGGATTCTCTGATGTCAGAAACGGATTGATCGCATTCTGGTATCTGAAGTCTACTCCATGGATAGCTCCTGAAGCCAGTATTGCACCTCCTATAATTAAGAGGGCAGCTAGGACAAGAACACTGTTACGGATGCGAACTTGTTCTTTACTGAATCTTTGTATAATGATTATAACAATCATTATAATCGTGGGTCCGATTAGTGCAAGACCTCTAAGTCCAAAAACAAAGACTGGTCCCGGTCTAGCAAAGACACCACCTGCTATTGCTAGTGTAACTCCTACAAATAATGGAACTGCCCATAGCAAAAATTTATGATCCTTTCTTATGAAAGGCAGAGCCACAAAGAAGAGCGCAAATGGAATTAGGAAGAATTCGACGCCTCCCCAAGATGCAAAGCCAATACCAAGTAATATACCACCGCCGATTATCTTGGCTGCAGCAATTTTCCGGTTCTCTGACTTTAATCCACTAAGGAACAGGTATACAGCAAGTAATCCATAGAACAGTCCTAGTGGCTCAGATTTGAACCAGCCAATAGTTCCTCTTACTATCACGGGAGGAGATATTGCAAAGAATAAAGAGGCAAACAATCCAGCTGTTGTACCTCCAAGAACCCGAACCAGGGCAAATACAATAATTGTAGTTAAAGAACCAAAGACTAATGGAAATATTATAGTAAAATCATACAAGCTCATACCTCCACCAAAGATTTTATACAAGACTGCATCGGTAACGTGAAGCGGGACCTGAGAGGTGGCAAATACATCTCTTCCTTGCGGGTACCAGCTCATAGTATCGTGCCAATGAACGTATGCATTGAGACCGTTATCTAACAAGTATTGAGTTGCTCGATAATTGAAGAACGGATCGAATTCGTTTAATTGGAAGCCATAGTCAGCTGCTTGCGATCTTACCATCATAGAAATGGAAAATGATATTATTAAAATTCCTATTACAAGTAGATGATGTAAGTGAAAATCAAAGTTTCTAACTCTAAATAGTTTAGTGTCTTGCATCAACTTAGTGTGATGCCATTTTCTCTGTTTATTACTCTTTTGAAAGAATCTGTACTTGACAAGATTTAACTATCTCTTTGAACGCAATAGCGTCACTTTTGCTACCTACTAAGGTACCATAATGCATAGGAATTGCAACCTTGGGTTTTATCTTTTCAACAGCTCTTGCTGCCTCTGTTGGAGTCATGACGTATGTGCCGCTGACAGGGACAAGTAAGATTTCGGGCTGAAGGTTTTCCATCTCTGGAATAAGATCAGAGTCTCCTGTATGATAGATTGTTGTTCCATTGATATCGATGAAAAATCCGATCTTCTCATCCTCTTTTGGGTGAAAGGGTTTTTGTGTATCAGGATTTATCTTGTTGATATTATATGCAGGGACTGCCTTTATCTTGATACCGTTCATCGTTATTTCATCACCAGGCCTTAGGCTTAACTTCTTTTTACATGTAATATCAGATAGATTTTGTAAGCACTCGTTTGCAGTCACAATGATTGTCTCATCAAATATCACTTTTCTGATATCATCAAGACTTAGGTGATCAAAATGATTATGGGAAATTAGTAACATATCAGCTTTGAACGGTTTGGATAGTTTGTAAGGATCAATGCAGATATTGTATCCTTTTTCTAAAGTAAAAGTGTCATGACCATGCCATCTTATCTTGAGTCCATTATATTCAAACATGATATTATTTACTTGTTGATCAGGGTTGAGTTAAATTTTACTGATTACAAGATTATTCTCTAATTAGCCAATAAAAAACTGTTGCAAATTTGATTACACTAGAATCTATTTACCATTTCTTTAACCACCTTGACAGCAGCCCTACCAGTACCAAATGGGTTTTTGGCTTTTGTAATGGTCTTGATAATTTGTTCACGATCCTTCATTGTATCCCTCATTGCATCTAGGATTTCATTTCTAGTCAGTCTATCAACTAAAACATTAGCTCCCATCTTGACAGTCTCCATCCATTCTGTATTGTGTCTTAGAGTTATACATGGTACACCCACCATAAAGGCCTCTTTTTGCATTCCTCCAGAATCTGTCATTACAAACAATGATTTTTGCATTAACTTCATCATCGAGTGATAGTCTAGAGGGTTAATCAGTATCAAATTTTTTATCTCTTTAGCAGTATCGAAGAGATTGAATTGTTGCAATCTGTTTTTTGTTCTAGGATGGATTGGAAAAACTACAGGTAGTGCAAATTGCTTGACTGCTGCTAAGATTTTCATCAGTACTTTTGGATTCTCGGTATTCTCTTCTCTATGCAATGTTAGGACAACATATTGATGAGGTTCTGCTCCATTTGGCAGTTGTACAGCTGCTATTCTTTCTTTTTCGAGCAGATATAGATCATACATGGTATCTCCACTGAGTTCAATCTTTGCCTTTGGTATTCCTTCGTTGTGCAGGTTCTTTTCAGCATTACGCGTTGGTGCAAAGAGTAACTGAGAGACATGATCTATTACCTTCCTGTTTATCTCTTCAGGCATAAACTCATCAAAGCTTCTAAGCCCAGACTCCAAATGTATAACGGGGATCTTGAGCTTTATGGCTGCTAAGGCACTGGCAACAGCTGAATTTGTATCACCTGGAACAAGACAGGCAGATGACTTCAATTCGTATAATATTTTCTCAACACCTATCATTATTTTTCCGGTTTGCCAGCCATGCGAGCCTGAACCAACACCAAGATTGTATTTTATTCTTGGAATGTGCAAACCTTGAAAGAAAATCTTACTTAGTTCAAAATCGTAATGCTGGCCTGTATTAATCAAAGTCAGGTCAATTTTTCTCTTGACACATTCCCGTATAACTGGAACACATTTTATGATTTGGGGGCGTGTCCCAAAGACTAGTGCTAGTTTAATCGTATTACGTGCCATTTAGATCAAACTCTCTTTTATCATTACTTCTCTACCAATTCCAAAATGAATTTGCCCAATGACTCTGCTCCATTGTCTAGTTGTGGTGGTCTCTGCTTCATAGCAGTATCAATTGCTTGACAGAGGGCTTCTGGTGTAAACCCATTTAACAATACACCATTAACTTTTCTGGCTAACATAGTAGCGTCTTCTAGTCCTATAGTTCTGGTCCATTCAGGATTGACCGAAATCACGGTTGGTTTGCCATAAACCAGTGCTGAATCAATTATTGTTTCACCAAAATGAGTAACAACAACGTCGGCTCCTGCTATAAGCTCATGAAAGCGGTCGCTGTAATCAATTACCTTCCATGATGGATGCTTCTGGGAATATTGTGGCGTATATAATGCACCAGCTTGAAGCACAACGTTTTCAATGTTAGATGAATCAAGAGTTTGAAACAGGAGTTTATGTCCAAAGGTTCCCCCAGTGACTAAAATATAGCCGCCCTTGTATGGTTTGATTTCAGGTTTGGTAAGCATGGGCCCAAATACAACTCCGTTTGGTAAGAGTTTCTTCTGTTCTTCCCATTGGAGAGCTGTTACACTTGCAAACTTGGCAAGTATCTTGACTGTTTTTGCCGCCCTTGTAAACCTAACAGAGCTTTCCATATTTATCGTTGGAATACCATTAATCCATGCAAGGAAGCTTGGAACCAAACAAAAGTTGCTTCCAGTACTTACCATGACAGACTTGCCTCTGACTATAGAAGAGGATTGAAAAAACGATTTTGCAAGGCCAGCTAAAAATGCGGTCATTGGTGTCTTGGGGCCTCTGGGTTTTGACAGGATTCTCACATCACCAAATTTCTTTAACCGGTCATAGCTAAGCTTGTCTCCTTGAGGTACCACCATCTCCATCTCGCACTTGCCAGAAAGATGTTGTGCTAATGCATATGCATAAGCAGTATGACCTCCACCACCAGCTAGCAAAACAACCTTGCCCATCATGTCTTCTCTCCAAGTTCATTATTGGTTCTTGTGTTTGCATTGGTAGAAGAAAGAATGATATTTACTGCTTCAAGAAGTTTTGATTCACTATCGCTTTCCCAAAATCTTTTCTTGCCAATCTGGTTTCTGCCATCAAGAGCAGTCTTTATGCCATCAATAAATGATTCCTCACTTTGAAGAATGTAATTAGTGGACTGGGCTATGTTACACGCCACTACAGGTTTTCCC
>JBOGQR010000083.1:0-6274 GCA_050749225.1 Nitrosopumilaceae archaeon | reverse complement strand
TTCTACTACTGATTCTTCACCAATACCGCTAGAAGCTCCGGTGATTACAACTACTTTGTTAGTATAATTCATTAAAACAAAAAAGAGTCTTTGAAAATAAAGTGGTTTCTATACAGTTTTTGTATTTTTTATGCCTGGGTATACAATTTTCATCAAAAATATCCAGCTTATAACAAGACCAATATGATAAGTTGCAATCCTCCAGCCTATTACAACATTCCATTGAAGACTGTTTTTTGCCGCCTCAAAGGTTAGCGTATTAAGGTGTCCAAGATATGCCCAGATTGCAAATTCTGTGAGACCAGATCCTCCAATTGTAACAGGCAAGTTTCCTATAGCATTTGAAGCCATTGCAGCCATAAGTGAGTGAAAGAAATCTATAACATAACCTGCACTGTTTGCAATTATCATAAATGATAATCCATAAAATCCCCAAGTAAAGACAGAAATAATAATTGATACAACAAAAGCTTTTTTTGCTTGCTTGTTATGTAAGGTTTCTCTACTCATGTCACAAATCTCTTTCATCCAAAGATTTGTTTTATCAAGAGAGCTCACGATACGTTCTCTTCCAGAGCGTTTAGCAAGTTTTGTAGCCCATGAAGGGATTTGAAAAGTTCTCTTAGAAGATAAAAAAAATAATGTACACCACAATCCAGTGACAGGCAGACTTATTGCAACTATTGCGATCCCAATAACATATGCACCATTAAGAAATGAAAATGCAGCTGCAGTAAGAGCAAAGGTTCCTGCTACTAGTACTTCGGTAACAATTTCCATTATCGTCACCCAAGATGCTTTACCAATTGGAATGCCTCTCTTATTTAACCACATTATTCTAGCCAATTCTCCGCCTACAAATGATGGAGTGGTGGATGTAACAAACTCGCTTCCAATTCTTACCGAAATCGTTTTCCAATTAGCTTCTACAGGCCCAAGAAATTTTTTTACTAAATAATTGAATTTTAGACCTTGTGTAAACAGTTTACAACACATAGCAAGTGCAGCACAAACAAAGGGAAGAAGACCTATCGCAAAAAGAGAATCAAGACTTATGTTAAAGGTAACAGCAATTAAAACAAACGGAATTATACTTACTGGAATTGCCAGTATTTTCCAATTCATTGTCTGCATTATTCAGGGATGGAAATATAAGCTGAACATAAAAATAGCTATTAGTCAAAATGAAAGCCATTTTTATTATCGGTACTGCTGGTTCTGGAAAATCATTACTCACAGCCAACTTGTTTGATTATTATACAAAGAACGGTAATTTTGTTGGAGTTTTAAATTTGGATCCAGGAGTAGAAAATTTACCATATACTTGTGATGTTGATGTTAGAGACTATGTAGATCTCATCTCAGTAATGAAACAGTATGATTTGGGACCTAATGGTGCGATGATAATGGCAAGTGATCTGATTGCATCAAAAATTGATGATCTACAAAGAGATGTCGATAATGTAAATCCAGACTATCTGATAGTTGACACGCCAGGACAAATAGAACTTTTTGCATACAGAACAAGTGGTCCTTTTTTTGTACAAAATTTTAATGTTGAACAAAAAAGTGCAATATTTCTGCATGACGGTTCACTTGTTACCACACCAACTAATTTTGTTTCAATGGCACTTCTTGCTTCATCAATCAAACTTAGACTAAATTTGCCTTTTGTTAACGTTCTAACAAAAATTGATCTCATAGAAGATCGAATTGGAGATATTTTGAGGTGGTCTTCAAATCTAAGTAGTCTTGAGGAAGCAATAGCTAAACAATCAAATGGTGAAAGCTATACCCTTGTGATGAATATTTTAAGAAGTTTGAATGTTGGTGGATTTTCTCAGGGATTAATTCCAATTTCAAATGCAACTACTGAAGGAATGATTAACCTTGAAGCTGTTTTAAGCAGAATTCTTAACTTGGGAGAAGAGGTAGAAGAGTAGTGGTCTCTAAAGTTATTGTAAAAGCTCCATCTTCTACTGCAAATCTAGGTCCTGGCTTTGATGTGTTTGGACTTGCACTTGATGCATATTATGACAAAATACAACTTGAAAAAGGTAATAACGGAATTAAAATACAAACTTCTGATCCTATTCCCATTGTACCAGAAAAAAACTCTGCCGGATTGGTTGTAAAAGAAATGGCAAAAAAATTCAAGATCAAATCAGGTCTTGTTTTAAAAATTAACAAAGGAGTACCGGCAGGCTTTGGGATGGGAAGTAGTGCAGCATCTGCAGCTGCCGCTGCTGTAGCATTTGATGCATTGTTTGATCTTAATCTTGATGCAAAGACTCTTGTAGAATTTGCAGGCATGGGAGAAAGAGCCAGTGCAGGTTCTGTTCATTATGACAATGCAGCAGCCTCTGTACTTGGCGGTTTTGTCATAGTAAGAACAAATCCACTTAATATCATAAGAATAGAGCCACCAAAGGATCTGGTTCTTTGTGTTGCAATTCCCAAACTTGTCATACCACCAAAGAAGACTCAAGTTTCTAGAAGTGTTCTACCAAAACAAATCCAGCTTTCAGATCATATCCATAACCTCTCAAATGCAGCAGCAATGACAGCAGGATTTATGAAACAAGACACATTGATGATTGGAAGTGCTGTAAGGGACATAATAGTGGAACCTGCAAGACAACATATGATTCCAGGATTTATTCAAGTAAAAGAAAATGCCCTTCGAGCTGGCGCACTTGGTTTTACGATAAGCGGTGCTGGACCATCTGTTATTGCCTTTGCCTCAAAGACATCGAATGTAAAAAAGATTTGCACAGCTATGGAAGCAGGGTTCAAATCTGCAAAAACAAAATGTCAAACAGTCATATGCAAACCAAGTAAAGGTACAACAATACTTTAATTATTTTTTTCTACAAATGCTCGCATTCTTTCTTCTCTTTCTTTACTTGAAAAGCAAAGAGACCAAGAATAGATTTCAAGCTTCAAACCAGTATCCAGATTTGCATCCATCCCTTTGTTAACAAGCATCTTTGATATACCAACAGCAAAACTACTATTTTTTATTATATTTTTTGCATATGCTTTTGATTCTGAAATAAGGTTTTCATTTGGAATTATTTTATTCACCAAACCCATGGCAAGAGCTTCCTCTGCACCAATTCTTCGTCCAGTAAATATTAGATCCTTTGCCCTAGCAGGTCCCACAATTCGTAAAAGTCTTTGAGTGCCACCCCACCCTGGGCAGATACCTATTGTAACTTCAGGTTGACCAAGTTGGGCATTTGGAGAAGCAAACCTAATGTCACATGCAAGACCAAGCTCACAACCACCGCCAAGTGCATAACCATTAATTGCTGCAATGACGGGTTTTTCCAGTTTTTCAATCTTGTTGAGTACCTCATGTCCTCTTAATGCATATTTTTCTGCTTCAGCTGATCCTATTCTGCTCATATATTCAATGTCAGCTCCTGCAGAGAAGGCTTTTTGTCCAGCGCCGGTGATAATGACTACCTTTGATGAGTCTTTTTCTAAATTATCTAATACTGAGACAAATTCATCCATTACTTCAAGATTTAATGCGTTAAGTTTCTCTGACCTGTTTATTGTGATTATTACAATCTCATCATCTTTTTCAACCTGAAGATATTTTGGTGTCATGACAGAAAATTAATGTTCTAGAAATTAAACTTTAGATGAATCATCTGATGATAGAAAACGAGTTATAACACAATTTTTACAAAGAAACTAACTTGATATATTTGGGTCTGCTTTTTGCAGTTCTTGCAGCTATAAACTGGGGAACTTTTTTTGTATCAGTTAGAAAAGTAGGTATCACAAATGTATGGCAACTACAAGGAGCAACTTCCATAGGTGTACTTCTTTTTGCTATACCAGTTGGTTTTTTCTGGGGTTTTGAAATACAATTAAGTGGTCTTGTATCAGGTATAATTTGGACTGTTAGTAATATTTTAGCTCTATATGCAGTCAGACTAATAGGACTTGCAAGGACATCGCCACTTCTTGCAGGATTTGGTATTATAGCTGCATTTACATGGGGAATTTTATTTTTTGGTGAAAAATTTAATTCATTAATTCTTGCATTAATAGCAATAGGACTAGTACTATGTGGATTACCATTTGTAACTAATGGAGCTAGAAACCCATCAATACAAAAAAAAGGATACCTAGTAGCAGCAGCTGGAGGTTTGATAGGAGGTTCGTATGTAATTCCAATGCAGGCAACTCATACTCTACAAACAGGATTTTTTTCTTCAAGTCTTTCCATTTTTCTGATTGGGATCCCCCTGTTCTTCTTTGCAAGAAGGTTTATCAAGAAAGAAACTATTGCTGGAATCATTTCTGGAACTCTTTTTAATATTGGTAGTCTATCAGTGTTAATTGCTGTAGGTCTGATAGGCATAACAATAGCATATCCAATTTCTCAAACAGCTACCCTTTTTGCAGTATCCTGGGGAATATTGTATTTTAAAGAAATAGTTCAAAAGCGTGGAATAATACGCGTTGGTATGGGTGCTGTCTTGATATTATGTGGTGCAGCATTACTTACTATAGCGTAATCAAGCAATTTATTTGGCATAAAACAACGGCATTCAAATTGAAAAAAGCAATAATAATTTTCAGCGGAGGACTGGATTCCGTTTGCACAGCAATACATTTGAAATCAAGGTTTGAACTTTATGCAATTACTTTTTCATATGGTCAAAAGGCAAATCAAGAAATAAGTATAGCAAAACATTTTGCAAGAATTTTAAAATTCAAAGAACATAAAATTGTAAATATAGAGTTTATGAAGGAACTTTACGAGAAAACAAATGTGCTCACAAACTCGAAAATGAAAATTCCTTCCAAGTTTGATTATTCCATTGTGGTTCCTATAAGAAACGCTGTTTTTCTTTCAATTGCTTCTGCATGGGCATTTTCAAAAAATGCACAGTTAGTAGTATATGGTGCCCATAAGGGGGATCAAAGATATCCGGATTGCAGACCCTCCTTTAGCAGACTAATTGAACAGGCATTTAATGAAGGCGAAATTGATGGAATAAAGCAAAACCTCAGAAAGAAAATCAATGTGTGGACTCCTTTTATGGCAGGTTTGTCAAAAAGTGATCTTCTAAAAATTGGTTATAAAAGACTTGGAGATGAAATCTTCAAAACTTGGAGTTGCTATGCCGATGCCAAAATTCATTGCGGCAGCTGTGAATCATGTAATAACCGAAAAATTGCATTTCTTAAAGCCAAAATATATGATAAAACAAAATACAGAAACTAGATTCTGCTTTAAATTTTTGATAAAATGGGCCTTTTCAAAATAAAATTTCTTATGATCAGGTAATAGATAAGAAAGACAGCACCAATTATTCCCCAAAATATCCAGTCAGTCATGTCTTCTGTAAATCCTATTTTTTGAAAATAACTCATTGAGTTCATTGAAATTCCAACAGCAGCTCCTAATACGATAAAAAATTCAATGGCATACCATAGGAATGTGGGAAACGATTCTTTTGGCACGTGTGCATTATTGTGTACGCCCATGTTTTGCTGTAGTTTAGACGTTATTATTTAGTTTTTTCAAAAATTAGATTATTTTAGTTTGTGAGCTGGTATTGTAAATCATACTCAGTATGTCTGTCCTAGCTTCTTTTTTGTCATAAATTCCTCTATATGCAACTGTAGATACTTTGGCATCGTTTTCAACACCACGCATTTTCATACAAAGATGTTCTCCTTCTGTGATCACGATAACTCCCTTTACTCCTTCTGAATACAATTCATCTGCAATGTTTTTTGTAATCCTTTCTTGTATTTGCAATCTTTTAGTGTATTTTTCTACTAGTCTAACTAATTTTGAGATTCCAAAAACTTTGCCGTTTGGCGAATATGCTATGGCAATCTTTCCAAAGAAAGGCAACATGTGATGTTCACACATTGAATAAAATTGAATATCCTTTGCAATAATTACATCCGAGTCTTCAGAGAACTTGACAGATAGTTCAGATTCTGCATCATAACCATTGAAAATTTCTGCATACATGTCTGCAATTCTAGATGGAGTATCCACCAGACCCTCTCGAGTAGGATCTTCGCCTATTTCTGCGATTAGTTCTCTTACTAGCCGTTTTATTCTATCTTTATTCATCATGGTGCACCTATGAATTTATGAAGTTGCGGAATTATTCGTGCTTCGTTATAATATGGATAAACTGCATCATAAAAACTAAGAAGCTGTTTCAAACTTGGCTCTGCTATACCATAGGTTGGCTGTATTATAAATCCTGCAATTTTTGATTTAGAA
>JBOGQR010000082.1:0-6396 GCA_050749225.1 Nitrosopumilaceae archaeon | reverse complement strand
TTTCCATTTGATGGAACTGAGTTTTTTTGAAATTAAAAGGTTTGCAGGAGATAACGAGTCAAATTTTGTTGATGACACCATAATTAATGAATATTACAAAAATATTCAATAAAAACCACCCGCTTGAAATTTAATAATCAGTATTATTATAATCTTAATTTTTCGAATTCCAGCAAATTTTGCAGATATATCCTTTGATACCCCATTCTTTTTTTGGGCTATAACTAATAAAACCAAGTTTGGTACCACATATGCTACAGAATTTTTTTGATTCGTTGTCTAATTTTTCCTTTTCATCAAAACAAGTCTTGCAAAGCCAACCTTTTACATCCCATTCCTTTTTTGATTTCCATAAGCTAAACGATCCTGGTTCTTTTCCGCATACAATACACTCATTTTCATTATTTTTTTCATAGTGTTTTTTCATTACATCTACGTAACAATCTGCACATAGTGGACCCTCAACATTCCAGCCACGTTTTGGTTTATGTTTATGAAAAATGCCCTTGTTGCAAATAGCACAAAATTCTTCTTTTTTGGTGAATAATCCCACAACAATAAACTAATTCTATGTTAAAAAAAGATGATGATTTGATCCATATTTGAATAATCACATATTCAGAACGCTAAAAAGTAAAGAGAATAAAATCATAATCATGTCTCTTTCCGTTTATCCTATAAAATCAGAGATAAAAACAGAAAGGTTTGATCTCTTTGAATCCTTGATTAGTTCGTTGGAAAAAACCCAGATAACCCTGAAAAATGGAGACGTAATCGTAATTTCAAGCAAATTTGTTGCAAATTCTCAAGGTAGGGTAATTGATTATGAGCATGTTTTTTCATCTGAAGAATCAAAATCACTCGGTAAAAAATTTCAAATCAATCCCAAGATTGCAGAAATCATACTACGTGAGTCTGACACTATTTTTGGTGGAGTATCAGGATTTGTGATTACATCAGCTGATAACATCATGGTTCCAAACGCAGGAATTGACAAATCAAATGCACAGAAAGGAAAGATAGTTTTGTATCCTGTTGATTCATATCGTGTTGCAGAACAACTTCGACGAAAAATTTTCTTAAAGTATTTGATGCATGTTGGAATCATAATTATAGACAGCAGATTAATGCCTGCAAGAGTTGGTACGGTTGGCGTTGCTATTGCATGTGCAGGAATAGAGCCAATATCCGATATACGGGGTCAGAAAGATCTTTTTGGGAATCCACTAAAAGTTACGTTTCAGGCAGTAGCTGATAATCTTGCATCAATAGCAAATCTCAAGATGGGAGAGGGTTCTGGCGCCACTCCATTTTGTGTAATAAAAAACTCGGAGGCACAAATAACAGACAGGAAGATAAGCCAACATGAGATGACCATATCACATGACCAGTGTGTCTACGTTCGTGGACTAGGAACGAAAAACTAGAACAGTCATACTTTTAATAGAGGTCAAATGGAGGTTGAGCTATGATGGTAGAGTTCCTGACTAGATATCCAAAGACAGTGTTCTTACATGATGGCAAGAGAGAGAAAATATCAGTGGATAAGAAGGGTGTAGAACAGCTAACTATCGTTGTCAGAAATAGTGTCGATGAATTATTGAAGATATTTTCACATGAAGGCTTTACCCATGTCAAATTTGAACATAAGCAGCCATTGCAGATAGGACATGGCCTTTCATTAAAATTGAAAAAACCATGGGAGATGCATGTAAGACTGCTTGAAATGAAGAAGGGATTGGTTGCCATCCAGGCTGAAGTAGAAGTCTCAAGAGATTATTTGCAGCACCTGTTTTGCCAAAGAACTCCTGTCTTTTACGAAGTAGAGATGCTATTAAAAAAACATCAAATAGAATACAAGATCTGGAATGAAAGAATAAAGAAATATGTACAGACTGTCTTTGATAATTATAAAATCCAGCTCAAGACACCTAGTTTCCCAGTCTTTGCTTGGAAGCCAATGGTATTTGTAATTGGAACAATTGGATCTCTTTATCTGATAAAATACATACTTACAATCTAGAACCTTTAATTAGATTTTTTTACTAATAAAAATAATGAGTTCCAAACTTGTAGCATCGCTAAAATATTACGGGATTTCACCTTGGGAACTTGAGGTACTTTATGGATTGTTAAATGGTATGTTTAAGGTAGAAGAACATCCTGTTCCTCAACAATACGAAGATTATACCACAATGCTAGACATTGCTTTTCCATTGGCATTTAATGAGGCGTTTTTCAAGTGGTTCGGAAATGCAAGATGGGACAAAACAAAGGGACTGTTAAAAGAGCTAAAAAGACGCAGGGGAAGTGGAAGGACGCTACAAATTTTTATTCGATTTGCTGGCAATCCAAACATAAATTTTATTATGGATTTACAAGAGAATTCGTGGTTTAACACTGCAATTGATAAAATAGATTTTGTTTTGGAGCTTCTTCCGTTTCAGCTTGATCCAAGAAAAATTCCTCAAAATATCATTGACGTAATTTATGAATTTGATGAGATAGCAGGGAAGTGGAATGTACGTACTTCAGATTCTAATGATACGACGTATGTTTTTTCAAAAAATGAATGGAAACTTATTTGATTTCTTTTTCTAGTGGCTCTAACATTGACTGTAGCTCTTGATATTTTTTTTCTAAAAATTCAAGGGCCTCTTCTAGTTTTTTTGATTTACCATATTTGTAACGAATCATTTCCCTATGACGCCAAAAGTTTTTTCCTTCTCCAACTGACATTGTGCTAAAATAATCTGTTCCTTTCATTGTATCTGGAATTTTTATATTATAAGGGAAGAGATATTCTGCCATGAACCATTCATCCCCATCAGGATAGTCACCGCCTGTATCTATGTCAAAAAAAAGATGTAATAAGTGTGATTGCATAAGACCCTCGTCATGAATTGTCGGATGCTTGATATTTGATTTTTTGAAATCAAGATTCAAAAGGCTTGGCTCAAAATAGCCCTTGATTATAGATTTTCGAAATACCTTGTTTACTTCTGATATATTCAACGATAAAATACTCTCAAACTCAACATGCTAATAACTTATTTCGTTATTGATGTCTACCATCTCCCTGTGTAGTATGACTATACCATGCCTAGATTGTCTCTAATATCATTCATAATAAAATATAAAAAATAAAAATTTACTATAATTTCTAGAAAATTTTCCTGAGGTAATTAAGTTTTTGATTTTCCTGTCCAGATTGAATAATTTTTAGACGTGGAATGAATCCAAAATCTCTGAGATGTTGGTGATCGGTTTTCCGTTAGATGTGATTTCCTGGGCAGATGGAGAATTCTCAAGATAGTTTGGAATCCTGTCTGCAATTCTTTGGTCATATGGAGCAATAAGCTCATTTTGATAGAATATGCCTGTTGGTATTTTTTCACCCCATTCATTTGCTTTTATCAAAGCTTGTGTCAGCTTTTCATTTTCTTCCTCTTGTGAATCAATATGTACAATAGGATCATAATTTGTGTCTTCAAGCTTGTATATTCTTGGGCGTGGTTTTTTTGTCATTTCGTCTATGTTATCCATTCCTGAAAACCAATCTCTTGTGTTGATGTCATTGTATGTCGGACAGGGTTGAAGGACGTCTAAAAATGCCAATCCTCTGTGTTTTACTGCTGCAACAATCAAATCTTTTAGTTGTCTCACATCATAAGCATATCCTCTTGCAACAAATGTAAAACCACTTGCAATTGCAAGTGCGATTGGATTTACAGCTTGGTTAACATTTGGTTCTGGAAGTGATTTTGTTTTTAATCCTAGTTTCAGAGTTGGAGAAGCTTGTCCTTTTGTCAAGCCATATACCCCGTTATTGAAAATTATGTATGTCATGTCAACGTTTCTTCTACCAGCTGCAACAAAGTGTCCTGCGCCAATTCCTAACCCATCACCATCTCCTCCTGCTGCAATAATTGTCATATTCGGATTTGCAAGCTTGGCACCCTGTGCAAACGTCAAGACTCGTCCGTGTAAAGTATGTATTCCATAGACGTTTACAAAGTGGGATGTCTTTCCAGAACAACCAACTCCTGAAAAAATAGCAGCCTTGTCTCTTGGAATTTCCATTTCTGCCAGTGCCATTTGTATTGCATTTACAATTCCAAAGTCTCCACATCCAGGACACCAGTCATTATGTACCTCTGTCTTGTAATCGGATAAATTAGACACCATATGTTAGCACCTGTCTTTTTTCTGCCTTGTTTTGTAGTATTTTTTTTAATGAATCGTAAATTTCAGTGCAAGTCATTGATCTTCCAGTATATTTTACTATATAATAGTCGACTTTGTGATCCAAGTGTTCATTTAGTAAAGAGCCAAGCTGTGCAGTATGATTTGCCTCTATGTCTATGATTGTCTTGGTTCCTTTGATCAGAGACTTGATGTAATCAGTTGGAAATGGTTGTAATAGCTTGATCTGGATAAATCCCACAGAGAATCCATCCTTTTTTAGCATCTCAAGTGCATCCAATATTGGTCCTTTGGTAGAACCCCAGCTTATTATACAAAATTCTGAAATACCATAACTTGTAGCTTGGTCTTCCTGCGGTATTGTTTTTAGAGCAAGCTCAAGCTTTGTAGCACGCTTGTCCATCTTGAAAATTCTATTTCCTGAATCTTCTGATATATGACCATATTCATCGCTCTCATCTCCAGTGTTCCAAAATATTCCCCCTTCCAGTCCAAGCCTTGAGCGTGGCGATAACCCATCAGGAGAGTGAGCAAATCTTTTGTAATCTTCTGATTCAATTTTTTCTAAAAGCTTGCCTCGTTCAATTGTAATCTTTTTTGGATCAAATCTTTTTACAGTTGCAACCGTACTTGCAATGAATTTATCCATCATGTGTATAACTGGCATTTGAAAAGTTTCTGCAAAATTGAAACATTTTGCAGTATCATAGAATCCTTCCTCCATGTCACCGGATGCATAAACAATTCTTGGAAAATCTCCATGACCTGCATGTATTGCAGATTGTAAATCATCCTGACCATGTCTTGTTGGAAGACCTGTTGATGGTCCGCTTCTTTGGTATAGTGTTACTACAATTGGCACTTCGTTTATTCCAGCCCAACCAAGAGCTTCAGACATCAAAGAAAATCCTGGACCTGATGTACATGTTGCAGAACGCGTTCCAGTAAGTGCTGCACCAATTGTCATTCCAATTGCAGAAATTTCATCTTCTGTTTGTACAATCATTGTAGAGCCCGGCCTGTTGTTTTCTACATCAAAGGTTTCGTTTGATTCCAAAAAGACACTTTCGTCAGAAGCTGGAGTAATAGGATAATATGATTGGAATCTGCAACCGCTTACTATCTTGCCAAGACCTGTTGATTGAAAACCTTGAAGCATGATTGTATCTGGTTCCTTTTGAATTGGTGAAAGTTGGTACTTGTATTTTGGATATTTTGCAGTTGCAAAATTATACGCATAATTTGCTGCATACTTGTTCATCTCTGCAATCTGTAACTTTTTTGAAAAAATAGACTCGACTGATTTGAGCAAAGTATCAGAAGGTAAACTCAAAATTCCAAGAGATACTGAAACAGCAAGAACGTTAAGCATTCTAAACATGCCTCTAAGCTTTGGATTTTGTGTTTCGTCTGCCAGATTGGATAAAATCGTCTTAAATGAGACAGGATATAGTTGAACCCCTCTCTCTTTTGCTGCATCCAGCGCTCCCTGTATAGTTAATGGTTTGTTTTTTGATGTTAGATATTTTACTAGTCTTTCCTTGAACTCGTGATCTAGTGTAGGAATCTCTTCTATTTTCATTGGCACAAGATCAGACTCGTAAACTATGGCACCGTCATTGAAAACATCGTCCGCATGTCTAAATATTGTTTCAGCATCAAACGCTGCAAGCATTGTTACACCGTTTACATTAGAACGAATTATTTTATCTGAAACTCGAACTCCGAAATAGCTGTGCTCCCCTTTGATGTTAGAATAATATTCACGTTTTCCAAATATTTTCAAGCCAGATGCGGCACATGCGCCCGCAAAAATGTTAGCTGCAGTTTCTACACCGCCTCCTTGAGGACCGCCTATAACCCATGTTAGATCTACAGAGGACATATCAAACCTAGAAATTGATCAAATATTAACAATGCTATAATTATCCGCCAGTAGCTGCGTCACCAAGTGCACACTCACATTTGTCGCGTTCTCCACAAAAAGGACAAACACAAACACATTTCTCTATTGGGTTTGCACATTGAACACAAATAGCAAACTCATCTTTGTGTTTCAAATTATTATCATTACAGCGTTTTATTATAAATGAGTTGTTATGGATAATCTAGCCTTTCATTCCATTTGCAACCAGTACAGAATAACATCCAAGACCACATTCTTCACAGATTGGTTTCATGGAATTTTTT
>JBOGQR010000081.1:0-6550 GCA_050749225.1 Nitrosopumilaceae archaeon | reverse complement strand
TTGTTGCAGCAAAAGTCTTTGGAGTTGTGATCACTTCATCTCCATGGGATATGCCAGAAACTATCAGTGAAAGGTGCATGGCAGCTGTGCAAGAATTTAAAGCGACAGCATATTTTGAGCCAATAAATTCTTTGAAATTATTTTCAAATTTTGTTACACGTGGACCTGTACCTATCCAGCCAGATTTTAGGCAAGCTACTACCTCATCAATATCAGGCTGTTCTATTGCAGGCGAACCGAAAACAAGAAATTCTTTTCTTACTGGGGCAGTTTTCTTTATATCAATAACTTGGTTTGTCAATTTCTCACTCTATTGTATGTACAAAAAACAAGTTTATTTGAAGTTAACTGGGTAGATACATAAAAATTTCTTCGTAGTTAAGAATAAAAATTAAGATTCTTCCGCCTTCTAGGGAAGAAATGATGCCATAATAACCATTATCTTTGAATGAAACTCTGATTTGATATTTTGAATAGTGAAAATCAGTTACAATTTGTTACAGGTCTTTTATTATCTTAACAATTTGGTACTTTTTATCATTCTGGATAATTTCCTTTTTATCTTCAGTAATTTGCCAACCTTGTTTTAAGACACTTGATAAGCTTCTCTCATTTTCAAGATGCACTCCTGCCCAAATCCTACTGACTTTTTCTTTTTTTGCAATCATCTTCATTTGTTCTCGTTGAAATGAACCCAAACCCATGTTCTGATATTTATCTGCAACCATATCTGCATGAGATGCTAAAAATGTTCCATCTCCCCGGCGCTCAAAATTATAAATAGATATAACTCCAATTATCTCGCCATCCTTAGACAAGTTTTTTAAAATTATGGCATAACCATATGGAAATAAACTCTTTATCAATTTACCAA
The DNA here is from genome assembly GCA_050749225.1 of Nitrosopumilaceae archaeon. Classification (GTDB taxonomy): domain Archaea; phylum Thermoproteota; class Nitrososphaeria; order Nitrososphaerales; family Nitrosopumilaceae; genus TA-20. The sequence continues at coordinate 5,676 of JBOGQR010000081.1, read as the reverse complement.
ATACTTCAATAAGAGACAATCTTGCCAAAAATTGTCCAATCTTAATTTTTAATGGTGAATTTTTTCGGAACATCCAAGGTTGATAAAATTCTTTACCAGACTCTAATTTGCTAGCTAACTCGATGAGTTTAGGAAAATCTTTCCATCTCGCATATGCAAGAACAAACCCGTCTTCTCTTTTTGCAATCATGTTTTCGCGCTTTGTGGTCGTAAATAAAAATCGCTACAGCGGATATTAAATATTTTACAGAATTTCTTATTATTTAGCCAAATACAGATGAGAAAGAATGTTTAACGCTAAAAAGAGGCACATATAGAATACCTCGTGGAAGAACGTTTACATGGTTACGGACTCGGCAAAAAATTTTTCATATGTTAGTATAGGACAAACAGTAGCTACAGGTTTTCAGGCTTGCTTTTACCTCATCTTTGCAGGTTTACTGGATCCAGAACATTATGGGCAAATTAGCTATCTAATTGCAATTGCAGGAGTATTTTCAACGGTCTCTAGATTTGGATTACCATATACTGTTACGATTTATGCCGCTAAAGAAAACCACATTTTATCAAATCAGGCAAATGTAATGGCCATCATTGCAACCACTTTGGCATCAATTGTTCTGATCCCAATAAACATCTACGCAGCAATACTGTCGTTTACACTATCATCTTTTGCATTAAATCAACACAATCTGCTGGGATTTAAAAAATACAAGCAGTACATGTGGACTGCAATAATAAAAAGTGCCTTGCTTGTAGCTCTGCCAGTTCTACTATATTTCATGTTTGAGGTACCAGGGATTTTGATTGGAATGGCTATTAGTAATTTTCTGGGAAGTCTTAATTTTTTGAAATCTTTAAACACTAAAATACAATCATTTCGTGAACTTAGAAATAATTTCAAAGTACTAGTCAATAATTTCGGCGTCGATATGTCACTAAACCTTCCCGCAATAGTGGACAAGCTGTTAATTGTTCCATTATTTGGATTGCTCTCGGTTGGAATTTATCAATTTAACATGCAAATTTTAGTGGGTTTGGGAATGTTGCCCATGATTTTATATTCATTTTTACTTCCGGAAGAAGCTAGTGGCAAAAATTATAAAAAAATTAGTTACATTACAGTAGCAGGATCCAGCTTACTTGCATTATTAGTTATTATTTTTTCTCCGATGGTAATAAAACAATTTTTTCCCAAGTTTTATGATGGAATTTTTAGCCTTCAAATTATGATTGTTTCACTTGTACCTTTGTCCTTTTCATCTATTTTTAATGCCAAATTGCAAGCACAAGAGTCCACTAAAATTGGCTATTCTGCAATAGTTAGAATCGTTTCTCTCTTGGGATTTATAGCAATATTTGGCAAACTATACGGCTTGGTAGGATTGTCAATTGCAGTTTTGCTTTCAACAATCCTTTACATGGCGTCGTTGTATGTTTTATTCCAAAGGTCAAAGCGTTAACCAAATAAAATTTCTAGCTTACCTTTTATTTCAACTCTTTATTTTGGTCCATGTCAAACCACATTGCAAACAGGCTAAACAATGAACAACTCGTAAAGGCAAAAAAGGCACCTAACGCGTTTATGCGAGGAATCTGGTCAAATAGTATCCAAAAGTAAAGAACTCTGATAGAAAGGGCAACCGTGAATATTCCAAAAAGCCATCCCAGCCCATAAAATAATACCAGAGGATGAAAGTTTCGTACAACATATTTTTCTTTTAATCTCCAAAGAAATCTCTTGAATAGAAGTATTGACAAAGTGAACATCAGAGTGCGAACTTTGATCCCAGACTTTTCGCCTATTCCGTATATTGGATTTATTGGAATGTCTCTTACCCTCATGTTTTCTACATTTAGTCTGACAAGCAGATCGTTTGGCTGTCCATAACGCTTGTACATCTTGTCCCAGTTGATGCGCTTTAATGCTTTCTTGTTGATTGCCGCATATCCAGACTGGGAATCAAAGATGTGCCAATAGCCTGAGGCCATCTTTGTCATTAGGGACAGGAGCTGATTTCCATAATATCGAAACGCCGGCATCTTTTTTCTTACATCATCCACAAACAGCCTGTTGCCTTTTGCATAGTCCACCCCGTCATCTATTACTGCATCCAAAAGAGCTGGCATGTCAAGAGGATCCATCTGGGCATCTCCTGCCATTACCACAGCTACATCTATGTTGTTGTCCCTTGACCATTTGTAGCCAGTAGCAATTGCACCGCCAACTCCCTGATTTATTTCATGATTGATCAGAATCAATTTAGAATTACGCTTTACACAAGTTTCAACAATTTCTCTGGTTCTATCAGTACTCAAATCATTTATGACAATAATTTTATCCACAAAATCAGGACAAGCATCAATAGCTTTTGCAATTAATTTTTCTTCATTATGAGCAGGAATAACTACAGAAATAACATTATTTTTATACATATGATAACAGAGTTTCATGCCTTTATTACATTATTTAAAAATAGTGAAAAATCTCCTAGACAACAATTTATGAAAAGCGATTTTTTCAACACAATTAATTAGTAGTATCGATGATAGTCTGTAAATTGTCCAATTCTCTTAGTACTCTGATATCAAGTCATAAGAAAATTGTTTCAGTATATGGATTAGGAAATGTTGGCGGGCCATTAGCTGCAGCTTGGCTAAGAGCAGGAGCCAAAGTTATAGGATCTGATATTTCAAAAAAATTATTATCTGAGATAAAAGCAGGAACATCGCACAAAAAAGAGCCATTTATCTCTGAAACATTTGCAAAATCTCTAAAAAATGGCAGACTGTCAGTAACCTCAGACGGAATAGCAGCTTCTAAACAATCAGATATCAAAATTATTGCAGTGCCAGTCGCTCTAAAACAAAACAAAATAGATCTAAAAGCTCTTCTGTCAGTTAGTAAAGACATAGCTTACGGTCTCAAAAAAGGAGACGCAGTATTGATCTCGCCATCAATCCCTCCCGGGACTTCAGAAAACTCAGTCTTGCCAATTCTTGAGCGATACAGCAAACTAAAAGGTGAGCGAGATTTTCATCTCATATACAATCCTGAAAGAATTTTCGAGGGCAGAGCGCTGCAAGATATTGAATCCAACTATCCTGCTGTTGTAGCTGGTCTTGGAAAGAAAAGCTTGGATTTTGCCGAAGAGCTGCTAAAAATAATATCAAAAAAAGGAGTTTTGAAAATGTCTGGTCTTGCCAATGCAGAAGCTGAAAAACTATTCGAGGGAATATACCGGGATGTGAACATTGCACTGGCAAATGAGCTTGCAGATTTCTGTGAAAGAGCTGGTGTAAACTTTTGGGAGGCAAGAAAGGGGGCAAACTCACAGCCTTTCTGTCATCTGCATTATCCTGGAACTGGTGTAGGCGGACTGTGCATTCCAGTCTATCCTTGGTTTGTCATTGATGCAGCGTCTAAAGTAGGAAAACATCTGAAGATGGTAGAGTTTGCAAGAAAGACAAATGACTTTATGCCAATAAAATGTGTAAACGATGCAATAAATTTACTTGACAAACACAAGATACCCCTGAGAAAAACAAAGGTAGCTGTTCTAGGTTTGGGGTTTAGAGGCGAAGTCACGGACTCTAGGCTCTCGCCAACATATGCTGTGGTAAAGGAATTTTTGAAGAAAGGATGCAAAGTAGCAGTGCATGATCCCTTTATACTAAAAGACGATATACTGCCTCCAGGTGTTGCCTTGTCTGCAGATCTAAATTTTGTTGTAAACAAGGCTGGACTAGTCTTTATTTCATCTGATCACAAAATGTACTCAAAACTAGATAGTAAATCTTTTAGTAAAGCAAATCGTCCGTTACTTGTTTTTGATGGCAGAAATATTTTGGAACAAAATAATTTCAAAAAAGCGTCTCTTTTAACTATAGGGAAAAGATAAAAGCCTAAAGTAAATCAAAAATTCTAATTAAGAGCAAAATTAACCACAAACATGCAAGCACCTGTAATCTGGATGACGGGAATTCCTGCTTCTGGAAAGAGCACAATTGCGACACTTCTAAAAGAGTATTATCAAAAACAAAACCTCCCCGCTGATATCTTAGATGGCGACGAGATACGAAATACGCTTTCAAAAGATCTTGGCTTTTCTCCACAAGACAGAAAAGAACACAACAGACGAGTAATAGTTGTAGCAAAACTTTTGGCAAAAAACGGCATCACAACAATCATTCCTTTGATCTCCCCATATCGAGAGACAAGGGAATTGGCAAGAAAAGAAATTCCAAATTTTGTTGAAGTATATGTAAAAGCTTCACTTGAGGAATGCATAAGACGAGATCCAAAGGGATTGTACAAAAAGGCCAAGGCAGGAGAGATTACAAACATGACCGGATTGCAATCCACATACGAGGAGCCGCTAAACGCTGAGATTGTATTGGATACAGAAAAAAACACACAACAACAATGTCTTGAACAGATCATCTCATATATGAAAAAATCCGGATACCTAAAATCAACGCCAGATCACAAACTAAATTAAAAGAGTAAAAGGGAGGATCTTTACAAATCATGAAACTTGTGTGCATTCCAGCATTTGATGAAGAAAAATCAATAGGCGATGTGGTAAAAAAATCTCTCCAGTATGCTGATAAAGTAATAGTGTGTGACGATGGCTCAAAAGACAACACGGCTAAAATAGCAAAAGAAAGCGGTGCCCAGGTTATCTCGCACAAAAAAAACGCGGGTTATGGTGCAGCTATTATAACATTATTTGATTTTGCAAGAAAAGAAAGTGCCGATATCACAATAACAATTGACGGTGACGGGCAACACAATCCTGATCAAATTCCGCTTTTGATATCTACCTTACAAGAAAACAACCTCGATGTAGTAATTGGTTCCAGATTTTTAGACAAAAATTCAAACACACCAGGATACAGAAAGAGTGGAATTAAAATAATAACGTCAGCTGCAAACTTTGTAACTGATTTCAAAGTTTCCGATTCCCAGTCAGGATTTAGGGCCTACTCAAAAAGGGCAATTGAGTCAATTCACCCAACAGAAACAGGGATGGCCATATCAACTGAAATCTTGCTAAAGATATCAAACAAGGGCTTGAGCTTGGCCGAAGTCCCAATATCGATATCATATGGAGAAAACACGTCAACAAAAAACCCACTTCCACATGGAATTGCAGTTTTGATGAACACGCTCAAGTTTGTTTCAGTAAAGCACCCAATACCATTTTACGGATTTCCAGGAATTGCTCTTGTTATAATTGGTTCCATAATTGCCAATGAGTTCTTTGATGCATATTTGCACAAGCAGGTAGTCTTTCTTGGCTCACTTATGGCTGCAATCATTTTGTTTCTAGTTGGAACCATTCTATGTGTCACTGCTGTGATACTGTTCTCCATGGCTACGCTTATGCGTGAAAGGCAGTAATGAAATCTTTCAAGTATGGTCAAAAATAGGCGAAATTGTAAAATATACAATCCCACTATACAAATTATTCATAATATTGTCTCATGGATTCAAAATTAAATGAGATGGAAAGCAAAAGTGAACAAATTGTCCATTATGCTTATATAGATAGATTTTTGTAAAAATTACAATAACTATGTACAACGAAACATTACGTAAAATAACTAGTCTATCACTATTAACAATACTTCTTACCAGCACTGCTGCTTTTGCAATGCCAAACGCATTGC
>JBOGQR010000080.1:0-6567 GCA_050749225.1 Nitrosopumilaceae archaeon | reverse complement strand
CTTATAGTCATCATAGGTAACTTCGGTTTCTACCAAGGTAGGTGCAGGTACTCCTCCTTTTCCTACAAATTCTAAAGCTAGTACGTTTCTTATCAGATTAACAGGTTTGACTGCTGGAATACCAGCTTTGACACATTGATTCAAATTTCGAAATTCCTTTTTGGCCCAAAGCTCTACCATATTTCTGGTTCCTTTTTTGATACTTGAGAATCTTGGGTCCCCGATAAGATATGGAAGTCTTTTTTTAAAATTAGTAGCAGTTACAAGATATATCTTCAGGGCAATATCTCTTCCAGAAGGATCCACTGCCCAATATACCTTGGATTCTTTACCAGAACCAATTGTTCCGTTGACATACGATATAATTCCAGAATTTATCATCTTTGATAAGATCATTATCGTAGTTTTGTCTAGAACGTCATCTACAACTTTATTTCTATCAAATACGCCTTTGTGGGATCTCCCTCTTTTCTCATTTGCAAGAACTTTAAGATCAATTCGTTCTGCTAGTTTCTTCTCAAGTTCATCTGACAACATCATAAATTGAATTTACCGTGTAAAATTAGTTACGGATATGTTAGAAGTCTTTTGGCAAATGACCGTTGTTTTTCAACCAGTCGACTTGGGATAGAGTATATCTCCAAGTAATATCACCTTTCTCATCTGATTTGAAATCCCATGGAGCAATTGTAACGACATCATTATCACGTATCCAGATTTTTCTTTTTAGCTTTCCTCGAATTCTACCCATTCGTGTTTTGTCATCAGTGCATTTGACCAAAACATGATCACTGCCTAAAAGTTTGATAACTCTACCAAGAAGTTCGTATTCCTCTGGTAACTTCATTTCTTTAAGTTCGCTTTCATTTAGAACTTTACGTTTTCCCACTATGATCAAAAAATGTTTCTCTCGAACACATATAATTGTGGTGTTTTGTCAAAATTTAAAAACCAAAAGAAATGGAATGCCCTCAATTTCTTTTACACCTTTTGAAGATCCTATTCCAATTTTGACAGATAAAGAAATAGTTTCTTTTCCCACCATATTTATTATTGAACATGTTTGCAAAAGTTCTTCTGCTTCCTCCTTCTCAACAACTCGTTCTGCAAAATAACTTCGACTAATGTTTAATGTTAAATCTGATTTTGTGAGAGTTCTTCCAACTAGATCTGCATCACAAATATTCAACATTCTTTTTTGTTGATAAACAACTGTTCGTACTGCAAATGCCATTATGCATATGGACCCTTAAGTGAGGATTTTGCTCCACAAGCTTCACATACTAGGAAAGTTAGCCTATTTGATTTTTCTACTCTAGTATCAGGACTTTTGCAGGTCGGACATTCCAAATATTCTTTTACGTATCTTGTCAAAAGCATAGTAAAATCATGAGGATCTTTTTTTCCTACGAATACTGCTTTATCACCAGCTACTTGAACTGGAGATGCAAACTCTTTTGAAAGATATTGAAGAACTTTTTCAGGATCTCTTCGTAGAAGTTTTGGAAAGTCAGCAAAGTTACGAAAAAATGTTCTATTACCTTGCCACATTATGTCAACTGGTGGAAGTTCAAACCTAGAACCAGTATCTTTTTTATTTTCAGAAATCCTATCTTGGATTTTTTTTAAGAGTTTTTCGTATTCACCTTTTGCCAATAACAGAACTCGCTGATGGCTACCTATATTGATTTAGTTTAAAAAAGAAGAAAATGGTCCCTAAGGCTTTCCTATTCGAAAAACGTTAGTGCCACATTTCGGGCATGTGCCCTTTACTGCAGGTCGACCGTTTTTTAGCTTAACTTCCTTTGGACCAGCTATCTCGACTTTCTTCCTGCATTTTACGCAGTATGCTGTAGTCATTTCACATGTTTACGAATGAAGTTGTATTTAGGAAGACGATGTAAAAATTATTTCACTATACGCTAGAGGCTCATGAATTTTTATAATTTACTTATTAGTTGAGATATATAGAAATTCTATAAAATATTAGAATTTTTTGTTATTTCTAATGAGTAAATGATCCAACTTTCATAAATTAGCAAATTTGTGCCTGATGAGATGTAAAATTACACTAGAATCAGTTATGCTTTTAACCGTCATCGCTTGACGGAGGGGGTGGCAACAAAAAAAGGCATAATTCTTACTGCAATAATATTGGGCATAATCACCGCTGCCAGTTTTTCATTGTGGTTAATTCCTCAACACGAGAACTCGGGACCTCTCATTTCTGATTATCGTAGTGAGCTAGAGAGCATCAAAGAAAGACACGATATCATAATCAATGAGATTAATGACGAGTGGAAGAACATGCTTGCTGGCTCCCTTTCTCCTGATGATTTTATAACAAGAGCCCAAACATCGTCTTCACAAGTAGATTCGCTATTATCTGAAATAATAGAAAGTAGAGCCCCTCAGGAATGGCGTGAGAGTTATCTCAATTATGGTGATGCACTAAAAAAATACAATGATTATCTAACAGAAACCATAGTCACTGCAAATAAGGTAAAAGGCAACGTCTCAATTAATGATCTTCAAGGCGAACTACAAAAATTGGACGCTATGAAAAAGGAATCTGAATCGTATGCAATAAAGGCTAATGAGACAAAACCATGAGATTAGCGATTTTTTGAGTCAAATTTTTTGATAACAATGGTTTGATGATGTATAAATTAGATTAATTAATAGGAAATACAATTTTTGTATATACCATGTCAACAAAAGAGACCAATCTGCAAAAAAATACCATCGAGGGCAGAACCAATAGATTATTAGTAATTTGTGTTGACAGAGATGATGATATCGGTAAAGCAGGAGTTGTCACACCAATTGTTGGCAGAAATGCATGTATTGATGCAGCACAGAGACTTGCATTAGAAGATCCTGAAGATGCCGATTCTAATTCAATTTTTGCAGCAGTAAAAACCTACGAAGATCTAGTAAGTAAGGGATATCAAGCAGAAGTAATTCTTGTTTCCGGTACAGAAAACAGAGGAGTCGAAGCTGATGAAAAAATAGTATTACAAGTAAAATCAGTTATGGAAAAATATACTGCCAATGGAGCAGTCATTGTTTCTGATGGTGAAGATGATGAAAGTGTGATTCCAATAATTCAAAATGTATTACCCATTGTTTCAGTTCGTAGAGTTGTCATGCGGGCTAGCAGAAGCGTAGAATACTCATATGCAGTTTTTGGAAGATATTTGAAAGCAATTGCTTTTGATTCAAAATATTCAAAATTTTTCCTTGGAGTCCCAGGAATTTTGCTTTTGATTGGAGGAATCGCTACAGTACTTGGAATGACTCGAGAAATTTTTGCAGTTTTAGTAAGCATTCTTGGCGGAGCATTTCTAATCAGAGCTTTTGATGTAGACCGAGCTTGGTCACATTGGGTAAAGCCTACACCTGCAGGATTCATTAGAACATTTACAATGGTAACTGGCATACTTTTGATTCTAGTTTCAATACCTTCTGGATTAGGAGCTGTTAATCCGGAGATAATTACGGCAAAACCAGACATATTGAAACTAGCCACAGACAAAGTGGTAGTCGGTACTTTTGTTTCTGGAATGTTACCATTTTTGTGGATGGGCGTAGGATCTATGTTCGGAGGGTCATTGTTAAGCAGTTGGTTCAAAGGAAGCATAAGATCAATAACAGACATACTTAGAATTGTTGTTTTGATAACACTCTATCCTATTGTGTTACAGTTCACAACAATTATGACGCATAATGAAAGCCCGTTTACTCTACTCCCGCCTCTACTACTTGGACTAGTAGTAATACTGATATCTGCCTCAGTTCTCTTCCGTAGATATAGAAGGAAGAAAGGCGGTGAAGTATTATCGGAATAAAAGAAAAGGCGCTTCATTTTGCTGGTTTTTATAAAATCTATTCCAATAAACTTGAAAAGGAAATCAGGAATGGGATAATTCCAAACCATATTGCGATAATATTGGACGGTAATAGGAGATGGGCAAAAAGGAATCTGGTTCTAAAGACGGATGGTCACTTTAGTGGAGCTGATGCTGTTGAAAAATTATTAGACTGGTGTGAAGAACTTGATATAAAGATAATAACACTTTATGTTTTATCCGTAGAGAATTTGGCTCGTGATGATGCTGAATTACATTATCTTTATGGTTTGATAAAAGCAAGACTTGAAAAATTGTATGATGATCCTCGAATACATAAAAATCGTATGAGGGTAAAAGCTATTGGTCGTGTTGAGATATTGCCAGAATTTCTAAAAGAAGTTTTGAACAGATTAGATGAGGCTACAAAAGATTACGATAATCATTATCTTAACATAGCTATAGCTTATGGTGGTCAAAATGAATTAGTAGATGCTGTAAAAAAAATTGCGGTCAAGATCAAAGAAGGTTCGCTTGAGGTAGATGCAATAGACAAAGACGTTATTGAGTCCTGTCTTTATACATCACATCTTCCACAATCATCACCAGATATGATATTGAGGACCTCGGGAGAAAAGAGACTTAGTGGATTTTTAGTATGGCAAAGTGCTTACAGTGAGCTTGTTTTCATGGATGTATACTGGCCGGAATTTAGAAAGATAGATCTCATGAGAGCAATTAGAACATTCCAAAGAAGAGCCAGAAGATTAGGAAAATAGTAGAAAAGAATACGTAGCTGAACTAGTTGTCCTAAGTGATGATTGAAGAAAGATCAGCAGGGACAGTTTTGTTTAGAGAAACTTCCTCTGGAAAAATGTATCTTCTTCTAAACTATCCTTCTGGTCATTGGGATTTTGTCAAGGGAAATATCGAGGAAGGTGAAGCTCTGAGGGAGACTGTGGTAAGAGAAATTAGAGAAGAAACAGGCATAACTGATGTGAGTTTTGTAGATGGTTTTGAGGATAAGGTAGAGTATCATTATCAGCGGGATGGAGAATTGGTTCACAAAGAGGTTGTCTTCTTTCTTGCTAAAACAAATACCGCAGATGTCAAGATTTCTCATGAGCATCAAGGATTTATCTGGCTTGGATATAATGATGCATTAAAGAAACTAACCTACAAGAACGCACAAAATGTAATGAAAAAAATAGGAAATTAGACTCCAAGACTTAGTTCTTGAAGTTTTTTTGCTTCTAAAACAGGATCTTTTGCATTCAAAATTGTTCGTCCAACAATTAGATAATTCGCACCAGATCGCATTGCATTGATTGGATCCCCGCCTTGTGTACCAACTCCCGGAGAGTAAATTTCACATCGTCCTTTTGCCTTTTTATAGCATGATTTTATTATTTGCGGTACTGTTGCACCAACTACAATGCCATCTGCTTTCATTGAACAAGACCATTCCAAAAATAATTCATTAATTTTTAATGTTTTTTTATTCTGTAATACAGTAAGACCATATCCTAATTTTGCGCCGGGATGACTCATATGAACAAGTGTTATGATCCCATGATCATCTTCATGTGCAGATTCAATAAGACTTTGTAGATTTTCTGAGCCCATTATTGGATTTACAATTACTGCATCAAATCCTGCTTGCCATAATTTTTCAGTGGTAATTTTATTTGTATTTCCAATATCATTTAATTTTATATCTGCAATAGTTTGTAGGCCTGCATCATGAGCAACACAATTTATTTTTTTAAGACTTTTCATTCCAAGTGGTAAGATCAGATGAAAATTAAATTTTATTGCACATAGAAATTTGTTTAATGTTTTTATGTTTTTTATGGTATTACTTTCTAGTTTCTGAATCGATGGGTTTTCTAAATCGTTTGCCAGTATGATTCTGCTTTTACCAGATGCAGATTCTCTTATTCTTGTTCTATAATCAGTCATAATTTAACTAGAGGATGTTTATCTTTTAGTTTTATTACTTTAAGATAAGAATAACCATGTTCGGTTATAGCACTTACAAAAGTAGGTTCCAATCCATCCTTACTTGAATATTTCAAAAAAGGTTTTGTTGGTTCACTATCTAATTTGACGTGACAGAAATATGATACTTCATCTGATTCATTAAAATTCATAAAGACGCCCATCATCCAATTTGTTCCATTTTGAAAAGTAAAAAGCGGAAAAGGAGCTTCTTCAAATCCATAGCTTAGTTTTATCAAACTTGTAATATCTTCAAGCTCAAGCGGCTCATAAGTTACTTCTAATTCTTTATTTGTTTCCGGTTTTAGAGATGGAGGTAATGATTTTACTCTAACAATTGGTGAATAAAGATATGTAGGATTTGTGATGGTATTAACAATCTCAGAATCTTCTTTCCCTCCCTTAAAACCATATGAAAGATAATGACCAATCTTATCTATCGGAGTAAAATAGATCACTGGTTTTTCTTTAAGAAGATCCATTTGGACAGAAATAACATGTTGACCATCAAGATCAAATGAAAAAGATGTGCGGGGAACTCTTTCAAATGCACATACTAGTCTTGAAAATTCGATCATGTCAGTAACTTGAATGTAATGTGGTAGTTTTATCATAGATTTCTTGAAAAAAATACCCCATTAAAAGGTAGTTAGTGACTATTCTAATCTTTATGACTCTCGTCTATCAACTATATCATTCACGTCTGGACCAGTAC
>JBOGQR010000079.1:0-6772 GCA_050749225.1 Nitrosopumilaceae archaeon | reverse complement strand
TGAGTAAGCTTGGTTTCTAGAATTTTAGACGCAAGTGCTTTTTATGCTGGCATCCCTTTTGCATCACAAGAGAAAAGCTATACAACAGCTATTATTTTTGATGAGATAAAACACATCAAGAAAAATCATGATGCATTAAATGTACTTGTTGAAACAAAAAGATTAGAGATTCTAGATCCTGAAAAGGAATACATTACAAAAGTATTGGCAAAAGCAAAAGAAATTGGAGATTTTCGAAATCTTTCTAAAGGAGATGTCTCTGTGATTGCACTGTGTTTGCAGATAGATGGAGAACTAATTACTGATGATTACGCAATATCAAACACGGCCAAACAACTCAACCTCAAAGTCATTCCGATCATGACCAAAGGTATTACTGAGGTAAAGGATTGGGTTTATTTTTGTCCTGGATGTGAAAAAATCTTTTCAAAGATATCGCGGTGTCCTATTTGTGGAAGTAATCTTAGTCGTAGATCAGCTAAGAGCAAATCTTCTTCCAGTCCAGTCAGCAAATGAACCCCTATCATTCGTAAAAGGAATTAAAATAACATGGATCACAGTTTAGGATCATCAAGATGTTCAGCAAGTCAAGTGTGTGAAACAATCGTTTCATTCGTTTACAAAGTCAGATATTTGAATGTGTGTCAGACATCGTGTAATGTTTTTTGATCTACTTTTTTCTTTGATTTATTTTCTGTATCAAGCATTTTTCTTATCTTTAGAGCTCTTGATTCTCCCACACCTTTAATTTTTGAAAGCTCGGTATATGATGCCTTTAGTGTGTTAGTTGGAGAACCAAATCTTTCTAGCATTCGGGTTGCTAATTTTTCTCCTATTCCAGGTAGACTGCAAAGAACAGATAGTTGTTGTTTTTGCAAATCATCTGATTTTTTTATTTTTTTCAAAAATGGACCTGTTTTATTTTCCTGTCTTGTACACATGGCTATCAAAAGCTTTACTGTATGCGATGCACTCGGTGTTGGAATTATTGGAATCTTAAAATCTAAAACAACTGATGATATTGCACCATAGAAAACAAGTGGATTTTCAGTAAGATCTTCAATTTGATCCACGTTACCTTCTATCAAAATAACTGGGTGCTCAAAGTGTTCTTTTAGTCTATTACATTGATCAAATAGTCTTCCGTCAAAAACAGATGAGATGAAATCTTGAATACTTTTTCTTTCTACTATGGTTTCAGGAGCTACAATATAATCACCTACTGGTAGATTTTTGAGTTCAATGTTCACCCCAACAGCTCTAAGAAGATCAGGTATTCCGCTTTTCTTCTCTCTTTCATCAATTATCATTCGGAGGTCATTTATCTTCATCATATAACATTTACAGAGTTTGTTAATATTTTATTTGTGAGTATCTGTTTTTGGTTGGCTTTCAGATGGTCCACGCAGCATTTCTTTTATCTTGGTCTCTGCTTCCTTGAGATTTTCTTTAACACGTATTTCTTGTTTTGATAATACTGTAATGCGAGTACTAGCAAGTTCTTTTTTTTCTTCTAGTTCTGCAATAAGACTTGTCTTTGTTGATTTTATTAGTATTGAACCTGCGTTTTTGAAAACAGCATCATTATCATCTGCTTTTTTGAGAATTTCAAGTGCTCTTTCTGTCTCAAGTTGCTCCATTTCCAAGTGTTGTTTTTGTCCCATGATAGATTGGAGGTTTTGTTGTAGTTGTTGTAATCTTCCAACTTGTTCTTGTAACCACGGTGGAATTTGTTGCTCGCCAGAAGACATGTTAGATTCACGAGTTGATTTGTTTATATTTTTACCGATTCGATGGAATCATTGCTTGCCTGTAAAAGACGTAATGTAGAATTCAAATTTGCACGCAAATGTGAAAGCTCTTGTGCATCAATGATGATTGTAATCTTTTTATCAAAAGACATTGTTGTTTTTGTGGGAGTTTCAGCTGAGAATGTGTTGTCTGTTTGAATTGAGTCAAAAATGGATTTTGTTTTTTCTTTAGCAAAAATTTCTATCTTGGCATTATACCTTGACGTCATATGCCATTCCAGCTATTTTGAATCCACATTTTTTGCAGGCCCATATCCCTACTGCAACACGCCCAAACTTGGTGGAACCGCATTCAGCACATCTTCGCTTTGCTTTCAAAAGCCTATGGACTGCAGTAAATTTTTTGCGTGGTTTTAAACCATACTTTGCACCAAGTCCCTTTAATGAAGAGCTTTTACTTTTAACCATTTTGCATCAGTTTCTCAAGTTGCTTCCTTATTTTTGTTCCCACAGAAAGAGCAATTTCTGAGCATCTTACCACTTGCTCCAAGGTAAAGCCATCAATCCCTCCCTTTTGAATTGCACAAATGTTTCCCTCAGTATTTGTTGTAATTGTCAATCTTGCATCCATGCAAGCTTCCTCGTCTGATGACGGGTCTACGATAATATGATCTCCAATTCTTGCCATTGTAACAGATACTGGAATTGTTTTTACGGGTGGCTTTGAAGTTACATCTTCTACTAGAACTGGAGCCTCATCTTTGATTTCATATTTTGGAACAGTGCATGACAGAAGAGCTGCAACAGAAGCATATGAACATGCATCAAAGAGATTTCCGTCTGCATCTGTGACGCTACTATCGATAAAAATTCCAATTACTGATTTGTTCTCGATAAGAACCAGTTGGTGTAAATCAAGCATCTCAGTTTCTCTGATTCCTCGATCAACAACTCTTGCCAGCTCTATTACTTCTTCAGAAGGAGGACCTGGTTCTGCATTGGGATCAGCAAGCGGAAGAATTTCTGCAGTGCATATCAATATTCCTTTATCGCCAAGATCTGGAAATGGCTTATCTGGTTGAATCTTTACTCCTGTAACAATTTCAGTATCTCCAAGCCTTACTCTTGCAGAACCGTTTGCCTTTGGAATTACTCCGACATCAATTGAGAGAGGTCGTTGATCTTCAAGACCTCTACCATCAAGTCTTTTCCCTTCTTTTAGGAGTTCTAAGATTTGTTCTCGTTTTAGTTGTGCAAGTATAACTGAATTAGCCATTTCTATTGCGTCCCACTTGTAAAGTACTTGTCCATTAGTGCTTTTCTTTGCATTTCATAAACTAGTTTACATCCATTTATTCCAGTTTGAACACATTTTTGATATTCAGATGGAGACAAGATTCCATCAAGTTGCATTAGAGTGATTTTTCCAAGGTTTGGCATATATGCGATTGGCATATCAGCCTGTCCTTCCTGATCTTCTTCATTGTTAATATCCAAAACTATTTGATCAGCTACCTTTCCTGCAGCACATGCAGAAACCAGATCACGCATTGGTATTCCTGCGTCTGCCAAAGCAATAGATGCTGCATCCAGTGCAGCACATCTAGTACCTCCATCGGCCTGAAGCACTTCAATGAAAACATCTACTACTGTTCTAGGAAAATCCTTTAGTATTACAGCAGGCAATAATGCCTCTTTGATGACTTTGGAAATCTCTATTTCTCTTCGTGAGGGAGCGGGGTTTTTTCTTTCTGTAACAGAAAAAGGAGACATGTGATATCGGCAACGCAAAATTCCAGAATCTTGGTTTGCCATGTGTTTTGGATGAACATCGCGAGGTCCAAAAACACCAGCAAGAATTTTGTTTTTACCAAATTCTATATATGCAGAACCATCCGCATTTTTTAAAACTCCCACTTTGATAGATATATTTCTTAATTGATCTACTCTTCTTCCGTCACATCTAATTCCATTTTCATTCATTAATTGTGTCATTATTATCACCAAGTTCTACCCCAAGCATGGATTTGACTCTTTCAGTCAAGTTCGGCATGTGAGCCTGGGCATCAACCATTCTGATTGCTTCTATTGCCTTTAATAATCCATCTGGATCTTCAGAGGAAACAACTATCCATCCGTTTTGTCCAATTGTAATCATTGCCTTTGTAGCCATCTCAATTGTTTGGATCATAGAGCCACGTTTTCCAATGAGTCTTGGAACCTTACTTGGAGAAATCTCAATTAACTCTCCGGATTCAATTTTTCCAAGATCCCTATCTTGTACAGTAAGCAATGGATCGCGCGATCTATCAAAATTAGCAACTCTCGCTGCAACCAGATCTCCTTTGTCAAGTCTTTCTTTAAGCTCATCTTTGGTTGGAGAATAGTCTCTACCAAAAACATCTTGAGCTGGTAAAAATCCTACAAAACATGAGTTAATATCAAACTCCCATGATAACGATGAATGTCCTATTACTTTGCCTATAATCAAGTCATTTGTTTTTGGCATGTATATTCCTGTAAGCGGAATGACTCGTACAGCATTCTCAAAAATTTCAGAAATACCTACACTTGTAGAAATAATTCGATCTCCTTCTTGGTAGACATTTTGTTCTGGTCTAAAGGGTCCAGTTGTTATAACGTCGCCAGGAATTACATATCTTCTTTTTGTTTCCATCATTTCGCGACCTCAACAGAAGCAGAACCTTTGGTTATTGATCCCAATCTATCTATCACATTTGCCCTTGCTGCAGCCGGTATATCTAGTATTACTTTAAGAGAGCCATTAGCTTGCCATTCTTCTTTTTTTAAAGATCCTACAGATTTTAAAACGGAATAAGATTGTGCAGCAAACTGTGCAGGTACAAGAATTTCAAGAAGCATGTTTTCTGATTTTAATGGTATGATGGACCGTAGTTGTTCAACAATATCTTTTATTTGTTCGTCTATATTTTTGAATGGATCAACTGAGACTCGTGCATCATCCATGGCTTGCTCTATCCTAAGTGGTGGATGGGGAAGATGAGATCTAGGATCGACAAAGTTTTTGGCAATAAATTCTACAATTTGTTTACGTTTTTCTGAAACCATCTTTCGTCTTTGATCTGTTGTTAGATTAAGATCACCTTTTTGAAGAATTATAGTCGCAATTGTGGTTTGATCTGTTGTCTTGAATGCTTTGATCAATTTTTCAGTCGATGCTCGAGTACCCTTGTTAGAATCTGAATAAATCTCCTCTGAGATCATTATAGATGAAATGTCTTTCTTTTTTCCTAACTTGAAATCAAGTGCTGGGTCTGGCTTTACAAGGATCTCGAATTTTTCTCCCTCAACTGCAAATCTGACTATAGATGGCTTGTCCATAATTGTGATATTCAACTTTGGTATTTATCTATACGGAAAAACTCGCTAGATTTTTATTTGGACTAACGATTGTTTTCTCCAAGGTTTGACTTCTTTAGAGATTATTGAACAAAATGAACGAAAGATTGTTGTTAAATTAAAGAATGTACCACTACAATATGCCAATGCATTAAGAAGGATTTGCCTTACCGGAGTACCTGTTTTTGCCATAGATGATGTAGTGATAATTGAAAATTCTTCTGTTCTTGCAGATGAGGGTGTAGCCCATAGACTTGCAATGATTCCAATAAAGACAGACCTAACAAGGTTTGTTGAGGCATCAAATTGTGATTGCCATAGTGAAGTTGGTTGTTCTCGTTGCAGAGTAATGTTAATGATCGATGCAGGCTCTGCAGATACTACAAGAACTGTAACATCAGCTGAGCTTACCTCAGAAGATGAAGTTGTAAAACCAGTTAGTGATAAGATTCCAATTATCGAACTTGCGCCAAATCAAAAATTAAAGCTTGAGGCATATGCAAGATTAGGAAGAGGTACTGAACATGCAAAATGGAATTCTGCGACAGTTTCAGTATTAACAGAAACTGGAAACCCTGAAGATCATATCTTAACTATAGAAACAACAGGTGCACTAACACCAGCTCAAATAGTATCAGCTGGAGTAGAAGAGCTTGCAAAAAGACTAGATAGCTTCAAGCAAGTAATTTCTACCCTTGGCTGAGCATGCATTATATTTGGGTTAAAAAAGGCAATATTACAAATGACCAACCAAATTGTAATACAGATGGTAAAAGAACTCAAAGGAGCATCAAAGAAAAATAATGCCCCAATATGGTCAAGATTAGCAGAACTTGCACTCAAACCATCTAGTGCTAAAAGAACAGTCAATATTGGTCAGATAGATAAATTTGTAAAGGATAATGACGTAATTGTTGTTCCAGGCAAAGTACTTGGAACGGGTTATCTTTCACATAAAATAACACTTTGTTCATTTTCTATTTCTACTTCTGGTGCCAAAAAGGTTCTGGACTCTGGTGGAAAGATTCTCAACTTCACTGATCTAATAAAAAACCATCCAACAGGAAAAGGAGTGACAGTAATTGGCTAAACAACAAATCCAAACAAAGCCTGAAGTCAAACAAGTTCAGAACATCATAGTGGATGGAACAAACATGATTGCTGGACGACTATGTTCGCATGTAGCAAAACTCTTGATTGACGGAAATCGAGTATCAATTGTAAACACTGAGAATGTCATGTTAAGCGGAGATAGAGATGCTATCATAAAATCGTACAGGAAATTTTTAGAGATTGCAAGTATCAACAATCCAAAGTTTGGTCCATTTCATCCAAGAAGACCAGATACTATGATAACCAAGATGGTAAGAGGCATGCTGCCAAAAAAACCATCAGGAAAAACAGCATTCAAAAGACTAAGAACATATTTGGGCATACCAAATGAGCTTAAATCAATGACAACTACACAATTTGAAGATGCAAAGATTAGAAAAGCTTCTCCATACTATACTAGTATGGGAGATCTTGGAAAATTAGTAGGATGGCATGAATAATGGTTACTAGAGTAGAAAGTTATTTTGCATCAAGAAAATCTGCAAGAGCACATGTTCACATTGCAAAGGGAGTAGGCATGGTTAGAG
>JBOGQR010000078.1:0-6888 GCA_050749225.1 Nitrosopumilaceae archaeon | reverse complement strand
ATTCAGCACTGGATAAATTTGAACCTACTAAAATACTGTTATTAAAAGTTGAACCTCTTAGAATTACTCTCTCCATATTACATTTGGAAAGATTACCATCATCAAATTTGCAATTGGTAAAGCTTGCATTCTGTAATTCTGCATTAGGTAGATTTGCTCGTGATATGTCTTCTGAATCGAATGATTCTTTCATTATCAATAATATTGTTATTAGATTACTACTAAGAAACGAAGTATCTATGGCATTTTGTTTACTTCTATGAAATAGATCTTTGAGTATGCCTTTGTCTGCTATTATATCCTTTAGGAAAAGTGTAATTTCATTAATCAAAGGTACGTATCCAAAAGTGAGAGATAATTCACTGATAGGTAGTTGCTGTGTTTTTTCTCTAGGAATATCTTTAACATAATCGTGTTTTGCAGTCCCTAATTCTAATGCAAATTTATATGCAACAAAAAATTCTGCCATAGATTTATGACTAAATTCAAAAACTCCTTTATGATCACGTCTTAGAAAAGTATTATTTCTTAAATCATAGGCATAATAATCTAATTCTTTTGAATCTACCTTAAAATATTCATTAATGAATTCAGGCATATTCTTCCAAAATATTTTCAAATTTTGAGATTTGATCATATGCCATGCCAATTCTGTCATAAAGAACAATGTTTCCCATTTTGTTTTAAGATATGTTCGCCCTTCTTCATGTGATTTGCTTATCCAGCGTTCTGTATACAGTCGATAAATTGTAGATGCATCTATAGTTTCATTACCAATAATATTCGGCATAACTTCTATGAGCATTGGTATCAAAACAGGTTTATGAGCAATACTAGGAATGTCATAAATTGGTTTTAGTTTATTCCAATACAGAAGTGCTTCCTCTTTATTTCCAATACGTTTTGTCATTACTTCAATAATTTTTTCTTCAGAAAATTCTTCTAGATTGATTATTTCAAATCCTGCTTGGTTTGTAGGTAATGTTTTAGTGGGTCTTCTTTCTCTACCACTTAATACTTTCTCTGATTCCCTTTCATATCTAAAATGTGTAGTTCTACATGTTAGTAGTACTTTACTATTGGCAACAGCAACTCTAGCTAATTCCCAAAAATTATCTACCACTATATCGTAATCTACTTTCTGTGCCATTTCATCAAAACCGTCAAAAATAAGTACAAATTTACCCTGTCTGTTTAATTCCTCAAACACCTCGAAAGTTGATAATTTAAAACCGTATTCGTTTAACAGCAAATCCGTTATCATCTGTTTAATACTGTATGATTTTGCGTAATCACGTAATGAAATAAAAATTGGAATACGATTCAAATGTGGATTATCAAGGTATTTTTTAAGACATCGCATGGCATAACGTTTTACAAACCATGTTTTTCCTGAACCAAACTCTCCAAGTATGGATAGATGTTTTTTAGATCTGTCTTCTAACCATCTGTCAACATACGTGTCAAGATCTCCAAGTTCATCTTTTGCATAATCTGTCTCTCCTTGAGTAATAACTTCCTTGAAGCAATTTAGACCAACATAGAATTTTGGTATTTCACTAGAATCGTATTCTTGTTGTAATGATGCAATATACTTTTCAGGATGCATAAGATTATAGTAAAATTCTCCTTGTGTCTGAACCTTAATTTTGCCAGATTGTGATGCAAGTTCTCTAGCAGACTGTGAAATACGACTATGCGAAAAAACAAATCCTGAATATTCTGTATTCGCATCTATGATTTGTTTTACATGCTGAACATCCTCAAATGAAATTTCTCCATCTACACACCGGATGAATACGCTCTTATTTCCTACCCAATCCGTAATCTCTCCTTCAAAATCAACTGTGTTATTTTCAATTTTACATTTTTTAATTTTATATCCCATGGCATTCCAAACAGACATGATCTCGCTAGCAACTAGATTGATTTCTTTTAATGAATCAGGATTGCTTGGACTAACCGCAGTTAGATAATGTTGTACTATCTCTGCATTCCCAAACGTATTATGATTTAATATTGCTCCTTCTTTGAGTTGCTTGAATTTCCTAACTAATAAATTGGCAATATCACGTATTACAAATTTTTCAAGTTCCTTAACGTCACTATACTTCTGTATACTGTGATTATTTTTAATCTCATTTAATAGTTTTTTAAGCTCTGGTTTCTGATTTGTTATATTGTAATCAGAAATGTAAATGAGGATTTCTTTACCTCTGGAGTGTGCTATTCGATATTCATTTTCAGTTGCATTACTATATTCTTCACGAAATATCCCTATGTATACATCGCAATCAGATACTTCTTCGCTGTATACTTCTTCTGGCGATTCAGTTCTAGCACCTGAATGATCTTCAAAAATAAAAGTCTGAAAATCTAGAGGTTTTAATTCTTGGTTAATTGCTACACGTTCATTACGTAATTCAGTTGTTTTTGAACTAACGAATACCTTAAGCCGATCCAATTATAATTAATAAATTTTAGTAATATATGAGCATGATCTAAAATCTTACAGGTCTGAATCCGCATTGTCTAGAATTATTTTGCTAGTACCGTTCAACATCTAATCTGAAAGCAAACTTGAAATTTATGTCTAAATCGTTTGCTTATGCAACTTTTCTACAAATTCTACAAAATCATTTTTTGCCATTTCGATAAACTCTTTATTGGAAAAAAGAGGTTCTGCCGGTGGAACATCATTGATATTTAAAACCGCCATATCTTTTCTCGAATGTATGATTTTATGACGCCACTCTGCATATTTCTGGATATTTTCTAAGGTTTTTCCTTTTAGGTCTGGTAAATCACCAAATTTTATATCATATCCTTTGTTGTATGCAGTTTTACACTTGTCCCAATCTTGGAAATTTATTAACCCTTTTCCTCCTATTTCAAACAAAGATTGGAAAATGCTTTTGCCTGTGGTTTGCGAATAGTTTTTTATCTCATTCGAGTTCCTTGCAAATTCATGCAATAATGCATCTATGTTAGGATTTTTGCCTTCTTTTTCCATTTCTAAAAATCTAGTTTTTGTATATATCTCCAACCCAGTCATTAGCATTACAAGACATTGTTGAGCAAGTGTGGTTTCAAATAGAAAATCCTTCAGTTTACAACCATCAATTAAAACATTAACTTTCTCAATAATGAAATCCCACAACTCTTTAGCTGTTGGTAAAAGGACATCATGACCTCCACTTGTGATATGAACCATTTTTACACCATCTCCAATCTCGTATAACGCACCATCATTACCTAACCTAATTTTTCCTTCTTTCTGTTCTGCGTTGACAAATTTAATGTTAGATTTTCCTATCTCGCCTACATGAAGGCGATTTTCGTTTTCTGACCAAATCAACGCAACAAATAATCCGTTACCAACATTAAATTCTTTTAAATCGATTTTAGCCACTCTTATTCCGGTTTTGGTACTCCAATGTGTAAAAACAAGATCAAAGTTCTTATCTCTATTAAGAAAAAACCTTGATTCTCCTACCTGAACATCAAAAAATAAGATGTTTTCTGAAGATGTACTCATCAAATTTCCATTTTTTATTTTAAACGTCATCGTGCCCTTTTTTTCGTTAATTTTATCAAATGGAATACCTAATGGGTTATGATCCATCAAGTTTGAGATGATTTTGAAACATAAAAACTAGAAAGTATTTTGATTGTAGACAAAAAGCCCTACATCTCATTTATGATGTATATGTAGGCAAAAATTGCCCATGAGTGTCTACATTCTCTATACACTGCACAAAAACCAGACCTTCTAACACGTTTCTACGTCCCCACAAAAGAAATAGATGAATATTTCTAATCATAGAGAAAGAATGATGATATCATAGTAAAATTATTTATTCTTTGAAATCTAATAATTATCAATGGGTGAATATCGCATAAAGATGCTTCTTTCGCAATCGCAACCAATGAAAATCATAATGTTTTGTTTTTTACCTACTCATTTTGGTTATTTCATTCCTTGGGAATCCGCTGCATTCATTTTTAGTGCACCTATTCTATTTCTTCTGGCTATTGCAAATTTAGGCCATGTTGCCATCCTTGAATGGTCATATCATGGAAACCTAAAACTCTCATGGAGACTAATCATGGTGTATCTCATATTTTTGTGCGGATTTATAGCTGGATTTCCTTCACTTTATGCAGACACCATGGAAATTTTGTTCAATAATGCTCATGTTCCAAACATACATCTAACAAATGTTTCAAATGGGGCTTTAGCCTTTGCTGTCATCGGGGGTTTCCTCCTCGACATCTACTATCTTTATGATTACAAAATTGCATCTAAAATTACATCTAAAATTGCATATTCAATACTAAGCAGAGTTTAAGTCAACTATTATACAGTATTTGACAAATAGTATTGTATAAATTTCGTTTTTGTTGATTTGTTATGTTGTTACAAAATCCAAGTTTTGAGTTGGCATCAGAATTCAAGCCTACTGGAGACCAGCCTCAAGCAATAGAACAACTAATCGAAGGCGTACAAAAGAAAAAAGTTCAAACATTAATTGGTGTAACAGGAAGTGGCAAGACATTTACTGTTGCAAATGTCATTCAAAGAACGGGCAAAAATACACTTGTAATATCACACAACAAAACTCTTGCTGCTCAACTTTATTCCGAACTAAAACAATTTTTCCCAAAAAACAATGTAGGATATTTTGTTAGTTACTATGATTATTATCAGCCAGAAAGCTACTTGCCACAAACAGACACATACATAGAAAAAGATACTCAAATTAATGAAAAAATCGAAAAAATGAGACTAGAAGCAACTGCGATGCTTCTATCAGGTGAGCCTACAATCATTATTGCCACAGTATCATGCATCTACTCTTTGGGCTCACCTAAAGAATGGGAATCAATGTCAATTATTGTTGAGAAGGGAAAAGAAATAGGACGCTCTTCTCTCATAAAACAACTAATCAACGCAAGATATGAGAGAAACGATACAGAGCTTGTTTCAGGAAGATTTAGAATAAAAGGAGATACCATAGACATCATTCCTGCGTATTCTGACGATGTTATAAGAATCTCGATGTTTGGAGATGAGGTAGAAAAAATATCTGTCTGCGATCCCATTTCACTTAAAGAGAAAAAAAGTATTTCAAAAATCAAAATCTTTCCTGCAAAGCACTATCTTGTTTCAAATGATGTTAGAAAAATTGCAGTAGAATCCATAAAATCAGAACTCAAACAAAGAATGCTTGAGCTTAGAGAACTTGAAAGACAGCGACTAGAAATGCGAACAAAATATGATTTAGAAATGATAGAAGAACTCGGATATTGTTCTGGAATTGAAAATTATTCAAGACATTTTGATGGAAGAAATCCCGGAGAACCTGCCTTTTGTTTACTTGATTTTTTTGGAGACGACTTTTTACTTGTCATAGATGAATCGCATGTCACTATTCCACAGCTTCATGGGATGTATCAAGGGGACCACACTCGTAAAAAATCTCTGATAGACTATGGATTTAGACTTCCCAGTGCTTTTGACAACAGACCACTACAGTTTGAAGAATTTGAAAAATACATCAAAAACACTATTTTTGTTTCTGCTACACCTAGTCAGTATGAACGAACAAAAAGTTTCCAAATAGTTGAACAACTCATACGCCCAACTGGTCTAGTGGATCCCCAAGTAGAGATAAGAAAGACTGAAAACCAAATGGATGATCTAGTCTTAGAAATCAAAAAAAGAGTAGAAAAAGACCAACGTGTTCTTGTTACCACTTTGACAAAACGCATGGCAGAAGATCTTGCAGAATATCTGTCAAAAAAACAAGTCAAAGTCAGGTATTTGCATTCTGAGATTGAGAACCTACAGAGAACGGAGATAATTAGGCAATTACGCCTTGGTGAGTTTGACGTACTAGTTGGCATAAACTTACTAAGAGAGGGAATTGACATACCCGAAGTTTCACTTGTTGCCATATTAGATGCAGACAAGGAAGGCTTTCTTAGAAACATAACCAGTTTGATTCAGACATTTGGAAGAGCGGCAAGAAATGTTGATGGCAGTGTAATAATGTATGCAGATAACACAACCCAATCAATGAAAAATGCCATATTAGAAACTGAACGCAGAAGAAACAGACAGATAGAGTATAACAAAAAAATGTGCATAAAACCAACTACCATAGTAAAAGCAATTCCAGAGCAAACAACAAAATTTGAAGAGTTAAAACACATGTCAAAGCATGACTTGAAAAAATATGCAATTCAAGTAGAAGCTACAATGAAAAGATTTGCAGAAGAGTTAGACTTTGAAAATGCAATAGAATACCGTGAAAAACTTGCAAGAATTCAAAAAGAGTTAGGAAAATGAATGACAAATTAATAATTCGAGGTGCAAGAGAGCACAATTTAAAAAATATCAATTTAGACATTCCAAAAAACAAACTTGTTACAATTACTGGCCTTTCTGGTTCTGGCAAATCTACTTTGGCATTTGATACCATTTATGCAGAAGGACAGCGAAGATATGTTGAATCACTTTCTGCATATGCAAGACAGTTTTTGGAGATGATGAATAAACCAGATCTAGATTCCATAGAAGGATTATCTCCAGCAATTTCAATTCAACAAAAGACTACAAGTAAAAATCCAAGATCAACAGTTGGCACCATAACAGAAATCTATGATTATTTGCGACTGCTTTATGCAAGAATAGGAATACCTCACTGTACAAAATGTGGACGTAAAATATCAAATCAGTCTGCAGAATCAATTTGCGAGTCAGTTCTCAAAGAATCAGATGGCAAAAATATTTTAATTTTAGCACCATTGATTAGAAGAAAAAAAGGAACATATGAAAAACTATTTGAACAGGTAAAAAAGATAGGCTATTCCAGAGTTAGA
>JBOGQR010000077.1:0-7379 GCA_050749225.1 Nitrosopumilaceae archaeon | reverse complement strand
GATCTACATAGAACTTTGCTTTTTTTTTCGAAAGACCATATCCTGTTGGTCTGTCAAGTGGAATTGCAAAATCAGTTCCTATTTTTTGCTCAAACATTGCCATGTCTTTGGGGTTGACATCAACTTTTCCATACTCTAATACTTGGTAGCCGCCAGAATCCGTCATTATTGCACCATCATAATTTATAATTTCATGAATGCCGCGTCTTACCGCTTCGTCCCCATGATTGTTTAGTGTGATGTAAGCATTTGTTATGACAAGATCAAAGCCCATTTCTCTAATTTTTTTAGGGGGAATTGTCTGCTTCACGGGATGAATCACTGGCACGTACGCTGGCGTCTCAACTTTGCCATGGTTTGTGTGTAGTATTCCTATTCTTGCAGCAAGATCGCTCTTTTTAATCTCAAACATTTCTTATATCATCTGTGGAGCATTATTTGAAGTTAGTAGGGAAAGAACCTCTTCAAATCTCCTTTTTTTGAAATCAAGCCAAGCCAATCTACTTGGTCTTCTTGAAATCTGCCTTTTTCAAAAAGTGTCTCAATTTTTTTTACAATTTTGGAAACTGAACTAAGACTAGTATCAATTTGGTGTATCTTAGACGGACCGAACTTTTTTAAAGCATCATAAAATGTAATTCCTAAAATCTCACTACCCAAATTTTCTATTGTTTTTTGTTTTGAGTATTTTCTCTTTTTATAAACGGAAATCAACTTGTACGGACTTTTTCTTAGAACTATTACCATCTGAATTTTATTTCTTGGTATTACATATGGTGCCAAATGTCCTACTATTAGGGAATGATTCGTAATTTTTTTATCGAGAATTTTTTGCAAAGCTTTTGTATCAACATCAAGTGTTTCTTTTCCTCGTACAAATATGCCATTTTCTAGAGCTACTTTGTTTATATCAACAAGTTCCAACTTGAGATCTTTTGCAATTTGTTTTGCGACAGTGTGTTTTCCTACTCCGGGGTTTCCAGTTATTACTTTAGACAACACATACCATCAAATCAAATTGGATTAAACGATTTCTGTAATACTAATAAGAGTAAACATTAGAAAGATTGCCATGCAAATTGGACTGCTGGGGAAAACAAACGTTGGTAAATCTACCTTTTTTTCAGCTGCAACAGAAACTACTGCTCAGATCGGAAATTATCCATTTACTACAATTGAACCAAATGTAGGAATTGCATATGTAAAGACAGAATGTGCATGCAAACATTTTGGAATTAATCATACACATCCTCTCTGTGTAAATGGAACTAGATTCATTCCAGTTAAACTAATTGATGTTGCAGGCCTTGTTCCTGGTGCACATGAGGGCAAGGGACTGGGCAACAAATTTTTAGACGATGCAAGACAAGCCGAGGTTTTAATTCATGTGGTTGATGCTTCAGGCTCCACTGATATTCAAGGTCATTCAGTTCCTGTAGGAACACACAATCCACTTGAGGATGCAAAATTTGTTGAAGAAGAATTTGATCAGTGGATGAAGCAAATCTTGCAGCGCGAATGGCAAAAGCTAACGCGCGAAATGGAAAGCAAAGGTGCAAAGCTTGTGCAAGCAATTGCGCAAAGATTCAGCGGACTGGGCATAAAAGAATACGACATTGAAGTTTTAATTCAGCATCTAAATCTGCAAATGAAAAAACCTACAGACTGGACTGAAAATGATCTGTACTCATTTGTAAAAGAATTAAGAAAAAAGACAAGACCCATGATCATAGCTGCAAACAAGGCAGATCTATGTCATGATTTGACTATTGTTGATAAGCTAAAAACACATGGACAAGTGATTGCATGTAGTGCAGAAACAGAACTTCTTCTAAGAAAGGCATCAAAGAGCAGTCTTATTGATTATTCTCCAGGAGAAAAAAATTTCAAAACTAAAGACGGAGTTAATCTAAACCCGCAACAACAAAAGGCACTTGAACTCGCAAATAAGGTGATTGCTAAAATTGGAACAACGGGGGTACAACAGATCTTAAATGCCGCATGCTTTGATCTTCTTAAACTAATTACTGTGTATCCTGTTGAGGATGAAACCAAACTCTCAAACAAAAACGGCGAAGTATTGCCAGACGCAAGATTATTGTTTCCTGGTTCTACGGCAAAAGACTTGGCCCAAACAGTACATGCAGACTTGGCAAAGGGGTTTTTGCACGCAGTTGATGCTAAAACGAAACAAAGGATAGGAGCACAGCATCAATTAAAAAACGGCGATGTTATCAAAATAGTGTCAACTTTGAGTAGGGGATAAAATGTTAGGTCTTGGAATTGAAAGCACGGCACATACATTTTCGTGTGCAATATTAGAAAAAAAGGGAAAGAAGGGGAAAATCCTTTCAGATGTTAGAAAAATCTATCGACCTCCAGATGGAGAAGGAATTCATCCACGTGAAGCTTCCAGACATCATGCTGAAAATTCGCCCGAGGTTCTCTCAGAGTGTCTGCAAAAAGCAGGTGTAAAAATGACTGACCTTGATATTATTTCATACGCAGCAGGACCTGGATTGGGACCTTGTCTGAGAATTGGAGCAGTTGTAGCAAGATCATTGGCATCATATTATAAAATTCCTATCTATCCAGTAAATCATGCATTAGGTCATATCGAACTTGGAAAAATGTTAACGGGTGCAAAAGATCCATTAGTACTACTTGTCTCTGGAGGTCACACCATGATCTTGGCATTTTTATCAAAAAAGTGGAGAGTCTTTGGTGAAACCCTGGACATTACACTGGGACAACTCTTAGATCAAATTGGAAGATCAGCTGGATTTGCATCACCATGTGGAACAAAAATTGAAGAGCTTGCATCAAAGTCAACCAATTATGTTAATCTTCCCTATGTTGTAAAAGGAAACGATGTTTCATTTTCTGGTATTCTTTCTGCAACAAAGCAAATAATGCCAAAGGGATTGGAGGATGCTTGTTTTTCATTACAGGAAACTGCATTTGCTATGATTGGTGAAGCTACTGAACGTGCTCTATCGTTTACAGGTAAAAAGGAATTGTTGATAGTAGGCGGTGTTGCCGCAAACAAAAGACTATCTGAAATTCTTCAAAGTATTTGCAAAAGACACAACTGCAAGTTTTTTGTTTCCCCAAGGGAATATGCCGGTGATTGCGGCTCTCAAATTTCTTGGACAGGTTTACTAGAGTCATCTACAAAAAAGGGTGCGCCATTAGAAGAAACTTTTGTGAGACAATCTTGGCGACTGGATACTGTAGAGATAACGTACTAGTTTTTTTGTACTGATACGGCATCTTGTATGGCCTTAAGCCATTTGCCTGTGTTGAATACCCCAAATTTGTAAGTCTTTTCGCCTTGCTCTGTCTTTACTTTAATTCTGACTTTTTTGATTAGCCATCCCTCTTTACCGACCTCTATAATCTGATTTAAATTGACATCAAGAACAGTATCACCGATTTTTTTTGAAAAATCTGCTATTCTGCCTTTTGTTTTATCAAACGCAACTCGCATATTTGTTAGTGTTAAAACTCCAATACCTAGTGAATCTTCGGAACAATCTTCCTGCATTATTCTTTTTTCTGAATCTTCCATGATGGTATGATCTTTAGCTACATATTATAACTCTATTTTCTACTAGAAGGATTGTCATTTAAATTACGTTTCAAATTAGTATACACGCTATTGAAATTATTAAAAAAAGGTGCAGAGGCTGACATTTATCTCACAATGTGGAATGGAAAAAAAGCAATTTTGAAAATTAGGAAAAAAAAAGATTACCGCAATCAGATACTTGACAAAAGGATACGAATGCAAAGAACAGTGCGTGAATCTGAAATAATTTCTGATATCAAATCATTTGGGATCAGTTCACCGCTTGTATATTTTGTCGATCCAACAAAATGTGAAATCTATATTCAACATATTAATGGAACTGTTGTAAAAGATCTATCAAATCCTAAAATAATTAAAACATGTGAAAAGATAGGAAATATTGTGGGATTGATGCACAAAAATGGAATTATGCATGGGGATCTTACCACATCGAACTTTATCGTACAAAAAGATAAGGTCTTTGTCATTGATTTTGGACTAGCACAAAGAACAGATAAGACTAAAGATCATGCAATAGATCTGAGACTGTTCAAGGAAATTCTAAACAGTGCACATGCTAATATAATGGAAAAAGCTTGGACTTCGTTTCTTAAAGGATATAAAAAAATAGTTGGCATTTCAAGACATAATCGCGTTCTAATACAGGTGACAGTCATAGAAAGTCGAGGAAGATACGCTAACGTTGTCTAATGTTTTATTTGCATCTTCAAATGAAAACAAGTACAAAGAAGCAAAAGCAATTCTATCAAAATTTGACATAAACTTGGAATTTTTCAAATGTCATCTTGAAGAAATTCAGGCAGATACCTTGGAAGAAATAGCATTACACAAAGTCACCCAGGCATTTTCACAATGTTTGTCTCCAGTCATAGTAGAAGATGACGGGCTTTTCATAGAATCACTAAATGGCTTTCCAGGTCCTTACTCGGCTTTTGCGTTTAAGACAATCGGAAACAAGGGAATTCTAAATTTGTTAAAAGCAAAAAGGAAAGCAAAATTTCAATCAGTCATAGCATATTGTGAAAGAAAAAATGATGTGATGTTGTTCAAGGCAGCAGTAGACGGAAAGATTTCAAAAAAACTATTGGGAACCAAATGGGGCTATGATCCAATATTCATTCCAGATGAACAAAACAAAACATATGCCCAATTAAGAGACAAAAATTTGGTTTCACATAGATATCTTGCACTGCGGAAATTTGCTACGTGGCGTTTGCATGGGCAGCAATCCAGCGATCGATGACTCTGTTTTGATTCTGTAATACTACTATTCTGGAAACTGAGCTCTCATCCATGAATGAATAAATTCCACTTTGTTTTGCAACTTGTTCTGCGAAATATCTTACTTCTGGCATCTCTAGCGTATTTGAATATTCTAGTCTGTTTGTAGAGCGTCCAACATGCATATAGGATTTTGCTTCGATAAAATGAACATTGGCGTGCTTTAACATCTCTGCAAACTTTGGAATTAATTCATCATTGGTGTTATAATCTTTGATCAAAGTAATTCTGATTACAGTTCTTGTATCTAGATTTGAAAGCATTTCAAGACTAGTATTCCATCTCTCCCATGCATCTTTGTATCTTGGCTTATTTACTAACTGAAATGTTTTCTCATCTGGTGCATTTGTAGAAAGATACAACTGTGTTGGTAAGGCGTCTTCATCTTGTAGTCTTTGTATCATGTCTGGCTCTTGACCGTTTGTTACAAGAAAAATTGATTTAGTTTCAGGAAGGGTCTTTAGATATTTTATCAACTGGGGAAGCTGTGGATACATTGTAGGTTCTCCAGATAGGGAAATGGCATAGTGACTTGGAAGCAATGACTCGTCAAGCTTTTTTCTGTCCTGTCTAGGATCACCATAATGGCCCATGATCAACTTTCTTCGCTCTTCCATTAGATTAGTGATAATCTCCTCGGGTGTTGCTACTTTGTCTGGAGGCATTTCCATAGAATTGTAAAATTCCATTGGTCTCCAGCAGTATACGCATCTATTCTCACAATACATTCCAGCTGGTGAGAATTCCATGCACCTGTGAGTTGTTATTCCATAAAATTTCATTTTGTAACAATCACCCTCACCTTTGAATGATTTTTTTGTCCAGTGGCACAGTTCTACTGTGGAATGGTCAGAGATTCCGTACTTTGCTTTTTTTAGCTGGCTTACCAGCTTGGGTGTTATCTGAATGATCTCGTTATCGGATTCAACAGTCTCGCCAGAACAGCTCATAGTTTTCCTGTTGGCTTAGTTTTAATTAAATCTACAGATGAATCTTGAAATTTTTTAACATGTATGTTGTTCTTACAGGCACGGATTGTTTGATACTGGAATACACAGAATTTTTTGCAAATAAATCATGCCGTAAAATACTAGTGCAGCGCTTATTCCCATCGCAACATACCATTTTACACCTTTTAGCATGTTTTGAAATATTTTTCCAGTCATAAATAAACCTACAGCTGATTGTCGAGTTTGATTAGATATCAAAATTCTTACATCAAAGTTAGAAAATTTTCTTGGTTTATTTTTTCAAGATGCCATAATTAGATAATTTATAATAAAACAAAATTTCATGAACAAACAATTTGCATAACTATCTTATATTGCAGGTAAAATACACCTAGACATGGAAGCAGCAAGGATAGTTAAGGTAAACGAACCCTTGGAAATTCAAAAACTCGAAACTCCAAAACCCAGAGGTTCCCAAGTTTTAATCAAAGTTCAATCTGCCGGTGTCTGTCACAGCGATATTCATCTCTGGGAAGGAGGATATCAGGGTGTTGCGGGTCAATTTATGAAAACAACTGATAGGGGAGTAAAATATCCACTGACTCCTGGACATGAGATTGCAGGTGTTGTAGATACTATGGGTGAAGACGTTGAGGGATTTTCAAAAAATGACAAAGTTCTGGTTTTTCCTTGGATAGGAGAAGGTTTGTGTCCTGCCTGCAGAATAGGAGAAGAAAATTTATGTGATAAACCAAGGTCGCTTGGAGTTTACAATGATGGTGGTTATGCAGAATATGTACTAGTACCAAATTACAAATATCTTGCCAAAATTGGTGATATGGATACTGATATTAGCGCACCCTTGTCATGCTCTGCACTTACAGCATATGGTGCAGTAAAGAACACTTGCATAAAACCGTCAGATAATGTTGTTATCGTTGGTGCAGGTGGATTGGGTCTTATGGCAATGCAGCTTGCAAAGGCAGTTACCGGTGCAAGAATTATTGCAATGGATGTAAACGATGACAAATTGCAAGTTGCAAAACAAAGTGGTGCAGATCTTATTATTAATTCAAAAAAAGAAGATGCGGTAAAAACTGTAATGGAATTAACTGGAAATCTTGGTGCTGATGCAGTAATTGATTTTGTTAATGCAACCAACACTGTAGAAATAGATATGCAAATACTTCGAAGAAGAGCTAGAGTGGTTCTTGTAGGACTTTTTGGCGGAGCATTACAACTAAACTTGGTTACAATGCCAACTAGAGCATACAAGCTAATTGGCTCGTATACTGGTTCTATGACTGACATGATTGAATTGATTTCTCTTGCAAACAGGGGTGTGATCAAACCACTTGTTTCAAATCGATTCAAGCTTAATCAGGCTACAGAAGCACTGTCAATGCTAAAACAGGGCAAGATTATTGGTCGCGGAATAATAAACCCGTAATCTTTCATTTTTGATTTTTACTTACACAACAGGCAAATTCTATATCAGTTAAGATTAATACTGGACTGGGAAGGAACGTTCTTTGTGGCCCTTGTAGTACAATGGC
>JBOGQR010000076.1:0-7387 GCA_050749225.1 Nitrosopumilaceae archaeon | reverse complement strand
TCACTACATTGCCAAGAGACTTGGAAATTTTCTTGCCGCCCTTGTCTAAAAACATCTCATATTTTACATGGTGAGGATGTGGGAATTGCAATATTTCATCTGCCACCCAGTCATTTACCTTGACAGAATCCATAATATCCTTTCCATACGCTTCAAATCTGACATCAAACGCTTGCCATCTTGCAGCAAACTCTACCTTCCACGCAAGCTTGCCCAAATCTTTTGTAATATCAGCTACTCCTTCATGGTTGCAACCTGCTAAAACTTTGGAACCTATTGTAGTGTCGCCACATCTGTACTTTATCTTTTTTTCATCTTCCAAGTAATCGTATGCTACTGCTGTGTATAGTCGTCCACAATTTGAGCAAATTGGAAAATACGGAAGCGATTCCTGATATTTTTCTTGTCCTACAAGCTCGGCAATCTTTACTCCGATTTTTTTGCGGTTTACCAGTATCGTGTGAATTTGGTCTTTTAAGAGCCCGTTTTTGTAAGTGTCAACTCCTCTTTGAAACTTGTATTTTATTCCAAGATTGTCCAAACCGTCAAGCAAGAGGCTGCTCATGTGTGCACCGTAAGAATCATGACAATCAAATGGATCTGGGATAAAAGAGACAGGCTTTGCAATATGATCTTTTAACCATTCAGGAAATCCTTCCGGAATTTTTCTCAATCCGTCAAGATCATCCGAGTATGCAATAAGCTCTGACTTGTACCCAAAATTTTCTAATGCAAGCTTTACACCATATGCTCGTACGGCATCGCCAAGGCTTCCTATGTGAGGTATGCCGGATGCCCCGAGCCCGCTCTCAACATTTATCAGATTAGTACTGCGTCCAAGCATCTTCTCCCTTTGTAATAGCTCATCTGCAAGCTTGTCTATCCAAGTTCCTCTGCCAATAATTTTCTGTTCTTCCATTATACCAATTCCTTTGACATGTATGGGCCCAAAACAGAATATCCTAGTTTTTTATAATATTCTCTGGTCCCGACCGCACTAATTACAAGCAATCTTTTTGCATCAAATTTTTCTTTTGAGATTTTTTCAGCTTCTGTCATTAGGTTTTTGCCTAATCCCAAATGCTGAACACTGTCCTTGTCTCTTTCACCAAGCTTTAACGATTTGCCATAAACATGAATCTCTCTTACAATGCAGGTGTCTTGTGTTACTTCTTGTCTGTGTGCCTTGTTACTTGGCTTTCTAAGCCTCAAAAATCCAAAAATCCTGTCTTTAGAATCATCAAATGACAGGAACACTTCATGACCTCCTGATGATTCGTATTGTTCACTGTTTAGTTTCATATCGTTAATGTCTATGGAATCTTCTGAAAGTCCAGCTTCCCTGCACCTTATGCACTTGCATGATATGTTTTGTCTTTTGAGATTTTGTTGTAATATCTGGCGTAGGTTGCCAAGTTTTGGTCCAGCAATTATCTGATCTGATGAAATTTCTCTTTGCACCCTCATTATTCTAACCCACCTAGGTATGATCTTTTTAATTTCCGTTAGTACCTTGATCATGTCACTATCTGAATACGGAACATACGTGCCATTTTTGTAAGAATTGTATAGTCCCGTGTTTTCCAAAACAAGGGTTGGGTATATTTTTAGCATATCTGGTCTAAAGGCAGGATCGTCAAAGAGTTTTTTGAAATCATCAATGTCTTGTTGTGGGGTCATGGTGGGCAATCCCGGCATCATGTGAGATACAATTTTGTATCCGGCGTCTTTTGCAATTTGAAATGACTCTACTACATCGTTTAGGTCATGTCCCCGGTTTACAATTTTATATACATTCTCATGCAGGCTCTGCATTCCTATCTCTATTCTTGTGATTCCATAATCAAGCATCCAATCAACATGTTCTTTTTTACAATAGTCAGGTTTTGTCTCTATTGTAAAACCAACATTTCTTATTTTTGCCAACTCATTATTTTTCTTGGCAGATTCCAAATCTGGAGAATCAAACCCGTTTAATGCATCAAAACATGATTTGATGAAATTTGTCTGATAATCTCTTGGCATAAATAGAAATGTTCCACCAACTATGACAATCTCAAGTTTTGAGCTGTCATGACCATAAGTTAGCAAATGATCAAGCTTGTCAATTATCTGCTTTTTTGGATCATAATTATTTGCTATTGCATTTTGAGTTGAAGGCTCCCTACCAGTGTAACTGTTTGGTGTATTGTATTCTACTCCGCCAGGACAGTACGTACATCTTCCATGTGGACATGCATATGGTTTTGGCATTAATGCAATTACTGCAACTCCAGAAGCTGTTTTTACTGGTTTTCGTATCAGCGCCTTTTGCAGTTTTATAAAATCATCACCTTTTACTTCAGCAAGTATCTCATAGTTTCTTGGAATTCTTTCTAAAGCGTATTTGATACAAATTTTTTTGATCTCCCTTTTTACATCATGACTTGATGGATGGGTAATTGCAAGAAGATTCTTTGAGATTTCCAAGCAGGCTGCCTCAAAAACTATTTCTGTTTTTTGCACCCATTTTAAGAACAAAATTGGCTATTAAATCCTAATTGTTTATGTCCGGATTTGATGCTATAGATAAGCTTATTTTGAAAGGGTAAACAAAATGAGATGATATGGTTACCTCATTACAAAAATACCTGGTCTTATTTTAGATGCTTGATATGAAGATCTACAATCTGTCACTAGTTATCTTGGTTTTGTGTATAATTTCCATAATGTCAATTTATGAAATTTCTAATAATGAAGCATTTGCTACAACTCAGGTACTAGTAGGAGGTGAGTTTAACATCGCCGAAAAGTTTTATAAAAATGGAACCGCTTCATATGATTACTATTTATTTTCAGATAACAAAACTGGTAACCAAGTTTATTTATTGAAATTTGCCAAACCAGATGAAAACTTGCTATTTGGTCTTGCAGGTAAATCTGTTCAGGTCACAGGACATATGACATCAGAACCAAAATCTTCCAACTTTCTTTCAAGCGCACAGATGGATGTTGACACTATCACACCTCTAGCTATACAGCCTACTATTAAATTTCCAAGTCACTTAACCTTTCCAACTACAGTTAGGTCTGCTGCAATCTTGCTAAAGTTTTCAGCTGGCTCTTCACTAGAACCTCACACCAGCACATACGTTCAAAATAGATTCTACGATGATCCTGATTCACTTAACCAGTATTGGACTCATACATCTTATGGATTGCTAACCATGACAGGACATGTCATAAATTGGCAGGTACTGCCCCACACAAAATCACAATACTTTTCACAAAATTCGAGCCCATCTGGCTTTTTTTTCTCTTCTGCATTGCAAGATGCTATAACTCTAATAGACCCGACAGTAAATTTTACCCAAACTGATCAGGTCTCTTTAATTTTTAATGAAATGTGGCTGGACCCCTGTTCATGCATCTATGCAGAAGCATTTATTGGTCCACATTCAGTAAGCACTGCTGAAGGACCAAGGAGTCTTCTAGTAAACTTTGTTCCAGATCTTGGTGCCGATTTTGCAATAGACAGAAGCTACTTTAATGGAATTGGAGTAATAGCCCATGAGATGGGTCACAACCTCGTATTGCATCATACACCGCCACCATCACCCTCATCTTCTCCATATGATGATACATGGTCGCTTATGAGTGCAGCTGGAAATTTTGGAAACTTTCCAAGCAGTGGGCCCCTAAGTCTTATTGCTCCTGATAAAGACCTTCTAGGTTGGATACCAGTAGCTGATAAGATAACAGTACCACAAGGCCAGCAGATGACCTTCACGTTGGACATACTAAATCAAACATCGCCGGGGCCAAATTATCTGATGGGAAAAGTTCCATATGGGAATAATCCTAGTAATAATTATCTTACACTAGAAGCAAGGGCAAACGGAACATTTGATTTTACTCCAAATGGTCAAACTGGCCTTATGATCTATAATTTCAGTAGTACGGGACATCCTGAAAATCCAACAGAACCCTCTGATAAAAGCAACGTCGTTGATACCACGATTCATACTACAGGTCCTGGTGATTGGGACCACAATGATCTTCATGCAGGAAAGTCATACGTCTGGTCAAAATACAATATTACAATAACTGATGTTTCACAAACTGCAAATACCATAACAGTTTTAGTTAATAATAATGCACCAGTAGGTCCCTCAATTAAAGTTCTCACTGAATCTCTTACGGCATCAGATACTAGTATACACAAACTCATTTCAAAACACCCAAGTGAGATGACAAGTCTTTCTGACGATATTCAACTAAAATTGAATGGAAATGATGTGTTCTGTGGTAAGACAATAGTCCAATTTAATTCTGTAATACAAGGAACAGGTGGAGCAGAAGTATTGAGTGGAACTCTAGGAGACGATCTTATCGTTGGAAATGGAGGAAATGACAAAATCTTTGGCAGGGCTGGAAACGACTGTATCATTTCAGGAAACGGTAATGATTACATCTCTGGTGGAGCTGGTAATGATACCATTTCTAGTGGAGCAGGAGATGACAGAATCTGGGGTCTAGCTGGTGATGACACAATATCTGGTGGAGACGGAAATGACAGAATTGCTGGTGGTATAGGTAATGATGTTCTAAATGGAGAAAACGGAAATGATACAATCTGGGGACAATCTGGTAATGACACAATAGATGGAGGATCTGGTACTGATATTTGTGTAGATTATCTTGGAACAAACACTGCAACTAATTGTGAAGCATATTATCATCCATAGATATTTTTGGTTTGAAACCATTGAATATTATTTTACTTTTGTTAAGCATTGATGAGTTTTTTTGATTTCAATTCAACACTATATTGCAGTTAGGACTAAGATTTTGTGAATTAGTTAACGCTATTCGTTTATTTTATTATCTAGTTTGAATTTGAATTCAAGATTTTCTAATCTCTGGCTAAAATCAGATTGCATCTTTTTTACTTCTTGAAGAACTGCATCTGTTGATGAATCACTAAAGTGTTTTGAGCCTGTAACACCAATCACAGCTAATATGATGGCAAGAGCCACATCCTCGTAGATTTGTCTTATTCCCTCATCGTGAACAAATAGGTCATCAAGAACAGTAAAGACTCCAAAAGACGCAGCTGCCACAATAATGATTGTCAAAGAAATAATCCTTTTCATTTGTCATAACAACACCAAATATGTTTTAAGATTGTAATGCTGATTCTCGAATTACAAACAGATTAGTTTAATTTGACCAACCAGAGCCGATGAAGATTTTGTGCAAAATTAATTTTCTTAACAAATATTAAATTTTTATCTCTTCAAGCAATTCTAAGCGAGTCCACAAAGACTCCCTTTTTTTCTATTATGCTGCCAATCTGCCTGCTTTTCAAGCCATGTTTTCTGAATATATCCTCAATTAATTCTCCTTCTCCTTCTGGTGCTATGAGACAAAACCCAATTCCCATGTTGAACGTCTTGTACATCTCTTCTTTTTCAACATCCTCGTTTTCAATTAACTGGAATATCTCTGGGGGCTCTGGCATGTTGTCTATCATATATCCGGTTTTTTTCAATCTCAACAGCTTTGTAAAAGAGCCACCCGTTATGTGCGCTAATCCGTGTACATCACAGTCTTCAAGAGCTTCAAGGACTGGTTTGACATAGATCTCGGTTGGTTCTAAAAGAATATCTCCTAACGTTTTTGATCCTTTTATCTTGTCCTTGAGAGAATATTTTGAAAGCAATACTTTTCTTGTAAGCGAGTAACCATTAGAATGCAGTCCACTACTTTTGACTCCAATAATTATGTCACCTGGAGTTATCATGTCTCCTAAAATCATATCTCGTTTGTCTAATATGCCTACAACCATGCCAGCAAGATCAAACATGAAATCTTTTGCTGTTATTACATCTGGCATTATTGCAGTCTCTCCCCCCACTATGGGCACTTGGGCCTTTTTTGCACCTTTTACCAATCCTTGAACAATTTTTTTAAAAATTTCATGTTCATTTCTGTTTGCTGCTATGTAATCAACAAATGATATTGGAACAGCACCAGTACAGATGATATCATTTACATTCATAGCTATACAGTCAATTCCTATTGTGTCATATTTTTTCATCATCTGTGATATGACAACTTTGGTACCTACACCGTCAGTGTGTGTTGCCAAGAGTTTTCCGCCAGGAATTTCTACAATTCCGGCATAGTGACCAAACCCTGATTTTACCTGAATTTTTTTTTGTAGCTTGTGGGTTGATGTTATTAGTCTGCCAATTGTGGACTGGCTTTGTTTTATTTTTTTTATGTCAACGCCTGCATCCTTGTAAGTAATGCCCAATGGTTTGAACTCTATGTGTTTGAAATAAAAGAATTTGTATCTACTATAAATATAATATAATATATTATAGATTATACAACTACATGTAAAGATTGGTCTCTGCTTTTCGTGCCTCTGTATATTTGTCTGAGAGGGCCTTAAGATCAACACCTAGTTGTTTTTCTTGCTCTCTGAGCTCTTTGGTGTCTATACTTGTATTATATACGCGATTTACAGCTTCTACAAGGGTTGCGGCAGCAAGAGGATCTGGTCTTTGCGGATCTGCTCTTACAAGTAAGGTAAGTCCACGAATTTTTCGTAATATACATTCATTTAATATTGCACCGGGAATTCCAGTTACAAAACCTTGGGAAACCATGCTGATTCCGCTGTCTGCCATTATTCTGCAAAGATCTTCTTCTGCGGCACAATATGCTTTTTGATCATGTGCTTCATTACTTGGCACTCCATCTAAAACAATTATTTCATCAGAACCATTTTTTTCACTCCAGTCAAGAATTGCAGAAGCAATGCTGTATAGTCCTTCAAATTGCAAAGTGATCTCGCAAATTATGGCACAAATTGTACCGCTTTTATTTGAATAAAAACGAAAAGGGTGTCGCAGTCTTCCTTGAATAAACACCGTGGCAGGAGGAAGATATTTGGATCGCATGTATCCAATCTCTTTCATTTTTAGTTTTTCAATTATATATCCAAGTGATATTGTTCCTGCAAGACCAGCTCCTACAAATCCTGCAAAGATTATGGGGCTGTTTAGTTTTATTTTTTGTATCTCGTATACTTCGGCCTCTGGGAAAGAATTCAAACGTACTTTTCGTGAATTGTTTCTTACTAATTACTTTTCTGCATGAAGAGATCTAACATAGTTCTGCCCTTGTCTGTTATAGAATATATCATGTTTGATCCCATGGGCATTTTTGTCACAAAACTGTAATTTACACAAAGATGCAAATAATTAAGAAAAGATTTTTTCATTCGTATGTTTGATTTTATATAAAGATCGGAAAAAGTCATTGGATTGCATCTCACTTGGTATAATAACTTTAGAAGTGATATTGTGCTAAAATCGCGCGCTCTTGCCTTTAC
>JBOGQR010000075.1:0-7431 GCA_050749225.1 Nitrosopumilaceae archaeon | reverse complement strand
GAGATGGGATGACATTCATTTCATGGAATGTACGTTTGAAATTTCTGTTGGAGAGAAGGTTGATGACCTTTACGGTACCATCAGATACCATCATTCAGAAAAAGACAATTTCATAATGTTTAGCTTCCCTTTTGATAAAAATATCATTCTTGTTACTTGTACAAAGAGGATTAGCCCAATTTCCTTTGCAACCAAAGTTGCACAGTTAATAAACAAAGTCATTGTTGAGATCAAAAATAACTAGTGCGGCCTACATGGCTAAAGAGACTCGCTGGATTCGCAACTACAATCAAAAATTGTAGACCGCATGATTATGACGTCTTTCACATTATCTAAGGATTTACTATCAATTTTCTATATGATATGAAAAAATTTGGTTGTTATATTCTTCTATTATAACTTGGAAGGATTTACAAACATTATGTAGAGATCACTACTTGTCCACACTGCGGTTGGTAGACCAAGAAATGGTTGTCGGTAGTTTCTTTTGATTTTATTTTCACTAGCTTGTTTCTTTTCCATATTAGCTCACAACCACACATAATGACTTTCTTATACACATCAATGTAGTAATAGATTCAATGTAATCACTTTTGAAGATCTTCCAACGAATTATTTTCCTTAAAGATTCATGATCCGCTGCTTCTACTTTAGCTAGCATATCGAATTCACCAACAGTTCTATGAATATTCTTTACACCTTCTATTTTCTCAAGTATTTCAATAACTCGTTTTTCAAAACCTGGTTTACATCTTAGTATGATATGAGCAGTAGCCATTTGATGAGCATGTTGCATTTCACAGGTTTCATGCATGATGATGTTTTTGATATTTGTTATCTAAGAGTTATCCATGGTTTTTACAATTACACCATAGAGATTCATAGATTATGATTTAGTATATTTTCTCTAGTGAATTAATTCCATTCTATTAAAGCAGTGATCATGGATTTGCTGCTCTGTCTTGGATGTACAATTGTTACACATTTTTTGGATTGTTCCCCTACATCCTGCACATACAGAGTATTTTATCAATAAGCCTCCACAACCTCTACAAGATTCATCTGGCATTGTTACTTTCATCAACTCCATCACTTCTGATTTAATTTAGAAATGATAAAAGTATTCAATATAGAATTACAGTATCAATGAGATGTATGTAGAATCTATTCTCTATAAGATTAATACTAGCATTTATGTGACAAAAACCTAACTTGAAGGGAGAATTAATAGAAAACAGAATAGTAATCTGGAACATTCAGGATTCGCGTACTCTATTTATGAATGGATATTATGGAAAGCCTGTTGGTATTGCCAAACCAAAACCAGATGAAATAACGGTACCATTAATTTTAGATCTTATAGAAGGATTATACCTAGTTCAAAAATCAAAGATAAAGGTATTCAAAGCAAAAAAACTTCTAACCGAAAATAATCTACTTGAAATTTGTAGAGGCGAATACCACAATTTTGACAAAAAATATCTAGTCTACAAAGATTTCAGAGATAAGGGCTACATTGTAAATCCCGGAATTAAATTTGGATGCGATTTTGCAGTGTATCAAAAAGGTCCAGGAATTGATCATGCCCCATATCTAGTTCAAGTGTACAATACTGGTGACACCGTCTCTGCTACAAGTGTAGTTTTGGCAGGAAGACTGGCAACAACAGTAAAGAAACAATTCATCTTGGCAATTCCAAGAGGAGAGAAGAAAGTAGATTGTCTAGCTTTAGATTGGTGGAGAGCCTAATGCAGATTGTTTTTAATGTGTGATGCAATTCTGTCGTAAACTGCAAACTGTTCTTTTGAAACTCCAAGCTCGTGGTTGCTTTTCCACTTGCCATGAATTCTAATACCATTTTTTGTTGGGTCTACCCAAATGAAGGCATCATGATAAGATAATTTTGTAATCATACCAACAAGTTCAGTATCAGCATTTAGAATATCAGATAATCTTCCTCCAACCCATTCTACACCTATCACTTTTTTTGCACCAAAATTACCCTGCGTTTTTGGTTTTGATTCAGCAAGAAACATATCATCGCTTTGGTTTACATGTGCTTTAACTATAAAGTGAGCCTGAAAACGATCTTGTGCGCCCCACGGCAAAGGAATTATGTTTTGCATCAAATCCACTAACCTTTTTGAATTACCTGCACAACATCAATGTTGGAATTTTTTATCTTAACGCAACCGTGATTTGTAGTCATAATTGGAGAGTGTGTAAAACTTCCACTATAATAATCGCCATATTCTACTTCTTCAGTACCAATTTCTTTTGTCTCTGCTTGTACTCCTATTTTATCTAAAAGATCGCAGAACTCTTCATTTTTGTTTTTTTGTACAAAAGTGTCTTGCTCAGAATCGTGCATGCGTCAAGGTAAATTTCACCCTCAAATAAATATTGTTCAAAAATTATGAATGACACACATTTACTTGGATTCTAATTTTAGTTGCTCTTGCAGACCCTTGTAGTCCTCTCTGAGTTTCTTTATTTTTTCTTTGCAATCATGAGCAATTTGCTTGTGGCCTGATAAGGTGTTCTTCATCTCCAAATGACATTCATGAATCATATCATGAATTTTGGTTTTTTGTTGTTTAAGAATCTCGTTTCTTTCATTGACAAAATTAGCTGTCAACTGTCCATTATTAGATGGTGGAGTTGAACCCACTATGTTTTCAAATGTTGTTATACGTATATTCTTGGCCCGAATGGAATCAATTAAGCTTGAAAGGTTGTTTATCTGGTTCTCATCTATAATGTCCACAAATTGACCATTTTCCATCTTGGCAAAATTCTGCGGATGCAATAAGACTACAGCATATCCTTTTTCTGCAATACTTTCATCAACAGAACTAAGAATATCCGAGTTTGATACCTTTTGCCAGATACCGTTCTTATCCTCATACATAAAACCTACCGTCTCAGGGAATTGATATATGGAATATGGTTCGTAAGAAATAGTCGGATTCCAGATGAAGCGATTATCATTTGGAGGACTTGTTGATGCACTAAGTATTCTAATTCCAGAATCCGTCATAGCTAATAATGTAGAATTATTGAATCTGTCATAGGGAGGAATGAAGACGTTGGATCTGACATCAAACAAGGTTTGCATTTTGTTGTTAGCCAAGTCAAGTGTTTTCTTTTGTTCTAGTTCGCTTAGTGTTGTGTAATCTACATGGTTCAAGCCATGTATGTCTAGCTCAAAGAGTCCTTTTTTTTGCCCTTCCCTAATTTCTTGTAATATGAGTTGGTCACTGCCAGTCTTATTCATTATGATGCCCACTGAGAGACTCTGATCTTTTGATATGAAGAGATTCATGATCTGAATCTGAACAGAATGTATCCAATAATCCTGAGCATCATCAAGCCTGAATATCACGCAATTACATATGGATTGTTTTGCAGTTTGTGTAGTTTGTGCTACTACAAATTGTTGTGCCATTCCAGACATCAACAGACTAGTTGCCAGAATAGCAAACATGATTTTAGGAAAGCCATATCTATGAATTGGAAAAGACATCACTCTGTCATATAATAAAAACAAAAACTTGAATTTAAAATTCAGTAATGACTTCTGCGTAAAACACAAATATCATCCTCTTCTCCAAAGACCTAAAGAATTTACTGAAAATATACCCTAGAATCTTATTTGCGAGTCAGAATCTGTCATACTGGCAAATACTGTCTTAGAATGACACATTGGCACAAAACAGAGCAATCGGAATAAATAATAGAAAAATATAGCCAACTTCTGTTAATGCTAAAATTTCAAGGAAAAGTTGCAGTTATCACTGGTAGCGGCACTGGAATTGGAAAGGCCATAGCAGTAAAATTTGCTGAAAATGGTGCAAGTATAGTCATACTTGGAAGAAGAAAAGAACCTCTTGAGGAAACTGCAAAAAGTCTGAAAGAGATTATTGACAAAGTAAAGAGTAACGCATTTGTGAAAATTTTTGCCGGAGTTGATGTCAGCGATGAAGAGGGTGTATCACACATGTTTGATGAGCTAAAATTATCTGGAAATG
Source organism: Nitrosopumilaceae archaeon (assembly GCA_050749225.1). Taxonomy (GTDB): domain Archaea; phylum Thermoproteota; class Nitrososphaeria; order Nitrososphaerales; family Nitrosopumilaceae; genus TA-20. The sequence goes on along the minus strand of JBOGQR010000075.1, from coordinate 3,400 downwards.
TGGATATTCTAGTTAACAATGCAGGAGTTTCTGGGCCAGTAACATGTTTTGCAAATGCGCCAATTACAGAATTTAAAAGCACGGTTGCCATTCATCTTACAGGAACTTTTTGGACATCAGTTCAGGCATTAAAAGCAATGAAGGCAGGTTGCAAAATTATTACAATTTCAACATTTTTTACAGAAGAGCGTCCCCTAGAACAAAGACCATACAGGTTTAGAAGTCCATACACTGCTTCACAGGGAGCAAAAAATAGACTAGCAGAGGCAATGTCATGGGAACTAACTGAGAGAGGAATTATTTCCATAGCAACAAATCCAGGACCAGTACACTCTGATAGAATTTACAAAACTGTATATCCAAAAGCTGCTGCTGAATTTATGAGAGTCAGTGGCTTTGAGAGCTTGACTCCACTGGAAGTAGAACAAGTCAACAACGACATACTGCCTTTGATGGGAGAGGAAGAACATACAGTAAAAGATGGAATTAAAAATGCAACTGCAAAATTAGCAAAATTAAAAAACATAACATCAGAATCAGAGATAGAAAAACTTGACAAAACAATTTCTTCCTTGCTTGCAAAGATTCAACAGATTGCCGAAAAAATTCAAAACAATACAAGCAAAATGATAGCTGATGAGCAATTTTTGTCCCAGTCCCAAGTAGCAGAAACAGTATTGTCTCTTTGTGATGAGGAAATATCAAGAATTCTCAATGGCAAAGTCATACCAGGAGACAGAGTATTTTACCCAGTCAAGCCACACATTTCATCGTCTATTCCTGAATCACAAGTTGACTTTAATGGCAAGGTTGTCGTGTTTACCGCAGACATTACAGAGAGCTCTGACATATCACGCCTAGAATTTCTTGCCCAAAATATTGAAAAAAATGGTGGCAAGGTAGTTATCCTCCTATCAAAAAATAGCCCGCAACAAGCGCAGGAACAACTATCTAAATTTCATTCACATCCAATTGACTTGTCAAATCAAGAACAAGTGAAAAGATTTTTCAAAACTGCTTCAGAAAAAATAGGGACGATTTCAACTATAGTTCATGTAACAGGCAAGGTTCCTTCTTTTACAAAACTGACAGAAATTACCAGATCACAATGGGACGGATTGGTTGACAAATTCATAAACACTCCAGCCATAGTTGGACAGGAAGCTCTCAGTATTTTTGTACCCGATGGCTCCAAAAACCCACCACTTTTCAAGGGAAAATCAGGCACCATAATAATCATAGGTCCTGACTTGCCATCAGGCCCAAAAGTATCTGGCGCAGACAGAGCAAGAGTTGAAGTCTTTCGAGGAGCTCTGCGACCATTTGCTACAACTGTCAACCAGGAGCTAAGTGATGTCCTCAAATCAAATCTAAGAGCATTCCTAGTTTTGCCTGGAAGTATAGATGGAACAGAGCCAAACAATGAAAAAATTTTTAATGCAATAAAATATTTCAGTTCTGGAAAGGCGACCCAGAGCTCTGAAGTAATTTATTGTCCTGACGAAACAAGATCCTGATGAAGAAGTTTTCTGATCTCAAAGTAGGTGACGAATTTTTTTCAGAATGTAAAATAACATTGCCTGAACTTGAAAGTTATCTTGCCTTTTCCAAGATAAAAAACATAATATATGAAAATAATGAAAACATGAAAAAAGAAACTAGTACAATGATTTCTGATCGAGCTATTCTAGGAAGGATGGAAGGAGAATTTACAAGACTAAAAGAAATGTATGGGAATCTGCTGATTTTTTACGGCATGGATGGCGAACCAGAATGGAAAAACAGACACGCTAGATTTCTAAAACCTCTTTACACCAACGAAAATCTAAAGATCAAATTTAAAATATCTGAGAAAACTGACCTTAACGAAAATTATGGACTTTTAGCAGTAGATTTCGAAGGCTCTAAAGATAATGGTGAACTTGTGGTTGTATCAAGACGTAATTTGTATCAAATCAAAAAGGACCCCCAAGAGAATCAGCAAAAAGCTTGATAGCTGTAATTACAAGTACCACCGTAACAAGAATTCTTAGTTTTTTTTCTTCTATCTGCAGTGAAAGTCTGCTACCAACTAGTCCTCCTGCAAATGCACCTATTGAGAGAAAAAGTGCTTGGTAAAAATCAGGATGACCTAAAAGTGCGTGTGCAATCATGCCAGAACCCGATGCAAACAACAAAATAAACTGTGAAGTAGGAGCTGCCATTTTCATTGAAAGACCTATTGCTATTACCATTAAAGGAACAAACACTACACCCCCTCCTATACCAAAAAGACTTGAAATTATTCCAGCAAAAAAACTTGCACCAACTGCCAAGACCATTATTTGTTTTGAAAGATTGTGTTCCTTTGATTCCATTTTTCGTTTTAAAAAAATGTATATGCTTGATGCTAAAAGTACGATGCCAAACAATATCTTAAATGACGACGGAGTTATTCCATCCGAAATGTATGCACCAAGTATTGTACCAGGTATTGAAAGTAATCCAAGCTTCAAACCTAGTGAATATTCTATGCGTTTTTGTTTTGCATAGGAAGCTGTAGATGCAACTGCATTACTAAATGCGGCAAAAAGACTATCGCTTGCTGCAAGTTGAGGTGAAAATCCAAAAAATGTCAAAACAGGTACAATGACAAATCCTCCTCCTAGCCCAATCATTGAACCAATAATTCCTGCAGCAAATCCAAGTAATATTAATCCCAAATATTCAAACATTACAAACACCAATGGCTACTGTAGATTAAATGAGTACGTCAACCTTAATGAACCAAGAAATATAGCAAAGCTCTAGACAATATCATCTAGCAACAAGCAATTTCCACACATATCCACTTTGATTAGTTGTAAGCTCCAATTCAAAATGTTCAGAACCTAGTGGAACAGATTGTGATGTACTATTAGGTTTCTTGCTAGCAATATGGAAATCACGAAAAGCGTCAATCATGTCAGAAATTGTAGCATATCCTCGTGGTTTTTCTTTATCCCAACAATCACATGTTGTCTCATTTATTACAGCACCAAAAACGGTTTTTACATCATTTAGATTACTCATCACTGGGTCTGTCTGTATGGCAGCTATAACCAAACCTGGTGCCCTAGTTGAACCCACCATGTTAATATTTCCAAGGAAGTTTCCATCTTTATCTCGAAGTTCAGTTGATGTACAGAATTTTACAAGTGCCTGTTTTTTTGCATCTGAGAAAAAGTTACAATATTGATTGATGTTAGTTTGACTGAAAAACTGTAATGGTCTTGACATGTTAATTTGATGAGACTGTAAACTTGTTAGCAAATTCGAATTTGCTTCCTCATATGAAAAATCAAGATCAAGTGGAGAGATTTGTGATTGGTCAGAATTATTAGTTGATTGATTAGACAAGTTTGGCAACAGTACTATTACG
>JBOGQR010000074.1:0-7535 GCA_050749225.1 Nitrosopumilaceae archaeon | reverse complement strand
GTGTAGCACAGATTACACTGTTTATCCATAGTTTTTTTCTTTTTGCTACAGGATCTTCTCCTGTTATTAGTGCAACATCTTCTATGAGAAGGGTTTTTTTTAGAAATTCGTAATGCTGATGTGCCAAAACTCTGGTTGGGGCAAGAAACAACACTCCTCCTGTTCTTCTTGATAAAAACTCGGCAATAACCTGTAGTGCTACTGTAGTTTTGCCCAACCCTGTAGGAAGAACTACTAGACAATTTTCTTTAATTGCCTGATTTGCAAGATTTATTTGATATTCTCGGTATTCTATTGATTCAGGCTTGATTAATTTGTGTTGGAAATATTGTGAATCCAATTAACTTCATCTTCCTTTGGACAAGTAAAAAGTTTCTTTCAATTTCATCTTTACAGTATCATACGTATATGAGTATGAGGTTATAACGATCATAAAGATATTTACAGATATGATCCGACTCTCACAATATTGAAATTAGCTAAATAATGTGCGTTTATTATGAAACTTGTTGAGGTATCTAAATTTGGAACCTCTTGAATTTTGTGATCTTTGCTTTCAGCGAGGAAAAACAAATCTTTGTGAAACTTACAAAAACACATTTACAAAAATCAGCCCATTACATTTTACACAGCAATCAAGACTGGATAAAATTCTAAATAGATTAGAAATAAGACCGCGATTAATAGACCGACGATGGACGTGTGTTGTGGATGCATCAAAACGAAAAGAGTTTCTTGATTCATTATGGGGAATCAGCGTTACCATGCATACCTTAGATGATCACGTAAAGGTTTTGACAAAATTATACAAGCCTGATTCAAGAAGATTGGGGGCACTTGAAGAGTTTGAGCTTCCAAGACCAGAATCATGGGAAGAGTTCAACCCCAAATCAAGGACGTGGGACATGATCAAAGTCAAGCAAAAAAATGAAAAGTTTGTTGCCAAGGTAAATCTTGGAAACATTTTAAAACATTCCAGTTTTGAAGGGACAAGTTATTTTCGTGCTTATTTGAACAATGATTTGCCGGTACTTGCCCCAATGGAAAAACGTGGTGCATATAACATCATGGCTACAATTACTGAACCTACCACTGCATACTGGAAAACAGACAGTACAAGCGAACATGGATTTATTGAAAATATGCAGTTAACCAACATTCCTGATGAAGTTTTCAATATTTTGCGAAGATTAGGAACTACAAATAAAAAAATTCCAGATATATTAATTTTTGAAAATGATGATTATGAAATTGTAAAAACCATACTTGGATGCGTCAAGATTGATTTGATAAAATCTACTGATACTATTACATCTTTACTTGACAAAACTTCGGTGACACCAATAACAATTGAAAATTTGGAAAAAGAACGTCTTCATACAATGTTGGATATAATTACAGAAATTGGTGGCAAAGTTGAAAATGAAAGTGAGTATTTCATCATTGCAGGAAAAAAAGGTTCTGTAAAGATAACTTTTGTAGATAATGACAAAAGCATTCAGGATGGAGTTGAGATTCGAATTTCAATATCTGCGTTGGAAGAGCCATCAAGATTTACAGAAATTTTATACATGATAAAGAAAAGATTGGGGCTTCAGGATCTGCCTCTTGAAACCATGGTCAGTAAACACTGGCCAATTATTACAGATGTTGATTTACAATATGTGATACAATCTGCAATTTCATGGTGGGCAAGTAACCCTGTTTTGGCATCAAACATAATCGGTGAAAAAAACAAGTTTGCAAAAGTAAAAGAGTGGTTTTCCAAAATTAAAGAAGGTAAAATTAGATCAAACTTGGATACTATAACACTGGGAAAGATTATCAAATTCAAAGAAGCTAAACAATAATGTACTAGTTAAAACATGAAATAAATATGAACAAGCCCTTTGAGCGCCCTACTTGGGATGAATATTTTATGCTACAGGCAGAACTAGCAAAGCTTCGTTCAAACTGCATAACAAGACAGGTAGGTGCTGTAATAGTACGTGATCACAGGCAGATAGCTACAGGGTATAATGGAACTCCTCCCGGTGTGACAAATTGTTATGAAGGAGGCTGTAAACGGTGTATCTTACGTAGTGAGGGAAAGATACAGTCAGGAGAAGGTCTTGACAGATGTATTTGTAATCACGCAGAGGCAAATGCCATAATGAACTGCGCCATACTAGGGGTTGGTTCTGGTACAAAAGATACTACACTTTACACTACTTTTGTAACTTGTCTTGAATGTAGCAAAATGGCAATTACAATTGGAATCAGACGAATTGTTTGTCTTGGGTCATATCCGGAAACTGATTTTAATCTTTTAAAAGAAGCTGGAATTCATGTAGATATTTTAGATAAGAAAAAAATCCAGTATTGGATAAACATTTTGCTTGAGGATTCAGCTATGAACCTTATCCCAACAAATTAGGGTGCCATATGCAACAAAACATCATTGGTGCAGTAGATGAAGTAACAACAACAATGCCACCGGCATTACTTGTGTCTGCTACATATGACAGTCAAAAAAGATCCGTAGTTCTCAAATTCTATGAACCAAATTCTAAAAAAGTTCTTTTGTGGACTGATAATACTGGCCACAAGCCATATTGTTATTCTAAATTAGATCCTGAAGATCTGAAATTTTTATCAGACAGAAAAGATGTCATAGAATTAAGAAAAACTGAAAAAATTGATCTTCTAAAAGACAGACCAATTAATGTAACAAAAATCATAGTTGCAGACCCACTTGCCATAGGTGGTACTCAGACAGACAAGAGCATTAGAAATATAATTGAAACATGGGAGTCTGACATAAAATATTATGAAAATTATCTGTATGATTATTCTTTAATTGTTGGAAAATACTATACCATTACAAATAGCAAGTTAGAAGAATATAGCTATAAAATTCCAGATGAGGTTCAGCTTGCACTAAAAGGGTTATTGTATGACAAGGTCACAAATATGGGGATTATTGATTCTAAAGAGTTCCAAAACCACATATCAGATTGGGCAAATTTACTAAATCAACCAATCCCAAAAATTAGAAGAGTGAGTTTCGATATAGAAGTAGAGTCAGAGATAGGAAGAATTCCAGATGCAAAAATAGCTGATAAGAGAATTACAGCCGTTGGGTTTTCTGGAAGCGATGGCCTAAAGCAAGTCTTTGTATTGCAAAAAAAAGACAAACTGGCTGGAAAAAGTGAACTAGAGTCTGACATCAAAGTTTCATTTTATGATGAAGATAAAGAAAAAGAAATGATACTAGATACTTTCAAGATTTTAACTGACTATCCGTTTGTGATTACCTATAACGGTGATGATTTCGATATGCCATATATTTACAATAGAGCAGAAAGACTAGGAATAGATTCTAAGGAAATTCCGCTAATCATGATGCGAGATTCTGCTACATTAAAACACGGAGTGCATATTGATTTATACAGGACTTTTTCAAACCGTTCATTTCAGATTTATGCATTTAGTCACAAGTACAATGATTTTTCGCTAAATAGTGTTTCAGAAGGATTGCTTGGCGAATCAAAAATAGATTATGACGGAGAACTTGATGATCTTTCACTATATGAACTTGCAAATTATTGTTACAATGATGCCAAGCTAACACAGAATCTGACAAGCTTTAACAATGATTTGCTGATGGATTTGCTAGTTGTCATAACAAGAATTGCAAGAATGCCTATTGATGATATTTCTAGAATGGGGGTATCACAATGGATTCGTAGTTTGTTTTATTTTGAACACAGAAAACATAATTTTTTGATTCCGCAAAGACAGGAGCTTGATCAAAAATCACCATCTGCATCTACAGAAGCAATCATCAAAGACAAGAAATATCGTGGAGGATTAGTTGTAGAGCCAACTGCTGGGATTCATTTTGATGTATCTGTAATGGACTTTGCAAGCCTGTATCCTAGTATAATCAAGGTACGAAATTTGTCCTATGAGACAGTAAGATGTATTCATGATGAATGTAAAAAAAATACCATCCCTGGTACAAATCACTGGGTGTGTATGCGTAAAAATGGCCTTACTGCAGTTTTGATTGGATCTCTGCGTGATTTGCGTGTAAACTACTACAAAAACCTTGCAAAAAATCCTTCACTTGATGAAAATCAAAAACAATTGTATACGGTCGTAAGCCAAGCACTCAAAGTCATACTCAATGCAAGCTATGGTGTAATGGGCGCAGAAATATTTCCTCTTTATTGTCTGCCTGTAGCAGAGGCAACTACTGCGGTTGGCAGATACACTATTTTGGAAACAATTGAAAAATGCAAATCAGTTGGCATCGAGGTATTATACGGTGACACAGATTCATTATTTCTAAAAGGTCCTACAAAAGAACAAATTCAAACAGTGGTGAACTGGGCAAAAGAACAGTTTGGAGTTGATTTAGATCTTGATAAAGAATACAGATATGTCGTATTAAGTACAAGAAAGAAAAACTATCTTGGAGTACAAAAAGATGGCAAAGTGGATGTCAAAGGCCTTACTGGAAAGAAATCACACACCCCGCCATTTATCAGAACTTTATTTTATGAAATTTTAGAAATTTTATCCAAGGTAAAAACAACTCAAGAGTTTACTGAATCAAAGGAAAAAATTAGTGACATGATAGCCGGTTATGCAAAAAAATTAAAAGCAAAACAAATCCCGCTTGTCGAACTTGCATTTAATGTAATGATAAGCAAAGCCCCATCAGAATATGTAAAGACTGTTCCCCAACATATACGTGCGGCCAAGCTCTTAGAACAAATTAGAGAAATAAAAAAAGGAGACATCATATCATATGTAAAAATAATCAACAAGCCGGGAGTCAAACCAGTTGAACTGGCAAGACCAGACGAAATTGATTCTGCCAAATACATGGAATTTATGGAAAGTACTTTTGATCAAATACTCTCATCGATGGACCTTGACTTTGCCACCCTTATTGGTGCACCAAAACAGACAGGTTTGGATCAGTTCTTCTGGAACTAGTGTATTGTTTTAGACAAACGAGTGCAAATAGGTTATTCTAATATTCATACAATTTATAAGAGGATCATGTAATTTTTATAAATATGCGAAAAGATTCATGTAGGTCATGTGGAGAAACATTGCAAGAATTACAATCTTGTCCCGACTGTAAAGAATGTGTTCAATTCAAATGCTCACATTGTAGGAGAGTTGGAGAAATCCAAATACATCCAAAATGTAGTATGCTAGGCAACGCCATTGCCAACTAATCTAACCTGTCTTGATGTTAATTTTAAAATAATTTTTCAGACCATTTATTCAGGCATAAATTTCAAAAAATATTTGTGGTATACTATTATATGATGTTGTATCAACAGCCCATCTAGTAAAATGAGCTACCTTGATCTTTACATGAATAGAAATCCACTGATAACTAGCCCAAACGAAGGAGGCGAAATCTCTGCAATAGTATACGGGATTCCATTTGATTCCACGCATTCTTTTAGACCAGGAACCAGGTTTGGACCAGATGCAATAAGACTTGCACTAAATAATATCGAGATATTTTCTACAAGATTTAATGTGGATTTGGAAAGTGTGAATATAGAAGACCTTGGAAATACAAGACACACCGTTGTTGCAACCGAAGTATTAGATATGGTAGGAAAGATAACTGCCGAACTCGCTAAAAGAGAAAAACAGTTGATCATCCTAGGCGGAGAACACCTAATCACCTATGGAACATACATGAGTTTTCCAAAAGAAACTGGCTATATTGTTTTTGATGCACACTATGATTTACGTGATGAATATGCAGATATCAAACTTAGTCATGCTGCATATCTTAGAAGAGTAATTGAAAAACGCGGAGCTGAAAACATCATTCATGTTGGCGCAAGATCATTTGTAAAAGAAGAACTTGCATTCAAAGAAGAACACAAAGTTAGAACCATAACGGATAAAGACATTCGCGATGGAAAAGGCGCAAAGCTAGTAAAAGATGCAGTTTCCACATTTGATAAAATTTATCTCAGTGTTGATTTGGATGTTTTAGATCCTGCGTTTGCTCCAGGTGTCGGAAATCCAGAAGCGCTGGGGATTACCTCACGAGAGCTTTTTGATATGATATATTCACTGGAAGAAAAAAAGATATCGTGTATGGATATAGTTGAGCTTTGTCCACCATACGATAATGGTGCAACAGCTTCATTGGCTGCAAAGCTAATGTCTGAAGTAATAGCAATGAATATCTCGCATTAAAAAACATGATAAACAACATTCACCAATACTAAACATGGATTCAGATGCACGAGAGATTATGAAAAAAGGAATTAGTTTTTTGGAGGATGGAAAATATGAAGAATCTCTTGATTGTTTTGATAAAATACTAGCGTATAATCCAGATAATCCTGACATTTGGAACAAAAAAGGTGCTGCACTGCGCAGCTTGGGAAGATATGATGAAGCAATAGAGGCGTTTAACAAAGCTCTTGAGATCACTCCAAGAGATTTAGATGCATCCTGATTAGCTTGAAAAATTTCAATAAAGCAAAATATGCTGATTGTTCTAAACATTTGAGTAAACATGGAAAGAATTCGAATCAAATCCAACAATCTAAGATCAGTTGGTTATGATGAATCGATGCGAATATTAGAAATAGAATTTGATCATGGTGGAATCTATCAATATTTTGGCGTACCTAAAAAAATCTATGATGACTTGATGAAATCTGAATCATCCTATGGTCAATTTCATACTAGATACATCAAGAACAGATACAGGCATGAGAAAATTCCCTGATTCTTTCAACCGTTTAATCCATGTGAATCAGAGTCTCATTTTTTGGATTTATTTTTAATATTTAGACCATAATTTGTGGTCGCTTTGAAAGATGCTTGTTCATATTTAATCTCATAAACGGCTTTCCTAGAGTTTCTTCTTTTATTGCTTTTATTAATTCCTCAATTGAGAGAATCTTTGCTTCACCAGATTTCCTATCCCTTATGCCTATTTTCTCAGCATTTACTTCTTTTTCACCAATAACTATTATGTATCTTATCCATTCTGTTTCTGCGTCACGTATACTTTTTCCAACGCTTTCGTTTCTGTCATCAATATCAATCCGAATATCATTTGTTGATATTTTTTCTGCTAGTTTTTCGCAATAGTCAAGAAATTCAGGTTTTACAGGGATGAGTCTAACTTGTGTTGGTGCAAGCCACAAGGGAAATTGTGGTTTTCGTCCTTCTGTAGTGTCTTTTGCTGCTTTTTCAAGTAATGCATAGATTACTCTTTCAATAGCCCCACTTGGAGAATTGTGCAGTATGATTGGATTTAGTGGCTTGTTGTTTTCGTCTATAAACTCAATGTTATAGCGTTTACCGTTTTCAACATCTATTTGATCTGTAGATAGCGCAGATGCCTTACCCATACTGTCTATGTAATTAAATTCCCATTTTAACACAAAATAGAAAAATCTTTCTTTCCACATTTCTATTAACACAGGTTTTCCATTCTTTTTTACAAGCTCTTCAATCAAGGGTTTGTTTTCATTGTAAAATTCTTC
>JBOGQR010000073.1:0-7551 GCA_050749225.1 Nitrosopumilaceae archaeon | reverse complement strand
ATTTGATTCTAGTAGACAGCAATGATAAGCCGATAGGAACTGAGGAAAAGGTAAAGTGTCATTTACCAAATGGCAAGTTGCACCGTGCTTTTACAATTCTTTTGTTCAACAGGGAAGGAAAGTTGCTTTTAACACAACGTAGTATGGACAAGATGCTGTGGCCAGGTGATTGGGATGGGACAGTAGCAAGTCACCCAAGACAATCAGAAACATACGTTTCGTCTGCAGAAAGAAGACTGCCAGAGGAGTTGGGCATATCTTGTAAGCTTGATTACTTGTTCAAGTTTGAGTATCATGTACCATACAAGGATGTGGGTTCTGAAAATGAAGTATGCGGAACTCTGATTGGCATAGTTGACGATCATGCAAAAATAAAACTGGTAAAAGAAGAAATCAGTGATATAAAATGGGTAACACTAGATGAGATTCTAAATGACATTAAAAAATCTCCGCAGATCTATTGCCCGTGGATGATTGTTGCATTGTATTTTTTATCAGAATCCAAAAAAGATATTCTTCCACAGCACAGTTCAATTTTGAACAAGTGGGTTAGAAATGATGTTAAACAAATCCTTGAAAAACCACTTAAGCATCATTTTCCTGACAACAAATGGGAGCTCAAAAGATAATGTCATTTAGTTCCATATCAAAAAATGCAAAAAAAGTAAATTCATTTCTTCTCTCTAGTCTTCATGGAAATCCAAAGGAAATCTACGAGGCAGCATCATATCTCATAGAACACGGAGGAAAAAGACTGCGGCCATACATGGTCATAAAGAGCTGTGAAATTCTTGGTGGCACTCTAAAACAAGCATTGCCTGCAGCTGCAGCAATAGAAATGGTCCACAATTTCACGTTAATCCACGATGACATAATGGACAATGATGAGATGCGACATGGTGTGCCCACAACACACACTAAGTTTGGAATACCAGTTGGTATCTTGGCTGGAGATGTCTTGTTCTCTAAAGCATTTGAAACCATTTCGCATGATCCCAAAATGTCAAAAGATGTGCGTCTTAGACTAGTTTCTAATCTTGCCAAGGCATGTAGTGAAGTATGCGAAGGTCAAGCACTTGACATAATGATGACTCAATCAAAAAAAATCCCTACAGAAATGCAATACATTGAAATGATAGAAAAAAAGACATCAGCCCTTTTTGCTGCTGCATGTGCCATGGGAGCAATTAGTGCAAATACAAAAAGCAAAGATGTTGCAAATCTTTCTTCTTTCGGAATAAATCTAGGCGTTGCATTTCAAATAGTTGATGATCTAATTGGCATAATTGGTGATTCAAAAATTACAAAAAAACCCGTTGGAAACGATTTGCGCGAAGGTAAAAAATCACTACCTATACTTCTTGCAATAAACAAAGCAAGCGGACAGAAAAAGAAAATAATTCTAAATGCATTTGGAAATTGTACCATATCAAAAAAAGAATTGGAAAATGCAGTGAAAATAATTTCGTCTATGGGAATAGAAAACGCAGTGAGGAAAAAAGCCATGCAATATTCGAATGCAGCAAAAAAATCATTATCAAGTTACAAAGGTTCAGCAAAAAATGAACTCTTATCGCTTTTAGATTTTGTAGTAGAGAGGAGTCAGTAATTGGAAGATGATGTCAAGAAGGCCATCAGGGGAATAGCTTTACAAAATGCCTTTGAACATGAGGGAAAAACTCGTAACGATGCAGTAATATCAAAAATACTTGGTTCAAGACCAGACCTGAGAAGCAAGGCAAAAGAGATAATACCATTAATTTCAGAGATTGTTTCAGATGTCAACAAGCTTTCGTCAGATAAACAAAAGTCTGAGCTTGAAAACACCTTTCCAGAATTACTAGTTGTAAAACCAAAACAGGAAAGGGTTGGATTACCACCACTTGAAGGGGCAGAGCAGGGAAAAGTAGTAACAAGATTTCCTCCAGAACCAAATGGCTATCCGCATATTGGTCATGCAAAAGCTGCTATCATTGATGAAGAATATGCAAGGATGTACGGAGGAAAACTGATACTACGATTTGATGATACAAATCCCGAAAACGAGAGACTTGAATATTATGCAGCAATAAAAGTTGGACTTGATTGGCTTGGGATAAAATACGATCGAATAAAAAATACTTCTGATGACATGGAATTAATCTACAAAAAAGGACTGGAGATGATACAATCAGACAATGCGTACGTTTGCACCTGCGACAAGGAGGCAATAAGCAAGAACCGACGAGAGATGAAAGCTTGCAAGTGCCGTGCAGGGGATCATGATCAAAATATCAAAAGATGGCACGATATGTTTGAAAAATACAAACCTGGAGAAGCAATTGTAAGATTTCGTGGTGACATGCAATCTGAGAATACAGTAATGCGGGATCCAGCGATGTTTAGGATAATAGATGAAATTCATCCATTGCTTATAGACAAATACAGAGTCTGGCCAAACTATGACTTTGCAGTTGCCATAGAAGACAGCATAGATGGAGTAACTCATGCATTTAGGACAAAAGAATACGAGCTTCGAAATGAGCTCTACCATGCTATTTTGGACAAGCTCGGAATGAGAAAACCAGTGATGCTTGAATTTTCAAGGCTAGAATTTGAAGGCATGCCAGTCTCAAAAAGAATACTAAAACCATTGGTTCAAGATGGCAAAGTATCAGGATATGACGATCCAAGATTGCCTACGCTTGAGGCAATGCGTCGAAGGGGAATAGTTCCAGAGGCAATCAGAAAGTTTGTCCTTTCACTAAGCTTTACAAAGTCAGATACACTTGCTCCATTTGACACACTAGAATCATTTAACCGAAAAATAATTGATGTAACTAGCATCAGACTGTTTATGGTAACAGAGCCTGTAAAAATCACAATAAAGAATAACACACTCACACAAGTTGAACTTCCCAATCATCCGCAAAGAAGCGAGATGGGAAAAAGACATGTGGAGATTGATGGCAATTTTTACATCTCTGGGGCTGATGCAAAAAATCTCAAAGTAGGAGATCAAGTGAGACTAATCGAACTATATAATATAAAAATAACAAAGAGCGGATCAGAAATAGAAGCAGAATATTCTGACAATGATTTCAGGTCAGAATTGCCAAAGATTCAGTGGATTCCACAAAAAAGTGCTACAAAACTAAACATTTTGATACCAAAAACTCTCTTTGTAAATGAAAAATTCAACGAGTACAGTCTTGAAACACTACAAGCTTATACTGAAAATCACTACTTAGAATTAAATGAGGGTGCAGAAATTCAATTTGTCAGATTTGGTTATTGCAGAAAAGATTCTGCGATGCAAGCAATCTATACTCACAAGTGAAAAAAAATGAAAATTACAAGGTTGTTAGCAAACAATATGGAAACATATGGTTTTGTAAATGATAAGAGTGTAATTACAAAAGAAGGCATTACATCTCAAACAGGAATTCCCATACCACAAAACATCAAAGACTTTCTTTTTGATGGATGGTATGATGAGGTAAAACCTAAAATTCCAAAATTAAACTTTACACAAAATATTTCAGATGTAAAGTTTCTTGCACCAATACCAAATCCTTCCAAGATTATTTGTCTTGCATTTAACTACAAAGATCATGCCAAGGAACAAAATCTCATACCACCAGACGAGCCTGCAATAATAATAAAACCAAGAACTACACTAAACGGATCTACTTCAGAAATAATCTGTCCATCATTTGTCTCAAAGCTTGATTACGAGATAGAGATGGCGCTAATCATAGGAAAAGATTGTAAAAATATAACGGAGGAACAAGCCACGAGTGCAATTTTTGGGTACATGATCTTAAACGATGTTTCTGCTAGAGACATTCAGGCAAGAGACAAACAGTTTACTCGCGCAAAAGGATTTGATACCTTTGCTCCATGTGGACCATGGATAACCACTGCAGACGAGATACCTAATCCACAAAATCTGAAAATGGTAACAAAGGTAAATGGTATCGTAAGACAAAATTCTTCTACTTCAAATATGTTCTTGGGAGTTTACACCATTGTTTCCATGCTAAGCAAGGTAATGACGTTGGAGAAAGGTGATATCATATCAACAGGAACACCAGCTGGTGTCATGTTAAACAAACCAGACGCGGTATTTTTGAAAGATGGAGATAAGATAGAAATGGAAATTGAAGGTCTTGGGAAATTAGAAAACACTGTAAAATTTGTTTAGAAGCCTCTCCAAGATACAAAAAACATTAATTGAGTTAAAATTCAAAGTCATCATGGGAAAAATAATTGTTGGCAAGGCAGCTGATATTCCAGCAGGTAAGATGCAAAAAGTCACTGCAGATGGAAAAGAGATACTTGTAGTAAATGTAGACGGTAATTTTTATGCCATGGATGACACCTGCACACATGCTGGCGCAAGTCTTTCAGAGGGAACACTAGAAGGTTCCATACTAACATGTGGCTGGCACGGAGCAAAGTTTGATTGTAAATCGGCCAAGCTTCACGCATTTCCAGCAAAAATAAAAGATTTGAGTTCATACAAAGTAGTTATAGAATCTGAAAATGTGTTCTTAGAGATCTAAGTGCAAACTTTATAAAATCAACCCAATTACGATAGCGTTGATGTACAATGGTCGACAAAGCTCAAAACACAGAAACATTAAACACGGCCATTATTACGCTTGAAGATATAGTTTCAAATCCTTCTACACCAAAAAATATCAAAAAAAGCATTAGCGAATTGATTATTGAACTCAAAAAACAGGAACATGCAGTTGCTGTTAGAGCCTCAAATGCCATTAGCACACTTGACGATATAACGCAAGATCCTAACATGCCATCATATGTGCGAGTCACGTTATGGCAAGCAGTTTCGGCACTTGAGAGAATAAGGGAATAAATTTAGTAAAAAATCTCAAGAGACTTGTGAGAATAGAGGAATATCTGGCGTCACTTCCGCAATCAATCATCTCAGGTCAGGATGTACAGCTTCCAGACAATGCATTTAGAGAGATATTTCGATTTGCTCAACTAGACAAGGACGATGTGTTTTATCATCTTGGATGCGGAAATGGAAAGGGAATAGCAATAGCTTTGGAAGAGTTTGGCGTAAAAAAGGCGGCGGGAATAGACAATAATATGGAAAAAATTTCTTTGGCAAAAAAATTGTTTGATGAAAAGAAAATTTCAAACGGAGTTTTACAATGTAGTGATATTTTAGAATCAGATATCAGTGATGCAACTGTAATTCTTTTTTGGTTTTCAGATCAAAACATAATTGAAAAAATGATGCCAAAATTTTCCAATCTAAAACAAGGATGTAGAATAATAACAATCTGGGGACCGCTTCCAGGTGCTCTACCAGATAAGGTAGATTTTCCTTACATCTTGAATATGGTTCCTTTCAAGAAAGCATCTAGCTTACAAGAACAGATTCTTTCCGTATTTGGAACAGATTGTATAGATTTTGTAGTTGCATGGGAGTTTGCTGAAAGATATACCAAAGCAGTAGGCTCACCTGATGCGGGCAACGATCGCTTTCTTACCATACTACAATCATTGGTAATATGGATAAATGCAAAAAATCTTGGAGTTGCATGCGGACATGAAATACCTGTTCCCATAAAAAACTACATCAGTCTGCTACGGACGTACTTTAACATAGATGTAGAATATTTGTTAAGTGAGGAATAGAACAAATAATCAGTCAGATTTTTATCTGGAATTGAAGTATAGACGACTATTGGACGATAGAATAAACATCAATGTATCTGCCATTGATTATGACAATACCAGCAAGGCAATAATTTCTACCCTGAGTAATCTTGAGCAGATGGTTCATGGGGAAAATGAGTTTATTGTCACTGATTCTGAATTTGCCTTTGGTTGGCACTTTTATGTGGTTTGTGTCAACAAATCACTAGTAAGAAGGCTATCAGACCAGATGGGTTCTGATTTTGAGAGAATTAAAGGAAATGGTCTTGAGAAGAAATTTTTGACTTGGCTTACAGAGAAGATCACCCAGAAGAATCTGAAAGTCAAGCTAGCCATCAAAGAAGAGATGGAATCAAGCAAGTTTGGAATATTTTAAAACATAGGTTTACGAATGTTTGATTTATCGGTACAGTACGGGTTTGTATTAAGCAATTCTTTTTTGGGAACTGTCTAATTGACGGTTGTTTTTATTCGTGTCAAAAGTCGGTTGTTTTAATCATAAAACACGGGTTCTTTTAGACCCATTTTCTTATGCATTTCAATTATGCGATCTTTCACTGAAACACCACCACCATTTTCAGTTCCACATCTGGGACAATGATAATTGGATTCAATCGGTATTCCATTTTTGTCAGTAAAACCAACTTGATCCCAAACATATTGACATTTTTTACAATTACATCTCATTAAATCTACAATGACTTACTAATTCATAAACAAACTGAAACAAGCAAATCTTGCCATGACTTTATCGTCTATCAACAAAAGTCTCAGCAGGATTTGATCGGTACCTGAGAATTATTTGCGATTCTGTCAAATTGACGTCGGATCTCCTCACTGTCAAAAGTCGTCTGGTGATGATTATCTATTTCCATTATCATACAATATATCGAAAACGGTATTCTGACCTGAAATTATTGAAACTTGATTTGTTTGTTTTATTGTATAAAGTACATATTTTCCTGCTGGAAGTTGTATGGAATAATGTCCATTTGCATCAGAGAAAGTTGTTCCTACAATCGTAGTGCCATCAACAGCATATACTTTAACTGCATAATGTGGACTAAGTAGATGATTACAACTTGGATCTCTTGGATCACATGCAGGTCCGCCAAATGCAAAAACATTTCCAGAAAGTGTCCCACTTTGTATTGCGATATGGGCATTATTTAATTCTGATTGAAAAATTAGAAAAGTGCCGATAATTACTATGACAGAACCGATTCCGAAATAGAGGTAAGTGTATTTCATAAGATTCTATGATTAATACTACAAATTAGTTCTTACTAGCATTTTGTATTAATGTAATCCATTTATTATCGCCTTTGATTTTAATTCCACAGCTTCTGATGGTGTCTTGCTGTGGATGTAGAGCACGTATGGAGTATGTATAGAAATTAAATAAAAAAAGGCCCTTGAGGGGAATCGAACCCCTGTCCGGGGATCCACAGTCCCCTATACTGCCATTGTACTACAAGGGCCACAAAGAACGTTCCTTCCCAGTCCAGTATTAATCTTAACTGATATAGAATTTGCCTGTTGTGTAAGTAAAAATCAAAAATGAAAGATCAGGGGTTTATTATTCCGCGACCTATAATCTTGCCCTGTTTTAGCATTGACAGCGCTTCTGTGGCCTGGTTAAGCTTGAATCGATTTGAAACAAGTGGTTTGATCACGCCCCTGTTTGCAAGCGAAATTAATTCAATCATGTCAGTCATGGAACCAGTATACGAGCCTATTAGCTTGTATGCTCTAGTTGGCATTGTAACCAAGTTTAGCTGTAATGCCCCGCCAAAAAGCCCTACAAGAACAACTCTAGCTCTTCTTCGAAGTATTTGCATATCTATTTCTACAGTGTTGGTTGCATTAACA
>JBOGQR010000072.1:0-7561 GCA_050749225.1 Nitrosopumilaceae archaeon | reverse complement strand
AGTGATCACAACTCCAATGACTTTTGCTGCAACAAGTAATGTTATTTTGCATGTAGGTGCAAAACCAGTTTTTGTTGACGTTGAAAAAGACACCATGAACATCAACCCGCATCTGATAGAAAAGGCAATTACGTCAAAGACCAAAGCCATCCTTCCTGTTCATTTTGCTGGAAGACCATGTAAAATGGATCATATCATGGAAATTGCACAAAAAAATAATCTGCTAGTAATAGAAGATGCGGCTCATGCAATTGAGGCCAAATACAAAGGAAAAAAGATAGGAAATATCGGTGATATGACGTGTTTTAGTTTTTACGTTACAAAGAATCTGGTTACAGGCGAAGGCGGCATGCTTACAACTAACAACGAAGAGTGGGCAAACAAAGTCAAAATGTATGGTTTGCACGGTCTAAGCAGAGATGCTTGGAAACGATATTCAGATCAAGGCTTCAAACATTACCAGGTAATATTTCCAGGCTTCAAGTATAACATGATGGATATTCAAGCATCATTGGGCATACGCCAGCTAGAAAGACTGGAGAAATATTTTGAGAGACGAAAACAAATATGGAAAATTTATAATGAGGCATTTGAAGGACTGCCACTAACTTTACCAGCGCCAGAAGAAAAGGATATGGTACACGCAAGACATCTTTATACCGTTTTACTAGATCTTGACAAGCTAAAAATTTCACGAGATGAATTTATTGAGGCACTGCAGAGAGAAAATGTTGGAATAGGCATTCACTTTGTATCCCTTCATCTACATCCTTACTATAAAGAAAACTTTGGCTTCAAGCATGACGATTTTCCAAACGCGGCATACATTTCTGACAGAACTGTCTCCTTACCCTTTTCTGCAAAACTAACAGACAATGATGTGCAGGATGTCATCAAAGCAGTTACCAAGGTTCTCGATTACTACAAAAAATAACTGAATTTATGAAAAAAAAGATCTGTATCATAACCAGTTCTTTTCCTAGCTACAAGAATGATTCAGTTAGTGGCGGAGTATTTCTAAGAGATTTTGCGCTGTTGCTATCAAATGAAAATTATGATGTCTTTGTTTTGACACCATCAAAAGAAGGCTCAAAAAATGATGATGAAAGGATCAAGGTACATTTCTTTCCATGGATAGGCTCTGAATTTGGTTTAAGCGCACTTGACCCAAAAAATCCCATGCATCTTTTAAGATTGGTCAATGTAGTCATTTCAGGCATATATTCTACTGTCAAATTTATTAAAAAAAATGAGATTGAACTTTGTTTTGCGGCATGGGCCGTTCCTTCTGGCATTTTTGCACTTGTAGCCAAGATTTTTTGTAAGACTCCTTATTCAGTATGGGCACTTGGTTCTGACATATGGAAAATTCAAAACTATCCATTTG
Source organism: Nitrosopumilaceae archaeon (assembly GCA_050749225.1). Taxonomy (GTDB): domain Archaea; phylum Thermoproteota; class Nitrososphaeria; order Nitrososphaerales; family Nitrosopumilaceae; genus TA-20. The sequence continues at coordinate 6,174 of JBOGQR010000072.1, read as the reverse complement.
GAAAATTTGTTTTAAAAAGTGTTCTTAAAAATGCTCAAAAACTTTTTGCTGACGGTCTACAATTAGTTAAAGATGTAGAACGCATTTCAAACAAAAAATGTGAGTTCCTGGCATCCAGCAGAATCTTAGATACAACTGCACGGCCGATAGCCTATGAAAAATTTAATTCAGCAAAGATAAATTTTATGTTTCTAGGTCGTTATCATCAAAACAAGGGCATCGACATGCTCATAGAAGCTATAGGACTTTTGAGTCCAGAAGAGAAAGAAAAAAGCTTGTTTCATATTTTTGGCTTAGGACCTCTAGAAGAAAAAATAAAAAAAATGGTTGAAGAACTAGACATTAAATCTAACACTTTTATAAATAATCATCTTGATGGAAATGAGGTTTTTTCACACATGTCAAAATCTGATTTTGTAGTCATTCCATCCAGAATTGAAAGTATACCTGTAGTTTTGTCTGATGCCTTACAATGTGGCAAACCTCTTGTGGTTACAAATGTTGGAGATATGGGGACTCTTGTAAAACAGTACAAGGTAGGTTTTGTGGTCAAACCAGATCCAGTTAACATTGCGTCTGGTTTGCGGCAAGCAATAACTTGTGATAAAAAACAGCTAGCTTTGTTTGTATCAGAAATAGATTCACTAAAAAATTATCTAAGTATAAAAAAAAGCGCAAAAGTATTTACAGAGTATATAAGTCGATCTTCTTAATATGGAAAGTCAGTTGCTTGGAGACATCACAAATAATATGAAAATATTCATAAATTTACAAAGTAATTATCTTGGGAATTAAAGTGTAAACAATGAAATTCTTGATTACAGGTGGAGCAGGTTTCATAGGAAGCGCCTTCATCAGGAATCATATTAAAAATAATCCTAGAGACAAAATAGTAAATTTCGATAATTTAACAATTGGTTCCAATCTTACCAGTTTAAAAGAAATAGAAAAAAATGAAAATTATTCGTTTGTAAAAGATGACATAAAAAACTCTGTCAAAATCAATGAATTGGCACAGGATGCTGATGTTCTGGTCAACTTTGCAGCTGAAACACATGTAGATAGAAGCATAGCAAATCCCAGGCCGTTTATAGACACAAACATTGTTGGAACATACGTACTTTTAGAAGCGGCAAAACTCTATGATAAATTATTCATCCATGTATCCACTGATGAAGTCTATGGTGATGCCAAAGGACAAGAATCCTTCATCGAAGATTCAGTGGTAAAGCCAAGCAATCCGTATTCGGCAACAAAGGCAGCAGCAGATCACCTAGTTGCATCCTATCACAGAACGTATGGACTAAAGTGCATCACAACAAGATGTACAAACAATTTTGGGCCATATCAGTTTCCTGAAAAACTTATTCCAAAGACAATCATAAGAGCACAAAAAAATCTCAAAGTTCCAGTGTATGGAGAGGGTGATCAAATTAGAAGCTGGATCTATGTCATAGACCATGTTGAAGCTATAGAATCTGTTATTTCAAAGGGCAAACTGGGTGAGGTTTACAACATTACTGCATGGAATGAGATAACAAACAGAACCATAGTAGAAAATATTCTAAAGTTGATGCAAAAACCACTTGATCTTATAGAAAAAGTAGGAGACAGACCTGGTCACGACAAACGATACTCAGTAGATGCTACAAAAATCCAAAAAGCCACGGGCTGGAAGCCAAAATATAATTTCGATGATGCGATGAGGGAGACAGTAAACTGGTACCAAAGTAACTCTCAGTGGTGGGAACCTCTTGTGAATGAGAAAACCATACATCCCCAGCCTTGGACACTTTCTTGGTAAAAAAATCAGTTTACATTTTTGATAATTTTGTTTTGTATACGAAATCTGATTTATAATACTGTCACAGCAAGCTGATGTGAAGATCATTTTAATTATGAGAGAAACACCACAACAAAAGGGAAATTGAAAGGAATAATACTACACGGTGGTTACGGTACAAGATTAAGACCGCTTACTCATACTGGTCCAAAGCAGCTCCTTCCCATAGCAAACAAACCAATGTCACAGTATGCATTAGAAGACTTGAAAGAAGCTGGCATAACTGAAATTGGTATAATAATAGGCGATGTCTATCCAGAAAAAGTAAAAGAGTTTTATGGCGATGGTAAAAAGTTTGGTGTAAAAATTACCTACATCTTTCAGGAAAAACCAAAAGGAATATCTCATGCAATACGTCTATGCAAAGACTTTGTGGGAGATGACAAATTTGTAGTTTATCTTGGCGATAACGTGTTAAGAAAAGGTCTGCCAGAATATGTGAAAAGGTTTGAATCTGAAAATATTGATGCGATGATACTTTTGTGTGAAGTTGATGATCCTTCAAAATTTGGAGTTGTCGAACTTGATGCTCAAAAAAGAATAAAAAAAATAGTTGAAAAGCCAAAAAATCCTCCTTCCAAGCTTGCAGTAATTGGCGTTTACTTTCTAAGCCCCGCAATATTTGATATCATTGACAAGCTCAAGCCTTCTTTGAGGGGCGAGCTAGAAATTACAGATGCTTTACAACTTTTAATGGATGACGGTTATTTGATAACTTATGATACCGTGACAGGCTGGTGGAAAGATACCGGAACTCCAGAAGACATTTTGCATGCAAATCAACTAATACTTGACACAATTGTGAGTCGCAAAAAATTTGTTTCCAGCGATTCTGAAATTCATGGAAATATCATAATTGGAAAAAATACAACAATAAGCAAAGACTCGACGATAACAGGACCTGTCATAATTGGTGATAACTGTAACATAGGTCCGGCAGCACGGATAGGGCCTTATGTAAGCATAGGAAATAATTCGAACCTAATACATTGTGAAATAGTAAACTCTATCATAATGGATGGATCTAAAATTGAGGCTAAAATACACATCTCAGATAGCATAATTGGTCATGATACTGAAATTACAATTCCAGATCAACAAAAACCACATCGTTTCTTACTTGGTGAGAAATCACAGATCAAGCAGTAATTTTAGATACAACACGAGACTGAAAAATTTAGTATCACATTAAATTACACCATTAAATGTCTTGCAAAATTTGTCTTTTGCAGTTTTGACGTATACGATGATTTATTTATACAAACTTTTTTCATTCTTTCAGACAAAGATCAAAATGGAAGAGACAACTAAACCAGGACGGATATCAAGTCTTGTATCATGGGCAGTGTTTTTGACTACCCTTGCAATAGTTCTCATTAGTCTAGTTCCAGTAATTTTTCCTGCTCTTATTTTAAGAACATTGGGAGGTTTTGAAAACGTCAGTGGTACCAACCCATACGAGACTGGAATCTGGGCTTGGCCATTATTGATTGCAAACATTGTTGTGTTTGGCCTGGCAATACTATATTTTAAAAATAAAATGCCTGACATAATAAAAAAACCAATCAGATTTATCTTTGATTTTGAGGTCTCAGCTCAAGTAGCATTCCTAGTCATTGCCATAATAATTGGAGTTTACATTGTACTTAATGTAAACCAGATTTACAACGGATTCTATGATGATGACTATTATGAAAGGGTTCAAGGATGGCTAGAGAACTTTCATCTTACCAAACCCACCGATCAAGAATCCAGCTACCACGTAATGGTTTTGTTCGAGGTCATCTCGATGAAAGTTTTTGCAAGCTACAAGGCAGTCCTGTTTATCAGCAACATAGCATTATTGATTATAACCTATTTTATTACTGCTGAGATTACAAAGAAGAGGTTTGCTGGAATTGTAGCTCTAGTTTTAGTGCTTCAGAGCGGAGTCTTTTTGATGTATCAAACCTATGTCTCGTATCCAAATTTCTGGATAATGTTCTATCTTCTTTCCTTGTATCTGATATACAAAAAGTGGCCTCTTTCACCGGTTTCATATATCTTGTCTGTCTTAACCAAGATCCTAACTGCAGTTTACATACCACTTACACTGTTTGTCATTTATCGATCTAGCATACCAAGAAAAAAGAAGATCTATTCTGCAATAACCTATCTAGCAATCTTGATTATAGGTGTGATAATTCTTTTTGCAACTCACACATCAATTACAGAGACAAAATCATTTAATTCTCACAAGTTTTGGGACGGCTTTACTGCTGCCTATACCTCCTTTAGATATGACGGCATGATCTTGCTATTCCTATTACCGCTGACTGTAGGATTGTTTTATGCATCAAGAAAGGGATACTTGCATGCAGAGTGGGTCATGTTTTTAATAATGAGCATGCTCATATCGGCACCGCTTGTAGAGACTTTCTCAGATACCATAAATGTGCCATATAGATTCATCCCAATAGTGATCTTTTTTGCCATTGGTGTAGGCGTCTTACTATCTAAGAGATCATCTACTTAGTATTTTCCAGTAGACATCAAGCGTGTCTCCTGGCTCGCCGATATAGCCATTGTTGTTTAGTACCAAAACAGAATCGTTCTGATACCACAATGCATATTGCGTATACTGACCCTTGTGATCAAAACTCTCCCATCTGTGATCTACATAGACCTTCATTGTTTGACCGTCTTTTGTTATGGTTGTGTAATTTGAAGAGTTGATAAAATCATGAACTGCGCTAAGGTTTCTGATGTATATGACTGATGGTTCCAGGTAATTGACAAGATTTCCATTTGAATCGCGGACAATTAGTATAAGAGATATTTGCGGAAGCGAAGGGTCTGAAGACGGTGCAGGAGTAAAAGCAAAAGAGCTGCCAAAACTTGTGGCTAATAATATGATAACTGGAATGATAAGATAAATTCTCATACAGGAAATGGTCATACAGCCTACTTTTCTATTTTTGCATTTTTTTTAGTATTTTTCTCTTGTTGAAAGTGATTATTTTGAGGTGCAGCTTGCAGTGGCATCCTTTGCTGTTTGTAAGGTAAGGTATCCAGTTATGGTACCGTCTGCAGTTATGGTAATTGTCTGGTTTCCAGGGGCTCCAACTGTAAAGGTTTCCATCTTGCCTGCATCGGTAACATAAAGTGACTGACTACCCAATCCAGATATGTCTATTGAATAGAGGGCTCCATGAATTCCTCTGATTGCGCCGTATACCAAAAAGTCTGAATCAGAAGTGCATACCCACTTTGGAGTTGGCCAGATTGGTCCCACAGTTACTATCTTTGAAAACGGTTTGTCTGGATGTCCCTGCAGTACGGATGATATCCCTATTGCAAATACTATAATAATTATGGTAGCTGCAGCCAGAAAAATTGGTGAGCGATTGTTAGAAGACAACAAAGATCCTGCCATATAGACTCTATTTAATGATTATTTTATCTTAAGAACTATAGATATGCCTGATGAAAATCTAAAAAGTAAAAAAGTGATTTTTGTATTTGATACACATATCTTTTACAGTACACTACCAATAGCCACCAGATGTTATTGTAAATGTTCTCTGTAGAAATTATAAATTCCATAATAAAACATTTTTTGAACCAATTTTTATCTTATGGATTATATTAATACAGATTTTGTTTTATATTTTAGACTAGGGCAAAGTCACACATGCTAATGCCATGCCGTTGGCTACATTAGTTGTTGCCGATGTAGTTGCTATATTTTGGAGTTGGACAGTTACATGACCTGTTGAAGTTACTTTAGCTGCAACTACAAATACATTGTTAGCGCCTGCTGCGGTACCCTGTGCTGATAGATTACATATAGCTTTGTCTGTTGTTAATGCTCCACTAACACTAACCGTAAATGCGGTCGGCCCTAAAGATTGTTTAGCTATAGTACCTGTCACACCTGAACTTCCTGAATGTGCAGTAACAGAACCTGTTGAACCTGTATGACCTTTAGCTCCTGTTGCACCTGTGTGACCTTTGGCACCAGTTGTACCTTTAGCTCCTGTATGACCTGTTGCACCTTTAGCTCCTGTTGCACCTTTGGCACCAGTATTAGATGCAGCACCTGGGGTTCCCGTTGTACCTTTAGCACCTGTTGCACCTGTCGTACCTTTGGCACCAGTTGTACCTGTTGCACCCTTGGCACCTGTCGTACCTTTAGCTCCTGTAGTACCTTTAGCTCCGGTTGTTCCCTTGGCACCTGTCGTACCTTTGGCACCAGTTGTACCTTTAGCTCCTGTTGCACCTTTAGCTCCTGTTGTACCTGTTGCACCTTTGGCTCCTGTAGTTCCCTTGGCACCTGTCGTACCTTTGGC
>JBOGQR010000071.1:0-7605 GCA_050749225.1 Nitrosopumilaceae archaeon | reverse complement strand
CAAAAACAATAATCAAACAAGGATTAAGAGCAGATATTGTAGCACATGTCAGAGCCTTAAAGGAAGATGTTGACATTGCGCTTGATTGTGATGCAACTTGGATGGCAACATATCTTGGAATGTCAGACATACATCTAATTGATAAATTAAGAATAACTAGGGAGGAAGCATTACGCAGAGCAGTTGAAACCGTAGAATATGCAAAATCTCATGGACTTAAGATGAGATTTACAATGGAAGATGCCAGCAGAGCAGAGCCTGCATTTTTGATAAAGATGTGTAAAGCAATTGAAGAAGTTGGCGTTGATAGAATAAGCATTCCAGATACGGTAGGAATAATGCGCCCAAATGGAATGTATAATCTAGTAAAAACAGTTCGTGACCAAATAAAAATACCGCTTGATGTACATTGCCACAATGATATTGGATTAGCATTAGCAAATGCATTTGCCGGTTGTGATGCCGGAGCAGATCAAATTCACACTACAATAGACGGAATTGGTGAAAGGACTGGAATTCCAGCATTAGCAGAGACTGCAATTGCATTATCATATCTTTACAAATCTCCAAACAGTTTCAGATTGGATATGTTAATGGATCTCTCAAGGTTAATCGAACAATATACTACTATCAGACCATATGATTCCAAGCCAATAGTTGGCGCTACTGCCTACAAACACAAGGCAGGAACTCATTTGGCAGCAATTCTCAGAAACCCCGCTGCATACGAACCAATTGATCCCAAAATAGTAGGAAATAGGAGAAGAATTGTATTTGGAGAATTGGCTGGGAAAAATGGGGCGGCATATCTAATGTCGCTGTTAGGTTTAGAACAAAATGATGAGCATGCCAAAGCTGTTGCAGCGGGTCTTAAGAACTTGCGAATGGGAGACTTGCTTGAAATTCCATTAGATGACAGATTAGAAAGAAAGATAATTAATGACACACAAGTGAAGATAAAAGCAGGAAAATAATATGAAATGTTTAGAATGTGACGCAAACATAGCACCCCCAAAAGATTCCATGGAAGGAGAAATAATAACATGTCCAGATTGCGGTGCAAGCTTTGAACTCGTAAAAGGATCTACCGGCTTTGAGTTGAAACCAGCACAAACTGTTGGTGAGGACTGGGGCCAGTGAGTTCAGGTTTATCGATTCTTTACGACACCATCAGGTGGGAAGAAAAAGCTCTCTTTGATGCCGGCAAGAAAAAAAATATCGACGTCAAGATGGTGGACTGTAAGAATTTATTTTTAGATCTGGATAAAGGAAAAGATGATTTTGACACAGTGTTACAAAGATGTGTTAGTTACTATCGTAGTCTTCACTCAACAGCAGCACTAGAAGGAAAGGGGGTAAATGTAATAAATTCTTTAAACACCAGCATCTTTGCCGGAAACAAACTGTTTACACATATGCTTTTGCAAAAACAAAACATACCAACACCCTTTAGCTCAGTTGCCTTCTCTGAAGAAGCTGCGCTAGAAGCTCTAGAAAAAAGCGGGTACCCAATGGTGCTAAAACCAACTGTAGGTAGCTGGGGAAGAATGATTGCATTGCTAAAGGACCGCGATTCTGCAGAAGGAATAATGGAAAGTAGAGAAAGAATGTATCCAATTTATCAAGTATATTATTTAGAAGAATTTGTACAAAGGCCGCCCCGAGACATAAGAGCGATCATGGTAGGTGACAAGGTGGTTGCTGCCATATATCGATACTCCGGAGATGGACAATGGAAAACAAATATGGCACTTGGCGGAAGAGCCGAAGTATGCAAAGTGACAAAAGAATTGGAAGATATTTGTATCAAGGCAAAAAATGCCGTATATGGCCAGATAGTAGGAGTAGATCTAATGGAAAGTAAAGAAAAAGGCCTTGTTGTACATGAAGTAAACAACACAACAGAATACAAAAATACCGTCAGAGTTACTGGTGTAGATATTCCAGCAATGATGATAGATTACGCATTACAGTCGAGAAAATAAGAATTGGACTCTTCAATTACAGTAACACCAAGGTTTTCAGTAAAGATGCTTGAGAAAGCACTTAGGCTTTACACTCCTTCACTTGCAGAAAAACCCCTTGCAGAATTTTTAGCAGACAAGTGTGATGATTTGGGATTTGAAAATATTCACATCGATGAGGTTGGAAATCTTATTGCAACAAAAGGAGCTGGTTCTCCGAAAATTCTTTTGTGTGGACATATGGACACAGTACCAGGTAAAATAAAAGTAAAAAACGATAATGGATACATTTACGGACGTGGTGCTTCTGATGCAAAGGCTCCTCTTATGGCAATGCTTCTTGCCGCAGCTTCAATTCAAAATAACAGCGGAACAGTAGTGTTTGCAGCAGTAGTAGATGAAGAAGGAAATGCAACTGGAATCAAAAGTTTGGTTAAACAAAAACTCGATATTGATTATGCTATATTTGGCGAACCAAGTGGAATTAAAAATATAACAATAGCATACAAGGGAAGAATTGCTATCAATCTCAAAGTAAACGTAGGAAATAGCGCACATGCTAGCGCTCCTTGGCTTGCAAAAAATGCAATAGATGAGTCATATATATTCATTAAAGAGCTAAAAGATGCGCTAGAGGCAAATCAATCTGACAAACCAAAGGGTATGATCCTAACTGCTACTTTAACTGAGATAAAGGGAGGGACTAGTCACAATGTAACAGCACTGGAATGTGATGCAATAATGGACATTAGGATTCCAGTAAACATGAACTGCAAAGCAGTTGGAGAAAAAATAGCAACTACTGTACAAGAGGTTGCAAAAAAACAAGGAGTTAATGCATTTTATTCTGTACTTGATGAAACAGAACCGTTTGAGGCACCGCATAATTCTCCACTTGTAAGGGCATTAACTTTGGGAGTACTGGATGTTGAAAAAGCAAGACCACAGTTAATCCGAAAAACTGGAACAGGTGACATGAACATAATTGGAAATGCATTGAACATACCTGTTGTCACATATGGTCCAGGAGATCCTCATGCGTCACATACAATTGATGAACGAGTTTCAGTGGATGAATTTCTTAGAAGCATAGAAGTTTTCAAGCAAATGCTTTACCATTTAAAGAGACTGCACGGAAAATCTCAGTAAATAATACGAAGCTCAAAATAGCCAAAATCTGAAATTCGATTATGCTTTGGTTTGTAGGTCTAGGAATTTCTGGTCCTGACGGAATAGGTCTTGATACATTGAAAATACTAAAGAGTGCAGACGTGGTGTTTTTTGAAATATTTACCAGTCCCATTCCACAGTCAGAAATGCTAAAAATTAAAAAAACGGTAAAAGGCGAGTTCAAAACTGCGCCTAGATGGATGGTAGAAGATGGAAAGACAATTCTTAAAGAGGCAAAAAAGAAAAATGTTGCACTTGTCTCATATGGCGACCCCTACATAGCAACAACTCATATAGAATTGAGAACAAGAGCCATTTTAGAAAAAATTAAAACAAAAACAATCCATGCTGCATCTGCCATCACGTCTCTTGTTGGAGAATGTGGTTTACATTATTACAAATTGGGCAAACCTGTAACCATGATGAATGAAAAACAGTCAATTCCTAGTGTATATTATACAATTTATCAAAATCTCATAGCTGGAAGCCACACCATAATAATTTTAGAATACAACAATGATAAAAAATTCTTCTTGGAGCCAAAAGATGCATTAACAAATCTACTTTTGGCTGAAAAAGAACAAAAAAGAAATGTTGTTGACGAATCAAGTTTTGTAATAGTGGCATCAAGAATTGGTGCAAAAAGTCAAAACATAGTAGCAGGAAAATTATCCACACTTAAAAAGGCAAATTTTGGCAAGCCGCCGCACACAATTATAATACCAGGAAGAATGCATTTTACAGAATCTGATGCGCTAAAAGTTCTCGCAAAATGTCTTGATGAGCCATTTGATAATTCTTCAAGGATTAAAAAAATTTCAGATCAGATGCTCCAAAAATATATTCCAAAAGCTAGGAAAGCGTTAGAGGAAGTAACAAAGCAATTCAAGGATGATAAATCACTTCAATCTGTTTTAGAAAATGCAGATCTTTACTTGGAAGATGCTGAAAAGTTTCAAAGTGAAGGAAAAGAGGAGCTTGCAGTGCTAAGCATAGGATATGCAGAGGGACTAATAGATGCCTTGAGATTTTCAAAAGGAATAGACCCGTGGGCATAGAGTTTATAGATGAAACAAGGGTAGGAATCTTGTTTTAGTGATATAATTGGATGCGCTTGACAAGGAAATAATTTCAGCATTATACGTAGCCGCTCTTTCAAAAGACGATCCTATTTCAATAATTAGAAGAAAGCTTCCTGTAAATCCTGATCATCTCAAAGCAAAGATAGAGTCATTTGTAAAAAACGGAATAGTAGAGTCTGATAAAAAAACACTTACAGAGTTAGGCAGATCTTCACTAAGAGTTGTTTTAGCAGGAGGAGTCTTTGACATAATACATCCAGGTCATCTACACACGTTACGAGCTGCAAAGGCTCTTGGAGATGTACTAGTTGTTGTAATAGCAACAGACCAGACGGCACAAAAAATGAAGAGTAGGATACCTCTTCACAACATGGAGCTAAGACGAGATTTGGTAAGTTCGCTTTCAATGGTGGACTATGCAGTAGTTGGACATGAAGGGGATATTTTCAAGACTGTGTCATATGTAAAGCCCGATATCATAGCACTAGGATACGATCAAGTTCATCAGGAGAAATTCATAACTGACGGATGCAGAAAAATTAATGTTAATGTAAGCATTGCAAGATTACAGTCTCCCATACCAGACATTAAAAGTTCTAAAATAGAAAACGAGTATGGCAGTTCTATCTACAGAACATAAGTGTAAAAGCTTTAATTTATTTTAAATTGCTTTTTTTTCACTTTCACATAGAGGACATTTTAAACCGTTTGTCTTAAGACCACATTTTTTACATCTAAGAGTAATGAAACTATTTCTGGGTGATTTTATTACTTTTAAGACCAAAACTGTAACTGCTAAAATTCCTATTCCAATGCCAATCCAAACAAATACCATTGGTTTTCATTATAGACGGGATCAATAACTAGTTTAGTATGGTTATTTTGAACGAATCGGTACTCTAATTGAGATCTGTGAGCCGGTTGATAGTTTTGTTGCTTTTTTGATATTTTCTTTTGAAATTAATTCTATAACAGAGTCGTCATGATGTGTTCTTTCCAAAGTAATCAATGCAGTATCAGTCGAGTTATTGATTTTGGAAGGATAGCATTTCACCCAACCATATGTTCGCTTGCCATCAGAAAATCCATTTATCATTATTCCAGGGTGTGTGTCAAGAGTGCGTTTTGCTTCGATGAATTCCTTATCTTTTAGTTTAACATTTAGTGTTCCGGGAAATGGGATGTAACCAAGTTTTGATTTAAACTGTTTTGCATATCCTTTCATTGACATGTAGTATGCACCCTCTCCCATGCCAGAAACTATTGTACCTTTAAATTCTATATAAGAAGGCGAAGATTCCAAGCTTGATTTTAAAATTGTAGATATTCTTGCCATTTCGGTGTGGCCTTTAGTTGTGATTCTAACAGAGACCCGCTGTCCACTTCGCATCCTCTCGACATATCCATCTCTTTCTAATTCTAAAAGATGTTTTGATGCAGCTTGCTGTGATTTGTTTATGCTTTTTCCTAGCGATAATGTTGTAATTGTAACAAAGTTATGCCTGGCACCTTTTGCTAAAAGTTCTGCTAGTGTAAGGATGTGTTGAACTTTGAGTTCTGGCATTAAAATTTAGGCTACGCCCAGCTCTGTAAATGTTTTGAGTACCATACCGTCAGTAGATTTTAGGTTAGCCATTCTATGACCTATAACACACTCTATTCCTGCTTGTTTTGCAGCATCAATCAGCCTTTGTGTAATGATTCCATCTAAAACTAGATATTTTATACCAGAACCAGGAGAAAGTTTTCCTACAACTTCACTTACTGGAACCTTGAAAAGTTCACCAAGGTCTTCATTTAGTGCTACTGCCTCAAGCGATTCATTAAGGTCTGGGTAGACTTTTTTTGCAACGTTTGCAATTGGTTCATCTTTTGGATCTTGTAACTTTGGTTTTACTGTCTCTTTTTTCATATCTTCTGCAGTATCCTTTAAAATTTCTACAATCTGTATTGGCGTTAGTTCTTCAACCTCAACTCCCTCAGGTGCTCTGTGAACTACATCAACGTTAACTAGAGCTTTGAGTTCTTTTAGTATAAATCCGCCAGCTCTGTCACCATCTAAAAATGCAACAACTTTTGATTTTGAACTGCAGAGTTCTTTAATGGATTCATCTATTCTTGCACCTTCAATTGCAAGTGCATTATCATATCCTGCTCTTAGTAAATTAATTACATCAGCTCGTCCTTCAACTAAAATTATCCATGGAGAATCAAAGACTCCAGAACCGCATGTTAATTTTTCTCTTCCAAATGTAGCAAGTTTTCCCCCACCGCCTCCTGAAACATCTTTTAGCATCTCATCTCCTTCGCTAATTGTTTTAGTAGACCATTTTTGTACGATATCTTTTGCCCTGTCAACAATTTCTTTTTTCTTTGCAGAACGAACATCGTCTATTGCTTCTAGTTTGAAATGAGCCACGAATGGTCCAACTTTGTCAATGCTTTCAATAGCAGCTGCAATCAAAGCAGCAGTATTGATATCAGTACTCATAGGTAACAAAGCATCGCCTTTTGTTTGACTAGACGTTGCCGTAGTGTTGACTTCTATCCTACCGACCTTCGATACTTTTTGAAGTTCGTTTAGGTTCATCTCTGGTCCAAGCAGTCCTTCTGTTTGGCCAAAAATTGCGCCTATTATGTCGGCCTTTTCAACCAATCCATCGACGTCAAAGCTGAGCTTAACGTGATACTTGACAATTCCAGTAGGTGGCAATTCATAATCCTCTTAATTTTTGATCAATTTATTTTTGTACGAGTCCGATATAAGTGCTATTGCTATGATATGGCTGTAAACCGATCATGTGTAACGTATTTTGAGAGATCCTCAATATGCCTGATTTTTCCCTTTGTTACGGATACAAGTTTTTTCTTAAAGGAGAGATCTATTCTGATGCGATGCTCTAGTTGAGATATTACCTTGCTTGTCAGGTATTTGCCTTTTCTATCACCATCAAACAAAACTATCAGGTTTTTGTAGCTTGATACCGAATCAGCAAATCTTGCCAATCCTTTGAAGCTGTGAAACGTGCAAATATTGCCAGAATATCCCAGTTTTTGCAGTGCAGATGCGTCACGTTTTCCCTCTACTGCCACGATGCTATCTTTTTTTGAGTTTAATGAATGAATCAAATTTTGAAGTGATGTTATTTCTGATTCGCTGACATTCATAAAATCATTTAGTATTTAACATATTAAGCACTTTTCGAAATCATGTCTGACATACTTGTAATACAAAATGCAAAGTATGAAGGGTTATCAAATCTAGGCAAACTCCTAGAAGAAGACGGATTTAAAACTAGTATAATTTTTACCAAAAAAGAAAAAATTCCAGAGATAAACCATTCTGCAGTCATAATTTTAGGCGCCCCCGAAAGTGCAAATGACAATCT
>JBOGQR010000070.1:0-7677 GCA_050749225.1 Nitrosopumilaceae archaeon | reverse complement strand
TACCGAATTTGTCAAACTTATTGATAATTTGGAATCAAACGCAGAGTATCGTGGAATGGACTTAGACAGATTAAAAATAATAAATGCTACTGTACATAAGGGAAGAAAAATTCAAAGGTTTACTCCACGTGCAATGGGAAGAGCATCACCAAAAGTTGACATATTGACACATGTGGAACTTGTAGCTCAGGAGATTTAAAATGTCGTCAGTAAAAAATGTGATAAATGACAGTTACAAACTCATGCTTTTAAAAGACTATCTTAGAGAAGCCATTAAAGAAGCAGGATTTTCTGAAGTTGATATACAAAAAACACCTACAGGAACTCGTGTCGGGCTGCATGTTACAAGACCAGGCATAGTGATAGGCAGAAAAGGTTCTGGAATACGTGATCTAACCAAAGTTTTAGAAAAAGACTTTGATCTTAAGAATCCACAAATTTCAGTTATAGAAATTATCAGACCAGAACTTCAACCAAGTGTGATGTGCAATAGAATGTCACAGCATCTTGCGAGAGGAACTGCATTTAGACGTGCAGTGATGTGGACTATGCAAACAATAATGAATGCAGGTGCAATGGGCGTACAAATTACAACTTCAGGAAAATTAAGAGGTGATCGTTCTTCTTTTGAAAAACATAGCAAAGGAATTTTGCCAAGAGCTGGTCATTTTGCAGATGTTATAGTTTCTGAAGATATTGTTCATGTTCAAACAAAGATGGGTCTGATTGGAGTACGAATTAGAATTGCGATAAAGGAGCGATACATCCCAGAATTTGAACTTAAAGCGATGAAAAAAGAAGCTGTAGCAAAACCCCCTGTAATTGAAGAAAAAGAAATAGATGAAAAAGAAATCGAAGTAATAGAAGAAATTCCAATAGATCCGACAAAACCAAGAACTGAAAGTGAACTAATTGAAATCGAAGAAAAACTTGTTGAACAAGTGGAGACTTTTGAAGAAATTGAGGAGGAATTAAAGTAATGGCACGAATGAAAATGAAGACAATACGTCAATTCAATGAGACTGATCTAAAAGATAGATTGGAACAACTTCGTTCAGAACTTACAAAATTACGCATAGAGTCATCAAAAGGCACTCTTAAAAAAGAAAGTGGTAAGCTAAAACCGTTGCGAAGAGATATTGCTAGAATGCTAACAAGACTAAATGAGATGAAAAAACAATGATTACTACAGAAAATCTACTCATACATGAATTGATAGGATTAGAAGCCACAGTAATGAAAAGTAATAATGTACAAATTGCCGGTATTTCAGGAAAGGTTGTAGATGAAACAAAATCAATGTTGTTTCTAAATACAATAAATGGCATTAAAAAAATACCAAAGGAAAACGTTCAATGGAAGTTTTCTTTTGATAAAAATGAATCCATAGTGAATGGTAACTTGCTAACAAAAAGACCCCAAGAAAGATTAGGAGGAAAGACATGACACGCAATATTGGAATTCCAGTAACTGTTCCTACAACAGAATGTACCGATCATCTTTGTCCATTTCATGGTACGCTTAGTATACGTGGAAAATTAATTCAAGGCAAAGTTGTAAGTGCTAAGGCACCAAAAATGGTTGTTGTTCAACAAGAAACTCCAAAATTTATTACAAAATACAAAAGATATGCAAGAAGCCAAAGCAAAACTCATGCATACAAACCATCCTGTATTGATGTAAAAGAAGGAGATATTGTTCTAACTGCAGAGTGTAAGCCTATCTCAAAGAGTGTTTCCTTTGTAGTCGTGGAGGTCAAGTCATAATGGGCGCAACTAAAAGTCGTGCAGTATCTGCAAAAGGCGTTCAAGAATTCAGACCGTATATTACTAGAGCGCTTCCGTTAGGAGCTCAAATTATTTGTGCAGATAACACGGGTGCAAAAGTTTTAGAAATCATAATGGTTCAAAAAACAAAAACCAGAGTTTCAAGATACCCTTCTGCAGCTGTAGGTGATTTTGTAAATGTAGTTGTAAAAAAAGGACCAGGAGAATTACGGGGTCAAATTTTTGGAGCCGTAGTAATAAGACAAAAATATCCAATTAAAAGACTCAGTGGAGTAAGACTTTGTTTTGAGGATAATGCAGGTGTACTGGTTACACCTGAAGGGGAGATCAAGGGAACTGAAATCAAAGGCCCTGTTGCAGCAGAAGCATCAGAAAAGTGGCCAAGAATAGCAAACCTTGCATCTATGGTGGTATAAAATGAAGCCAACAATAATCCGCAACAGAATGATTTACCAAGCCCCACATCATTTTAAAAGTAAACAACTGGGATCGATGCTTTCAAAAGAACTACAAGAAAAATATCGTAGACACAGTGCACGTGTAGTTGAAGGCGATAATGTAAAAGTAATGCGCGGTGAATTCAAAGGGATAGAAGGTAAGGTAACTCAGGTATCTTCAGAAAAAAACGGAGTTGCAATTGAGGGAATAAAACGTGAAAAACTAAAAGGGGGCAATGTTGATCTTTACATTCATACCTCTAATCTTATGATTACTAGCTTGAATCTGGAAGACAAATGGAGACAAAATAGACTTGAAGGACAAAAGGTAAAGACTCCGAAAGAAAAACCAATGGAATCTCCAAAAGAAAGTTCAAAACCAAAAGAAACTTCTGAAACTAAAGAAAAATCTACAGAAACTAAAGAAAAACTAAAACAAATCAAAGAAACACCAAAAACAGCATCAAAGCCTAAAGAGAAAATTGCTAAATCAGAAAAAATGCCAGAAAAAAAAGGAAAACAAACAAAAACAGCTAAATCAGCAAAAAAGGAGACTAAGTAATGGTAAGCATAGCAGGAAGCAAGAAATTAAAACGCCAAATGGCTCCTATCTTCTGGGGCATCGCTAGAAAGGATTCTAGATTTGTAGTAACTGTAAAGCCGGGCGGTCATTCAAAACATCTTGCGATACCAAGTGCTGTCTTTATACGTGATACTTTAAAACTTGTAAATACACTAAGAGAAGTAAAATCCGTAATTTATGGAGGAAAGGTAAAGGTAGATGGCATTATACGACGATCATTACACCATGGAATTGGTCTTATGGACGTAGTAGAGCTTGAAGGAATTTCAGATGTTTATAGACTGGTGCCAAAGAATTCTTTTGTACTACAGCCAATTAAGATAAATCCATCTGAAAAGACCAAAAAATTACTTCAAGTAACAAAAAAAGCTACAATAAAAAATTCTAAAACGCAAATTGGATTTCATGATGGTCGTACTCTCATCTCTGATGCAAAAGTAAATATCGGCGATACCTGTGTCATGCAAATTCCAGAGACTAAAATTCTTGATATTATAAAATTAGAAAAGGGCGCCCAAGTTGTCATAACAAGCGGAATTAATGCGGGTCATGTTGGTAAAGTTATTGAAATAAAAGAAGGAACATTTGTACTTCCACGACGTGCGTTAGTAGATATCGGTGAAAGACAAATTGACATTCCATCAGAGCTTGTGATGGCAGTAGGAAAAGACAAGCCAGTGATACAAATAGAGTGAATATTATGTCGCAAAAATTAGAATCACAAATGAAGAAAATTACAGTTGCAAAAGTAGTACTAAACATGGGGGTAGGTAAATCAGGTGAACCAATTGAGAAGGCAAAACGTGCACTGGAACAAATTGCTGGACAAAAACCTAGTCCTCGTATGGCAAAAGCAACACAAAGAGATTGGGGGGTACACAAAGGTGAGCCCATAGGAGTAGCTGTAACCCTTAGAAGAGAATCTGCAATTGCATTAATTAAACGACTATTTGCTGCAAAAGGTAACCAGGTGAAAGGGACATCTTTTGATGACTTTGGAAATCTTTCATTTGGAATAAAAGAACATATCGATATTCCAGGAGTGAAATATGATCCTCAAGTTGGTATTTTGGGATTGGATGTATCAATTTCATTAGCAAGACCAGGATTTAATATTAGATTTCGAAGTAAACACAAGGCAAGTGTAGGACATCATCACCGAATTACAAGTGAAGATGCAAAGGCATTTCTGACCAAAGAATTTGGAATAGAGGTAGTATAAATGGTAAAAAATAGAGATTATGCAGTAACAGGAAGAACAGTACACAAATTTGGTAAAGGCTCGCGATGGTGCAAGCGTTGTGGTGACTATAATGCTGTAATTCAAAAATATGATCTAGACTTGTGCAGACGTTGTTTCCGCGAAGTTGCTGTATCATTAGGATTTAGAAAATTTAAGTGATAATATGCCATCAAATAATATAATTTCAAACCTGTTTGTTACGCTTTTCAATACTGAAGCTAGGCGCAAAAATGAGTGTATTGTACTGCCCTCATCAAAACTTGCCATGGAAATACTAAAGACACTTCAAAATCACAGCTATATTGGGGAATTTGAGCATGTTGACGATAAAAAGGGCGGTAAATTCAAGATCCAACTTTTGGCAAAAATAACAAAATGTGGTGCAATCACCCCACGATTCAAAGTAAAAAAAGATGATTATGCTAAATGGGAACACGAATACCTTCCTTCATATTCTCGTGGTATGCTTTTAGTAACCACAAATCAGGGAGTAATGTCTCACCATGAAGCAACAACAAAAGGACTGGGAGGACTATTGATTGGATATGTCTACTAAAGAAATCGAAGTCCACGAATTGACAATTCCTGTACCTGAAAGTGTCAAGGTTACAGAAAAACACAGAATACTCAATGTTGAAGGACCACTAGGTAAAACAAGAAAAAACTTTAAAAAAATACCAGTAGATTTGCAAGTAAGCGGAAAAAATATCATATTAAAATCAATTGGAACAAGAAAAAAAGACTATGCAATATTCAAGACCTCAGAATCTATAATTAACACTCTCATCAAAGGTATTCAACAAGGATATACCTTCAAGATGAAGATCGTTTATGCTCACTTTCCAATAACAGTAAAAGTAAAAGACAATAATGTTCTGGTAGAGAATTTTCAAGGTGAACGTGCCGCACGTGTTTCAAAGATAGTAGGCGATACCAAAGTTGTCGCAAAAGGGGATGATGTGATAATAACTGGTTCTGTTTTGACTGATGTGTCTCAAACTGCAGCAAGTTTACAACAAAACACCAAAGTCAAAAACAAAGATCACAGAGTTTTCTTAGATGGAATCTATCTATTTGAAAAATCTGACGGGATACAAAAATAATCTTAGCAAGGATTAAATCCACATATTCTACGAACAAATCTATTGCCGCCCTAGCTCAGCGTGGTAGAGCAGCTGACTGTTAATCAGCTGGTCGTCAGTTCAAGTCTGACGGGCGGCGCTTATTATATTTCTAAATTCGAATTTTGAAATATTATATTTTGCTTATGGTGAGCCAATCTTTTAAAAATCAAACGTATTTGTTTCATGTATTTCAAAACCCGAATTTTGAAATATTGTTATGCGATCACATTTGTGTTTATTCTATTAGACTACTTAGATCTTATACCGATCGCAACATCTGGATATATGCAGGAGGTCCGCATTGGCCAGAACAAGACGCGCAAATAGGTATTGCGTGGATTGTGGGGGAAGATTAGTCTATTACCCCCGCCTTTCTAACCCCAAAGCTCCCAACGAACATAGGGTTCTGGTTTATGCTTGTCCCGACTGCACTAAAGATTTTGATAAACCAAAGATGTTTTCTATTAGGCGAAATGTAGTAGATGAACCAATAGAAACCGTGGAAATAGAAATAGTTCAAGCAAGGGAAAAAGTTCAAGTTACAAATTAGAGCAAACAACAATAAAACTTGAAAAATTAGAAAAATTCAGAGTTACTCGTAAAAGCTAAACCCCTCTTGATTTACTCTGTATTGCGCGTTGGGCGATATTTTCAAAAAATCGACTTTTAGTGGGGGGTTTAACATTTGTGCGTACATATGCGAGCCAATGGTCAAAACACCACCATTACCTAGTAAGAGTTGGTCTGATCTTTTATGCTACGAATAAAAGCTCAACCCCGTCTTTTTTCATAGTTTTATCAGATTCTAAATGACAAAAACAACCAAATCATAGAGTTTTGAATTTCATAAAATCTGGAAATTACTTTATTTAGTTATGGTTCTGATATTTTTTCTTCTTCATCCCAGCATTGAATCATAGGATCAATTTTCTTTACAGTAACAATTTCTTTCTCTAGTCCGTCTTCATCAAGTAAGACTTCATTAATTCTTACAAAAGACGCAAATTCTTCATCTATTGGATTCATTTTTTGGTTCAAATACGTTTCTTCCCTTATTCCGCTACCATCTTCCTTGGTAAACACCCTGCATTTGACCATCAATTATTCGATAAATCATTAGTATTTGTGATTTTCATATACCAAAATTAATAGATAAAAAGGCCGTTGGGTCAGGGTCTGGGATAAGGGTTACATGATATGACCCAATCGGCTTAATGACTTGTATTATCCTGGAACTGGCAATTCATAATTCCTTGTATGTTCTAAAAAAGCACACCGTTGACTGCCATTTAGGTGTAATTCAAAATATCAAATTTTACTAGTTTATTCTAACTTTTTTATCAATCCTAGGATGTGCTTAGTTATGTTTGGTAGAAAGGACTTTGCCGCAATCTCTGCATTCAATACAGTTTTGTTCTCGTTGGATATTCTCAGAACCGCATCTTATGCAAATACGGATATACTTTCTTGTCTCTTTTATTCCAAAGAAATTCAAAAGTTCAGAATTATGATAGCCTGATACCATTTTCTTCCGGTATTTGAGTTATCTATAGTAGGATTTAACCTCTATGTGTGCACTGAATTACATTATAAAAAATAGCAGCAAACAGGTTTACAATAGAGCAATAATTAAGGACAAAAACATGCCTTTATTTCCATTTTTGATTTTTGCGCCACTTTAGTTTTTGTAATCTGTATGTATAATTTCTTAGAAAATCCTGCGTGAATTTCTTACCGTATTTTTTATGCAGGAATATCATGAGATCATTCCAGTCTAAGGTTGCCATGTGTTCCAGTGTTTTCTTATCTGGAGCAGGGATTTTACGTTCCATATTTAATATCTAATATAACTACCTGTAAGCCTTTTGATTTTCTAAAATATGATACCAATTTATAGTGACTTTGGCATTTTCAAATTTAGGATGGTTCTTTGCTACAAATGCTCTGATGAGAAACACATTGAGTGTCTAGGGAAAATGGGTCTGTTTGACTGTGATTGCAAATTATGTACTTCTAAAAGCCCACCATCTTAACACATTCTTGCTTTTTGTATCAAAAAAGTTACTTTTTAGTGGTTTATCAGCCTATGATTTCTTTTTTGTTTCTCAGAAAAGTCATTTGCATATCTCGATGTATGTATGACATGTCGCGTATTCTCTCTTCTTGACTGTCAAACTCCTCATTAGATCTGTCTTTGATATGTGATGTTTCTGCATCCGTATTTTGTTCTTTATCTTTTTTTGTTTCTTGTGATTTTTCTTTCTCGTTAATCAATATCGTAACATAAGGTAGAAGTCGTGGATATTATGCACTAGTGCGTATTATTGTAAATTGACACATTTCCATTTTTGGAAATGAGGTTTTGATTATAAATCTAGAAAATGAATACAAAAGAGTAATTTTTGGATTAGTATATGGTCAATTTAGTTATAAAATAACCCATAATTCACATTAGACACGATTTTTAAATTGTTTAACATGGAAAAATTTGAAATTTCGTTAA
>JBOGQR010000069.1:0-7807 GCA_050749225.1 Nitrosopumilaceae archaeon | reverse complement strand
GGTGTAACCATCAGTTTAGGTACAATTGTGAAACTTGTCTTGCAGTCACGCGGAGATATTAGGTCAATACTAAATTCTGCGCAAGCGCATGTTATGGGATTTGAACCCCAGATTGACAAATCCTTTGTGACACTAGATATAGAAGAAACAGTAAACGTATTCTTCAAAGCCAAATCTGCTGAGGAAGCAAGAGCCGTTTTATTTTCTCTAAGAATTGATCCAAGAGAGAAAATAGACGCATTTTATTCTAGTGTTATAACAAGTCCGCTTGAAAAAGAAGACATGCAAAAAATGTTAGAAATCATCTCAGAAGCTGATATGCTATATGGTAAAATTATGAAAACTCAAGAGTGGCGACTTTTAAGATATCTTGATTCTGTACTAGTTGGATTGTATAAAGAAGGAACATCTGTACGATATTCACAATTCAATTTATCATGGCCAATTATTAACAGATTGAGATGGGATGGCAGAGCGATAAAAGCACTGGCATCAATTTTATCGAAAAAAATGCATGTCTCACGAAGTGATTTTGCAACTTTTTATTTTCCATATGTTTTGTTTTGTATGAAGAATAAAACACTGGATTTAGGACTTGATGAATCTAGTAATGAAATTATGCAAAAGGAGATGACTATGTTAAAATGAGTTGGAGGACAATGCCTATGAAATTTCCAGGTACCTGTATAGTTTGTAAAAAGAAAATTGAAATAAATGAAATAGGCTTATGGGCAAAGGGTATAGGAGTAAAACATCAGGCATGTGCAGATGTGGCGGAACTACGATGTGTTGTATGTGGAGGACATGCAGGATGTCCAAAATGTGAATTTGCAACTGATTGTGATCTTACAAAGGTTTCACAACTATGTATATGTAAAAAATGCAATGATGGTAAAGATGCCTTTATTTCATATCAAAAGGCAATTGCCAAGAAATTTCCAATTCTAAATCTTAAAATTTAACCAAAAAGAGGGAAGACTGATGTCTGATAACACTACAAAAATTACACCCTTAGATCCAATGTATCATGGGGAATCTAACTATGAGGTTGGATTGGAAGATCTTCTTGCGCAAACAAAAGAAAAACTCACGAAAATGCAGTCTGATCCGACAGTAACTAAGGAGCAATTAAGGCTGGTTGAAGAGGATTTGCAGACTTTGGAAACATTGTGGGAAAACTATCACATAGGAATGAATGTGTTTAGAAATGCCAAAGGCGGCCACGATGGATTAAGAGAAGTAAAAACTGATTAAATTAATATAGGTTAGAACTTGTTTCTAATTCGCAACCATGCACTCTGATAAGATAAAAAATTTTTTACATAAAAAAAGAGAAGCAAATCAAAGTGGTGGACAAGATAAAATTTTATCCCAACATGAAAAAGGTAAACTTACTGCTCGTGAAAGAATAGATCTTTTACTAGACGAGGGAAGTTTTACAGAAATTGATGCTCTCGCAACTCATCATTATCACGAGTTTGACATGCAAGACAAGAAATTCTTTGGAGACGGAGTTATAACAGGATACGGTAACATCAACGGACGACAAGTGTTTCTTTTTGCGTATGATTTCACTGTATTGGGAGGAACGCTAAGTGAAATGGGTGCTAAAAAAATAACCAAGGTGATGGATCATGCTGTAAGAATTGGATGTCCTGTCATAGGAATTATTGATTCTGGTGGAGCAAGAATTCAAGAAGGTATTCTCAGTCTTGATGGATTTTCAGATATTTTTTATCATAACCAACTTGCATCTGGTGTTATACCGCAAATTACTGCAAGCATTGGTCCTTCAGCAGGTGGTGCTGTATATTCTCCAGCAATGACAGATTTTGTAATAATGGTTGACAAGTTGGCAACTATGTTTGTTACTGGACCTGAAGTAGTAAAAACAGTTCTTGGTGAAGAAGTATCATTTGATGAACTTGGTGGTGCAATGTCTCATGCTAAAAATAGTGGCGTTGCTCATTTTGTAGCAAAAAATGAATATCAATGTATGGATTATGTAAAAACTCTTCTATCATATATTCCACAAAACAATACCGAAGGACCTCCTATAGTATTAACAAATGATGATCCAAACAGACTTGATAGTAATCTAATAAACATAATTCCAGAAAATCCATTGCAACCCTACGACATGAAAGAAATAATTTATTCAATTGTGGATAACCACGTATTTTTCGAAATTCATGAATTGTTTGCACAAAACATTGTTGTTGGATTTGGCCGATTGAATGGCAGAACTGTAGGTATAGTGGCAAATCAACCAATGTCACTTGCTGGTGCTTTAGATATTGATTCATCTAACAAAGCGGCAAGATTCATTAGATTCTGTGATTGTTTTAGCATACCAGTAATTACTTTAGTGGATACTCCAGGTTACATGCCAGGAACAAATCAAGAACATAATGGTATCATCAGACATGGGAGCAAGCTTTTGTATGCATACTGTGAAGCAACCGTGCCAAAAATAACCATAATAATTGGTAAGGCCTATGGAGGTGCTTACATTGCTATGGGCAGCAAAAATCTTGGAACTGATATGAATTATGCTTGGCCAACTGCTCAGATTGCAGTACTTGGATCTGAGGCGGCGGTAAAAATAATGAATAGAAAAGAGATTGCAAGTGCAAAAGATCCTGAAGCTCTGAAAAAACAACTCGTAGATAATTTTACAGAAAAGTTTGCTAATCCTTACGTTGCAGCATCATATGGTACCATTGATTCTGTAATAGATCCTGCTGAGACAAGACCTGTTTTAATTAGGGCATTAGAAGCACTTGTTAACAAGAGAGAAAAAAGGATTCCACGCAAACACGGAAACATTAATCTCTAATTAGATATGATTGAAAAAATTCTGATAGCAAATAGAGGAGAGATCGCTATACGTGTTATCAAGACATGTCAAGCTCTGGGAATAAAATCTGTCGCAGTTTATTCTAATGAAGACATTAACTCAAGACATGTCAAAATGTCATCTGAGGCTCATCATATTGGACAAGCCTCTCCATCGGAAAGCTATCTTAACATGGAAAAAATTATTGAAGTTGCACTAAAATCTGGTTCAGATGCAATTCATCCTGGTTATGGATTTCTTTCAGAGAATGCTGACTTTGCAGATCTTTGTGAAAAAAAGAAACTAAACTTTATCGGACCGTCAGGAAAATCAATGAGACTTTGTGGTGATAAAATGTTATGTAAAGATGCAATGATAAAAGCAAAAGTACCAACTGTACCAGGAAGTCCTGGAATAGTTGAAGAAGTAGAAAAGGCTCTTGATATTGCTCATAAAATTGGTTATCCTGTATTGTTAAAGTCAGTTTTTGGTGGTGGCGGTAGAGGAATACGATTAGTACATGATGAAAAAGAGCTCAGACAAGCTTTTGATATTGCATCTGGAGAATCAAAAGCAGCATTTGGAAAATCTGCACTCTTTGTAGAAAAATTCCTACCAAAGATTAGGCACATCGAATTTCAATTGGCTAGAGACACTCATGAAAATACAGTGCATATCTTTGAAAGAGAATGTTCTATTCAGCGACGACACCAAAAGCTTATCGAAATGTCACCATCTCCAGTAGTTGATCAAAAAACACGTGACGAAATAGGACAACTTGCAGTAAAAGCAGCAATAGCGGTAGATTATAGAAATGCAGGAACTGCAGAATTCCTACGACTAGATGATGGAACATTTTACTTTATAGAAATAAATGCAAGACTCCAAGTTGAACATCCAGTAACAGAGCTTGTTTCAGGTCTAGATCTTGTAAAACTGCAAATTGATATAGCAAATGGAAAAGAAATTCCATTCAAACAAAAAGATCTGAAAGTAAATGGTTGTGCAATAGAATGTAGAATAAATGCAGAGGATACGTTTCTTGACTTTGCACCCTCAACAGGACCAATTTCAGATGTAAACATTCCATCTGGTCCCGGCGTAAGAGTGGATACGTATCTTTTTCCAGGATGCATAGTGTCACCATACTATGATTCTCTGATGGGGAAACTTATCACTTGGGGTGAATCCTTTGAGGAATCCAGAGAAAGAATGCAAATTGCACTCTCAGATTTTTACATTGAAGGTGTTGAAACTGCCATTCCTCTTTACAAAACAATACTAGATAGTAAAGAATTCATCAAAGGAGATCTGTCAACAGATTTTATTGATAGATTCAAAATTTTGGATAGACTACGTGAAAACATGACAAAGGAAATTTCCGAAAAAACTGATGCAGCTCTTGCGGCTGGAATTATTCATTCAGAATTCCTAAAAAATAAAATTAAAACACAAAAAGATCAGGGCATTGGTTGGAAATCACAACTGGGTATGACATAAAAATGGATTTTAAAATTGAAAACCAGGAAAAAAAACTTGATGCAGAGATTCTTAAAATTTCTAGTAATTCTGAATATCTATTAAAAATACAGGGCAAAGAGCGTAATCTCAAGATTCTTAACATGACGTCTCAGGGAATCGAGTTTATGTTAGATAATACGTATCATTTTGCAAAATATCTTGAGAGCACAACTGCAAAGATGATGCTAGTTATAGATGGTGTAAAGATAACCTTTGACAAGCATTCAGAGTTGGATAAAATTGTCTACAAAAATTCTGGCGTAGAGTCAGGCGTAGACTCTCAAATATCTCTCAAGAGTCAGATTCCTGGAAGAGTTGTATCAATTAATGTGACAGTGGGTGATAATGTAAAAAAAGGAGACGTGGTATGCGTTTTAGAATCAATGAAAATGCAGATATCTATCAAATCACACAAAGATGGTGTTATTAAGACAATGAAGATTAAACAAGGTAATTCTGTTGCAAAGAACGACGTTCTTGTTGAGATTGAATAAAAAATATTCTAGTATAATTACAATAAAAATTTAAAATAAAATAAAGAAATTAATTTCCTTTTTTGAGGAAATTCATTATCTCTTGGTAGTTTGGTTCAATCAGGGGATTGTCAGAAACCCATTTGTATATTACAGTGCCTTTCTCATCAACAATGAAGACTGAACGTTTTGCTGCATCGTATCCCTTTACATGTAAGAGATCTGGCATCAGTACATCATAATCGCGTATTGTTTGGCTCTTGTAGTCTCCAAGGATTGGAAAGTTAAGGTGATGTGTTTCTGCAAAAGCTTTGTTTGCAAATGGCCCATCATTGCTAATGCCAATTACTTGAGCACCCATCTTTGATATCTGATCCCATGAATCTCTGAAAGTACACATTTCTTTTGTACAAACTGGTGAGCTTGCTGCAACAAAAAATGATAATACTACTTTTTTGTCCTTGAACTCATCTAGACTTCGCATTTTCAAATCTGTATCTACCAAGGTAAAACTTGGAGCTTTATCTCCTATACTAATAGTCATGTTGACAGATCTGTCATTGTCATATATCAATCATTAAGATTTTTAATATTTCTATATACGTATCAATAAATACCGGTATTATGGCAGTACTCTCATGACAAGTATGAAATGCGTGTCATGTGGAATTGGATTCTTTTCGGCAACTGGATCTGATAAATGTTCAAGATGTACAGAAAAAGATTCACACACAATGGCAGAAGACCATCACGACTCGTGTGGTTGTGGACATAGCCACTAGAACCAATTTTTATAATTCAACACTAGGAGTTTTGATTGTGTAGATATTTGAAGAATTTTTAAAAATTCGATAAAAAATAATTCTATCTTAAAATAGCGATCGCAAAAGGTGGATAGCTTTTTATATTCTCCGGATGGCTTGTTAGCTACTTTGGTAGGAGAGGTAGCTGGTAGCTTTAGCCCAATTTTACTGATGTTTGGATTTGCAATAGTAGCGACAGGACCGGCTCTTATTTTATCTAGAATGATTGCACCAAGGCGAACAAGTAACCCCGTCAAATTTCTACCAATGGAATCTGGTCAAGTTCCATCAGGGGAAGGTAGAACTCACTTCATGATGCAATACTATGCATATGTGTTGATGTTTGTAGTTTTTGATGTGATGTCAATTTTTCTGTATGCTTGGGGAAGCACAATAATTAATCTTCCAAAAGCAGCCACGCTTCCAATTATAGGATTCTTAGCAATAATGTTTGCATCATTTGCATATGCATTATATCAATCAGGGAGGAAAAGTATTTGGTAACTTTTAAATCAAATACCCAATACGTCCGAGGTAGGGAAGAAAATTGCTAAAAGAATTAATCACGCCAGAAACAGCAGCACATACCACAAATGTACTAGTTGGAAAATTAGGTGACATTCTTGTGAGAGCTATAGGCAAACCACTTGATTATGCTATTAACTGGGGAAGACTTTGGTCGCTGTGGCCAGTCCACTTAGAGACCGCATGTTGTAGTGTAGAATTTGGAGCTGCATCTAGTCCAAGATATGACGTAGAAAGATTTGGAATCATTGAGGCTTTTGGATCTCTTCGACAATGTGACTTGATTGTAGTGATGGGAACAATCACACGAAAAATGGCTCCAAGATTAAGAATGGTATATGATCAGATGGCAGATCCAAAATATGTTATTGCAATGGGTGCATGTGCAATTACCGGAGGACTTTACTTTGATTCGTACAATGTTTTACCTGGAATTGATGGAGTTCTTCCAGTTGATGTCTACGTGCCAGGCTGTCCACCTAGACCTGAAACTCTAATACAAGGATGTATGCTACTTCAAGAAAAAATTAAACGAATGAAGGCGGCATAATAATGAAATCTAAAAAAAAAGATGACATTGAATCCAGTGAAACCGATGTCGATGCAACAAAGTTAGATAATGATCAAAATGATGAATTGGATATAGATACTACAAAACTAACAAAAGAAGATGCTAAGAAGTTTTATGAAGAAAAAGGAATTGATTTATCACATGATGTTCCTATTCGCCCCCAACCTATACCGCCATTTGAAAAATCAATGGCTGATAAGATTGTCTCAAAATTTGGACAAAAAGCAATTATTAATTATGTAAGACCAAACAGAATAAGAGTAAATGCAAAAAGAGAAGACATTATAGATGTTGCCTATTTTATTCGTGATGAACTAAAATTTGATCATGCTGAATCTGTAGGAGGTGTTGACTATCCTGATTCAAAAGAAATTGAAGTCGTTTATCATTTAGGATC
The DNA here is from genome assembly GCA_050749225.1 of Nitrosopumilaceae archaeon. GTDB lineage: Archaea > Thermoproteota > Nitrososphaeria > Nitrososphaerales > Nitrosopumilaceae > TA-20. Next base: position 678 of record JBOGQR010000069.1, on the reverse strand, counting down.
ATATACCGATGAATTACTTGGAAATAAAATAATTGCTTTGGCAACTAGAGTTCCTAGAGAAGATATTCCAAATCCGGGAAAAGATAGTACACGAACTCCATCTTTACGAGATGTATTTTATAGTGTCGAATTTCATGAAAGAGAATGCTTTGAGATGTTTGGTGTATATTTTGAAGGTCATCCAGATAACAGAAGATTACTTTTGCCAGAGGATTGGGCAGATATTCCACCATTTAGAAAGGACTTCAAGATAAAGGGGAGATAGAAATGACAACACAATTGCCTCCAGGTATTCAACTAGAAACAGTAGATGACAGAATAATGACTCTAAATGTTGGACCACAACATCCGGGTTCTGGTCATATGCGACTTATCATAAAAGTTGATGGAGATTACATTGTTTCATGTGATCCTGATCCTGGATATGTCCATCGCGGAGAAGAAAAAATGGCGGAATATAGAAACTACATACAAAATATTCCACATCTTGAAAGACCCGTAATTCATGATTCTTGCAATATTTTGTATCCGTATTGTCTTGCAGTTGAAGAACTTTTGGGAATTGAAGTTCCAGAAAGAGCAAAATATATCCGAGTAATAGCTTCCGAACTTAACCGTTGTATCTATACATTATACTGGCTTGCTATTTACGGAATTTTCTTAGGTCATTCAACAATG
>JBOGQR010000068.1:0-8075 GCA_050749225.1 Nitrosopumilaceae archaeon | reverse complement strand
TTTCACTTAGACCAGCTTCGCTTGCTATTCTAGATGTACATATTATTGGATTTACCACTGGCATATTTAGATCAAGTTCTCGCAAAAGCAATCTGTAACATCGTGATATGTCCTTTCTTTTTACATTGATTTGGTGCGACATGTCGTTTAATGTTCTTGGTGTTCCACTTTCTCTGCATGCTACGTATAGTGCTGCTGCAAGAACACCTGGAATAGATCTTCCTCTGACAAGCCCCTTGTCAAGTGCCTTTCTGTAGATGTAGGCCGTCTTTTCTATAACTGCATTAGAAAGTGCAAGCTTGTCTTTTAGCCTATCAAGCTCACTAAATGCCTGCCTAAAGTTTCTGTCTGCAGGTTCATGAACTTGGCTTCTGCTGTCCCAAGTTCTAAGTCTCTCTATGGTGCTTTTCATGGATGCAGACAGTGGTTTTCCAGTTACATCCTTGTTTGCATGACCAATTATTGTTGCAAGCCCCATGTCATGCATTGCAAGTGAGGTAGGTGAACCTGTTCTACTTCTATCATCTGATTCGTCTTTTGAAAATGAACGCCATTCGGGACCTGTTTCATCAACACGTTCAGAAATAACAAAACCGCATCCTGCACAAAACCTTTCGCCTGTAATATTATCAGTTACCAAAGATTTTTTTCCACAACGTGCACACTTGCTGCCAACGTTTAGAGTCTGTAAAACCATAGAGTATCTAGCATGGGTTGGTTTGATTGCTTATAAGAACTAGAGTATTTCACGACTTGCTTGCTTTTCTGCCTATTTGCTCTATTTACTCTCTTTGAATACTTGATAGCTAAAAATTATGACAAAATTTTCTTTATGATGTTGGTAATCTGTTAAAATAGGCCCGTACATGTGGCTGGAAAAAATAACAAATTATCACAATGCCAATAATTAACTCAGATGATGTTCCAATTAATTTGCTAGTTGGATTAGTATTTGTATATGAAAAGTAAATCAATCCTGTAGCGACGCTTAGCAAAGTTTGAATTATTGTAATTTTCCACGCCCATCTTTTTCCTTTTAGTACTCCAATGCCAATTACTATTCCAGCAATGCCAGCTACTGTGAGCCAAATAATCAAAATATTACTAAGACCTCCGTCCAAAATTTGAAGCAGAGTGGAGATCTCTTCTCTTTGAGGTAATCTATTCAAATATGTCTCTAGATACTGAGTAGTGGTTGCAAGTAATACCCCACAGAAAATTGCTATAGCTCCTTCTATGATATAGAAAAAACCTCTAACAGTAACACCAAGTGGTCGTTTATGGGATGTTGTAGACATGACTATAACCTTGTTTTTTTGATTTTAGGGAAAAATCTGTCAATCAATCTAGTTTACCAATGATTCCCGGCGTTCCCCTAATTCAAGAATTTCATCGCTCATTTCTGATATTGCTGTATCTATCTTGGAAAATTGTTTACTTGTCATATCATCAATCTCGTTTAGTTTCAATCTTAATATCTCTAAACCTATCTTGATTACACAAAGATTATACATTAAAGGAAATCTTTCATGATTTTCGTTTTTCAAAGCCTCATTAAGGGTGATCGATTCTGAAGAAATCTTATTGGCATTTACCACATCTGACAATGCTGCTAACATTCCAAGACTTTCTTCTAACCCGCTCAACTTTATCCCAATCTTAACCAACTATTCTTTATATAAAAAACTGCCCTCCCAAAATTGGAAATGATATTAGAAATGATCGCTGTTTGAGCCGATCAAAAATTTTAATTATATTATTCTGAAATCACTTTGAGAAATCTTTCAATTGGTTTATGTTCTACAAACTCTGCAAGTTCGTTTTTGATCGAATCAACAATAACAATATGTGATTTACCAAACAAGTTCTTGAGTGCTTTAGCTAGATATTCTGGATGATCATAACAATCTCCAAAATAACAATGATGTTCTTCATACAAACTGTTGGAAACTTGGTCTAGGACAGGTTTGCCAATTTTTAGTAGTGACCTGTGAATAACAAATGCAACTAGGGCTTTTCTTGCATGATCACTATCTATGTTCATGATCATGACTAGGACTTGATATGTTATAAATAATTTGTCAGCAAATCATTATTTAGATAATAATTCAAAATTTGACTTGAAATTGATCAAAAAAATTAATTATGTTCGATAATGATCAAAACAGTTTGTTTATCCAAGAGATCTTGAATGCTTTTGGGTATGGGGTCTTTCTCCAGGGAATTTTCTTCTCATGTGACCAGAAGGCCTTCCATAAAGTAGTTCCAAAAACCAGGCTTCGTGTTCTATCTCTTCTCTTAGTATGTCCTTCGCTACATCATAGGTAGCAAAATCTTTGTTAAATGTCATTTTACACATCTTGTTCCAATTCACAATAGCTCCTTGTTCTGCTTTTAGGCATTTTTCCAAAATTGATTTAATGTCTGTTTTGTTTGGAGGCAGCTGCAAAAACTCACAACCTGACATTTTGATAAATGTCTGTGCATCATTTGGCAAGCTACCACCTAGCTCATAAATTCTTGATAGGGATGATTCAAAATGTGACAGATCTTCCAATCTGGCATCCTCTATTACACCCTTGATTCCCTCGCCTTCCATGCCAGTACAGTGCATTCTTAGATTTGTGAAATAATAATATGCAGTAAATTCAACCGATGCATTATAGACTAGTTGTTTTATTATCTCCTTGATATCAGCTCCATTTTGTTCAAGCACCTTGACACCAATTACATCTGGATTGTTTTTTGTCATGTGAATTTTTCCTTTAGATAGGCAAACAATTTACTAATCGGAATATAAATAGATCGCCGGCAGTAAAGCTATTTGGGAATTAATGCATAACAGACATCTGATTCTATCGAATTGATTCAAATCAATATACTGTATTAGAAAAGTAGATTTGTAATAACCAAACAATGAATACGGCAATTACAAAAAACTATTGTCTTACAATTCACTTTAAACAATACTATGGAAGATTTTTTACTACAAATTAATCTTAATCTTTATATTTGATTCATTGGTATACCAATGATTAGTAGACTAACTAGTATGCCAAAATATGACTTTGAATCAAGCGTTGGATTTATCGTAAATACCACTGCTAAAGCATTCCAGAAGGCATTAGATGCAGAGCTTCGAAAAAACGTAGGTGTCACGATTAGTCAGTGGCGTGTAATTAGTACACTTACAAGGCAACCAGGTATTACCCAAAAAGAGATTGCAGATAGAGTTGGGATAGAAGGTTCTACACTTGTACCAATAATTGATAAAATGGAAAAAGATGGATTTGTAAAAAGAAAATTAGATAATGAAGATAGGAGAATTAACAGAATTTACCTGACAACAAAGGCAGATGATCTTTGGAATTCAATGATCGAATGTGCTTTGCGAATAAGAAAACTTTCTACAAAAGAAATTTCAGAGGAGCAGATCAAAACAACATTAGATGTTTTAAGAAAAATTTCAAAAAATCTGATAATTTATTTTGATGATGCAGATTCCATGGTTGCTTTATCAAAAAAGGTCAAGGTTTGAAGTGGTGTAAAATATGGTGATGCCAAAAGACGCAAACAACATATCATCTCCTTCAGACAAAATCTCAAGGTCTGCTTGGAAAACACTTGCAATTCTTAGTCTGATTGCAACAATGTCAATGTATGCTGAAACAATGCTTGTACCGGCAATTCCTGATCTCATAAAAGATTTTTCTATTTCATATAGCACATCATCGTGGATTCTTACTACGTATCTTATTGCAGGTGCTATAATGACTCCAATATCGGGTAAACTTTCAGACATTTACGGAAAAAAGAAAGTCTTGTTAATAATTATGATAATTTATGCAGTTGGAGTTTCTGCAGGAGGATTTACAACTAACATCTATTCTATGTTGCTAGTTAGACTTATCCAAGGAATTGGAATGTCAATGTTTCCAATAGCATTTGGGATAATACGAGACCAATTCCCAAGAAGCAAGATTGCCATAGGGCAAGGAATCATAACCTCAATGTTTGCCGCAGGTGCTGTACTTGGACTTGTTGCAGGTGGACACCTTATACAAAATTTTGGATGGCAATCTACCTTTTTCTCGATTATTCCTATAGTGCTGGCGCTTTTAGTAATAATTAAAAAACTTATTCATATTGATGAGACCCAGAATCCCAATATTGCCTTAGAAGGCAAGAAAAATGAAAAATTCAGAAACAAGATTGACATTCCAGGAACAATCGCACTTGCCACATCTGTAACATCATTTTTGCTCACACTTACATTTGTAGAAAATGGCGCTTCTAGCTCGTATCTTATAATTGGACTTCTTGGAATTGCAATTATTTCTTTGGTCTTGTTTGTAATAATTGAAAGAAAAGCAAAATCTCCGCTAGTAGATTTCAAAGTTTTGTTACACAAAAGCATCTTTCCTGCTAACATCATGGTGATGATTGTAGGACTCTCGATGTTTATGGTCTTTCAAACAATCCCTGTATTGGTACGAAGCCCTGTGCCATTGGGATTTGGCGAGGATCCGTTAACTACAGCAAATGTCCAACTGCCTTTTGCATTGGTGTTATTGATATTTGGTCCGACATCAGGTTTTATAATTTCTAAACTAGGTTCTATAAAACCAATCATTGCAGGAAGTATAATAGGTGCTGCAGGTTTTTGCTCTCTCTTTTTGTTCCACTCTACAGAATCTCTAGTTGCTGTAAACTTGGCTATACTGTCAACAGGTCTTTCCCTGACAAATGTAGGAGCGATGAATATTGTAATGTTGGCAACACCAAGACAATCCACTGGCGTATCACTTGGAATGTCTACTCTAATTAGAATAATTGGTGCATCAATAGGGCCTACGATTGCCGGCATGTACATGCAAACTCATCAGGTGGCTCTGATTGGTTTTGCTGGCCACTTTCCATCTGCAGATTCCTATAATTTGATCTTTCTTACTGCTACGATAATCTCGATGGTCTCAATAATACTTGCAGTAATTTTATGGAAAACGGTACCAAAGCATCATGTTCATGCTGTCTAACAAATACTGCCAAAATTTAGTAGTGAAATACTGAATCGCCAATAGTCTTTTTCCAATCGGCACGTATGCCTGGTTTGCCTTTTAATTTTTCTATGTAATTAAAAGCAGACAATCCTGCTGCAGCACCATCGCCACATGCAGCTATGATTTGTTTGTATGGAATGCTAGTCGCATCTCCTGCAGCAAATATGGCAGGATGTGAAGTTTTACCTCCATCCGAAATTTCAATTTCGCCTTTTGGATTGATTTTGACTAGGTGTCTTACAAAATCAAGATTAATTTTTGAACCCATTTCAATAAACAGGCCATCAACGTTAATTGTTTTTTCTTTTCCAGAATTATCTAATATTGTAATTGATTGAAGATTGTTTTTTCCAGATAAGGATTTGATGCTAGACTGCGGAACAAGCTCTACGTTTTCTTTCTTTTCAAGAGAGGCAATCATGTCTTTGTCTCCTCCCATGCCTCCGCCTTTGTAGATTAGATAAATTTTCGAGGCCATTCTTGAAAGTAAAATGCCAGATTCCACAAGATATCCTCCAACTCCTACAACAGCTGTTACTCGATTTTGATAAAACGGCGCATCGCATTTTGTACAATAATGTACTCCTTTATTTGCAAATGCAGATTCATTTTCAACTCCTAAATTATTTGGAACTTTGCCTGGTGCAAGCACTATTGCTTTTGCAATATATTCAGAGCGATTTGTTTTTACCTTTAAACCTGATTCAGTTTCATCAATTCTTTCAACCGTATCATAAACCATCTCGCCATTAAATGTGAGATATTGACTTTCTAGAGTCTTTGCTAATAATGGACCGCTTGACATTATTGTACCTGGATAATTTTCAAGTTTTGGAATCATATTCAATTGACCACCAAGATCTTTTGATATTAGAAGACAAGACGCTCTTTGTCTTGCAATAAATATTCCTGCAGATAAGCCAGCAGGTCCGCCTCCAACTATGATAATCTCATATTCTTGAACCAATTTAGTTTACAGTAATAAGCGAAGTAATGTTGTTTATGCCATCAATATTATGCAAGTCCACATCTATGGCATTTTTTATTTCTTGCATATTGTTTGATTCTAATATTATCAAAATATCGTATATCCCGTAAGTAGTTTTGACCGCCTTTACAATTGGCATTTTTTTTGCCTGTTCTATTATGTTTTTTTGATGTTTGTAATCCACATTTAACAAAACATACGCTTCATTCATTAGATATTTGATATTGGCGCGTGTTAAAAAGTTTAGGCTAATTTTTTATCTCTACTTTTAAGAGACTCTAATTCGGTTTTAACAGTTTCATATTCTGCTTTTAATCTTGCATGTGCAATTTTTATTATTTCAAGTTCTTTTTTTATTGTCTCATATTTTGCATTCAGTGATGCAACAACAGAACCTGCGGCTTCCATTATTTTTTTAGTATCGCTTTCTTTTCCAACGTTAGCCAATTCTTCTTGTATGAAGGCAAGCTCTTTTTTTGTTAATATGATTTCCTTCGTCTTTGCTTCATGTTGGGATTGCAAAGAACTAATCTCGGATTTTTCATTTATGATCTTTGAATTTGTTTCATGAAGTTCTCTTTTTGCTAATTCAAGCTTGTATTGGATATCGTCTACTTCTGTCATTAGATTATTTTTTTTAGAATTTATTTCAGATAGTTCATTGTTTACAGATTCCATTTTTTCTTTAATTGATTCTACTTGTTTTTGATCATATTGTGATTTTATTGTGGCAAGATCTGTTTTGGCTGATTGAATTTCTTCTAATATGGATTGGTGCTCTGATCTTAATTTTGAGATCTCATTTTTACTTGATTCTAGTTCTTTTTTAGATTCTGCTAATTTTTTTAGCTCTACATCATACTCATCTTTTATATTTTCTAGTTGGTAAGATGTTGCGCTAAGTGTAGCCAAGGCATCCTGCGTCTCATTTTTTATTTGTTCTAGTTCGTTTTGTGATACTTCTGGTGTTTGTTCTGAAGATTTGATCTTGTTTTCTTCTGATTCTATTCCATCGTGTTTTTTTGAGCGTCCAAATAGACCCATTAATATCGCCTATTTGGTTCTAATGAGAAGAACATTACTTTCAACTTGATCCTTACACCGATTTTATCTGCTTATATCAATTTTCTTGTATTTGATACAATTTTACACAGTTTTCTTTTTTTTTAAAAAGGTAAGGTAAAAACCAATCCCGCCCAAGGCAAATCCTGCTATTATTGCCCCAATGCCTTCTACAAGATTTTTTTCAAAATAGGAAGGAGCAAAAATAAAGATCAGGATTCCAGCAACAATTAGTACCATGCCTCCACTTTTTGGCCTGTTGTGCTCACTGTGTGCCATTAGAGATACTCCAAAAGAGTTTGTGCAACTTTCTTTCTTCCAATATCTGTGATAAGCGGACCTATCTTTGGACCACGTTCTGATGCCAAAATTATTTGGTAAAGTATTTTGAAAAAGTCCTTTGGTTGAACACCGTTGTCTTTGGCAATCTGGTAAATGGAATTCTGCAAATCTGTTGGCTCGATATCTGATGAAAGTATTGCTACCAGTTCTTTTAATGATTTTTTTGTAATCTCGTCCATTTGTACTTCAACTTTTGTTGGTTTATCAAAATCATCAGCATATGTTCCAGCTAAATTGATGAGATTGTCAATTTCCGGATTTGATTCTTTTATTGTCCCATATTCTACTAGTTTTTTAACCACAAGTTGATTTCTATTTTCTCTGAATATTTTACAAATCTGGACCAACAATCTGTAATTAACATAAGGCGTGGGATTTTTGGGAACATTTAGGAGATTTACATACTCGTAGAGACCTTTTGCCCTGACCACTTTTGTCTCATTATCAAGTTTTATCTTTCCAAAGTAAATATTTTCAAGTTCATTATATTCGTCCATTAGAGATGGAATGTCCTCAAATCCTACTTCGCGAGTGCCCGTGATTCTCTTATATAATAAAAGCAGGATGGATTTTGGTGTTCCATACTTTAACCATGTTTGAGACGTCACTACATTGCCAAGAGA
>JBOGQR010000067.1:0-8300 GCA_050749225.1 Nitrosopumilaceae archaeon | reverse complement strand
ATCCAACGATTTATTTCGACCCTGTCACTTTGATGCGGTTCAATAAAACTTCGTAATGGTCCCTTTCTACTGTATCTATCTTTTAACAAACCTTCCTCAAATTGAATCCCCAATTCCTGAGCATATCCTAGTGCAGCAGGTCTTGCGGAATCAGGTACAGGAATTACAATATCTGCATCTTTGATTGGAAACTTCTTTGCAAGATATTGCCCAATTTTTTTTCTTACCATGTAAATATTAGAACCTTCCATAATACTAGAAGGATGAGCAAAATAAGTAAACTCAAACGAACAATGCGCAGATTTTTTTTCTTCGGAAAACATTTCTGATTCTAAACCAGCATTACTAATTTTTATCAGCTCACCTGGTTTTACATCACGAATTAGTTGCGCTCCAACCGCTGCAAGTGCAGCAGATTCGGAGGCTACTATATAGGTATTAGTGTCTTTTCTAAAACCAACAACCATAGGTCTAAATCCTTTTGGATCACGAGCTGCATATACTGCGTTGTCATCTGATACAAATGTAAAACAAAAAGATCCAACCATCTCATTTTTTAAAATTGAAAGTGCGTTACCAAGCTTACCGTTTTCTGACATGAGCGAAACCAATCGCTTAGCCGCAATCAATGTATCACTAACATTTTGTGGTGTAAAAGTACACCCTCCTACCATTCCTGATAATTCTTCAACGTTTGATATTGTACCATTATGTGCAATACAAAGATCTTTTACTTTTAGTGGTTGAGCATTTTCCAAGTTACTTCCTCCCATAGTAGAATATCTTACATGACCAATTGCAGCGGGAGATGAATATTCTCTTGTAACTTTGTCAAATTCTGAAACTGCAGATGATACTAATCCTAGTTGTTTGTATGGCTGTTTTTTTGGAACAGCTACACCCCAAGCTTCTTGTCCTCTGTGCTGAAGCGCCCTCAGGGAATCAATTATCATTGGGATTACATTTGCACCATCTAGACTAAAGATGCCTACTACTCCACAGTTTTCCTTAACCATGAGTAATCAACGATCCCAACGAGTTTAACCATTTGTCTCGTGCTTTATCAATCCTTAGATTTGTAATTGGTTTTGTTTTGTTTTTAAATATTATACTATAACCAGAAAATTTACCAATGAATGCACATGATGCATTTTTTTGTTTTAATAATGATTTTATTTTATCAGAGTTCTTTGGATTGATAACTAGTAGATATCTAGAATGAGATTCAGAAAACAGAATTTCATCAAGCTTTAGTTTTTGACTAGGTATTTTATCTATTGATACAACACATCCAATATCATTTGTAATACATAGTTCAGATACTGCTACTGCAAGACCGCCTTTTGAACAATCATGAGCAGAATTTATCAGTCCTTGATTTATTAATTCTAATACGATTTGTTGATTTAGTTTGGAAGAATCCATATCTACGATTGGAGATGTTCCGCCAATGATATCATGCATGTATTCATAGTATTCCGAGCCACCAAGCTCATCTTTTGTTTCTCCTACAATAACAAGTATGTCGTTATTTGAAATTTTTTGTGGAAGTAATGGTTTTTTATCTATCAATCCAAGAACCCCAATCAATGGTGTTGGTTTTATTGGTCCATTGTCAGTTTCATTGTAAAAACTAACCTTGCCTCCAACACATGGAATTTCAAAATATTTTGCAAATTCAGATATTCCTTCTAACGATTCTTTAAATGTCCAAAAAATTTCAGGATCTTCTGGATTTCCGAACTGTAAATGATCAACCATACCAATTGGTGTAGCTCCAGTGCAAACAACATTCCTACATGCTTCTTCAAAGCACCCTATGGCACCCTGACGAGGATTAATGTAACATTGTTTAGAATTACCATCAATTTTTACAGATAGGAATTTGCCATTATCTAACCTAAGAACAGATGCGTCATGTCCTGGTTTTATTACAGTTCTTATTCCAACCTCATGATCATATTGCTCATACACCCAGATCTTGCTTGCAATGTTAGGATTTGCAAGCATTTGAAGTAGTGTTCCAGATAGGTCTTTTGGAGTATTTGGTTTTTTTATTGCTCCAATTTTTTTTAGGTATTTTGGTTTTGATGCAGGCCTATCTAAAAGTGGCGCGTTTGCTATTACACTACTAGGCAGATTTGCTATGGTGTTTGTCTCAACTCTGACTTGCATCATTCTATCTTCTTTTACTTTACCAATAACAGAATATGGAACTCTAAATTTTTCGCATATTTTTTTTAATATTGGAAGCTTTTGTCTATCTGTTATGACAAGCATTCTTTCTTGCGATTCTGAAACCATTAATTCTGTTGGCGACATACTAGACTCCCTTTTGTGAATACGTGCGACATCCATCTCTATCCCAACAGAAAGTGCATCTGCTGTTTCTGAAATAGCGCAAGAAAGACCACCACCACCCAAATCCTTCATTGCTTTGATACAATGTTGATCTCTTGCTTCAAGTATTGCTTCTATAACCAATTTTTCTATAAATGGATCTGGTATTTGAACAGCTGAACGATTTTCTGATTCTAGCTTATCTGATGCAAATTGTGAGCCACCAATTCCATCACGCCCTGTAGAACCACCAATTAAAACAACAAAATCATCTTTATCAGCTCTATTTTTGATGAGTTTTTCTTTTTTACCAAATCCGATAGCCGCTACGTCAACTAGTGCATAATTTGTAAAACATTTATCAAATTCAATTTCACCTCCAACTGTTGGAATCCCAAGGCAATTACCATAATCAGCAATTCCACGTACTGCATTTTTAAAAAGCCATCTTGCGTGAGAATCTTTTTCAATGTCACCAAATCGAAGACCATCAAGTATTGCAATCGGTCTTGTTCCTGCAGATAAAATATCACGGATAACACCACCTACGCCAGTAGCAGCACCACCGTATGGTTCAACAGCTGAAGGGTGATTGTGACTTTCAATATGTATTGTCACAACATAACCATCACCAACATCTAGAACTCCAGAGTCATAACCAGGACCAGAAATTACTCTATTTCCCTCCCTAGGCAAAAGTTTCAAATGTTTTTTTGATGATTTGTATGAGCAGTGTTCTGACCATTCCGCTGCAATTATCTGTAGTTCTACAGGACTAGGTTTACGACCAATTTTCTTTTCAAGAAAAGCATGTTCCTGCGGAGTAAGACTCATTGCGCTACGCCTAATGTATTCAACATTGATTCAAAGATTAATGAAGCTGGTTTTGAATTATTTGGATTTATAATAGATTCTGCCGATCTTTCAGGATGTGGCATCATGCCAACAACGTTACCTTGTTTATTGCATATTCCAGCAATATCAAGTGAAGCCCCATTCACTTCCTTACCATATGTAAAGACGATCTGATTGTTTTTCTTTAATGATTTTAATGTCTCCTTGTCAGCATAGTACCTACCTTCTCCATTTGCAATTGCAATAGGAATTCTTTGATTTAGTTTCAATTTATTGGTAAATGGAGTTTTGTTATTTTTTACAATAATCTCAGTCCATTTACACATAAATGTAAGTGACGTATTTTTAAGAAGTGCGCCTGGTAAAAGCCCTGCCTCAACAAGAATTTGAAATCCGTTACAAACCCCCAGAATTGGCATTCCTTTTTCAGCCATTTTTTTAACGTCAGAAATTACAGGACTATGTGCAGCAATAACTCCAGCACGAAGTCTATCACCATATGAAAAACCTCCTGGAAGAACTATAGCGTCTATATTTTTTGGAAGTTCATCAGTATGCCAAACAAGTTCTGTTTTTAATTTGAAGACGTCTGACAGTACGTGATGCATATCCCGATCGCAGTTACTTCCGGGAAATACAACAACAGCCACTTTCACAGTTCTACATTGCTTTACAGTATTATTAAATTGAATCGAATGAAAATGAAATCATTTTTATCCTAATACTTTTTGGTACTAGCTATGGGTCAAGTGCGTGACATCATGGTGCGTAACGTGGTTACCATAGAACACGACAAGACAGCAAAAGATGTCGCACTTTTACTTGCTGAAAAAGAAATCAGTTCCCTTGTGGTCATAAAAGATGGCATCCCAATAGGATTGGTTACAGAAAGAGATCTTGCTCGTAAAGTCTTAACTTCGGATAGGAAAAGTTCAGATGTGCCTCTTTCTGAGATAATGTCACATAATTTTCGATGGGTAGAACCTATGACGCCAATAGAAGACGCTGTTCAAAAAATGATTAACAAAAATATTCGTAGACTTCTTGTTCTTGAAAATGGCAAGCTTGCAGGCATCATAACCGAAACAGATTTGGCAAAATATTTACGAAGTAAACTATTGATAGATGGGGCCCTCGAGGACACTACCGCTCTGAACCGCAAAGTCATAAAAAGTAATTAAGCATCAAAACTTTCAACAGATACTTTACTAACAAGTGGATTGTAAATTCTAAATTCATTGCATAAATCCAACACAATTTTTTCAGCAATCTTTCGATTTTTTGCATTTATATCAAATTTGAGCATCTTTGCGGAACGAATCTTCTTCACAGAAATATCATGATCTTTTAGAACTAAATCATTCAATATAGTATCACCTTCAGGATCACTTATCTCTGGCTTGTTTTCTATTGTCACGTTAACTTTAAAAAATGGCATGTGATTTGTTCAATTGTAATTAATTTAAGCTTTGGCTATTCTGATTTTGTTTAATCAAAAAAACTCCCACTCAATTCCTTCGAAATTACAACCAGATTCAGAAGACGATCAGAAAGGATTAACTTGATTAAATATTACCAATGCAGTTATGAGTTCAATGTTTAATCCAATAGAGTACAAAATTAATACTAGAACGAATTGGAATGTAGTTGCACCTCAGTATCATAATAATTGGGCAAATAGTAATGTTGGACCTTTCAAATCAACAAAGGAATTGGTAAAAATAGCAGAAATCAAATCTGATGATTCTGTATTAGATGTAGCATGTGGAACAGGCGTAGTTTCAAAAGAAATTTCATACCTACTTGGAAATTCGGGAAATCTTGTGGGAATAGATATCTCAAGAACTGCATTAGATATTGCAAAAAAATCAATTCAGTTTAGAAATATAGATTTTATTGAGATGGACGCAGAAAATCTTGGTTTTCAGACAGATTTCAATAAAATAGTTTGTCAGTATGGTTTGATGTTCTTTCCAGATGCATCAAAAGTACTAAAATCAATCATAGATATTATGAAAAAAAATGGTAGAATAGCGATAGCGGTTCATGGTACACAGGCAGGTGTACCATATTTTAGTTGTATAATGAATTCAATTCTACATTACATCCCAGACATCAGAGAAAAAGGAACTCCGACAGTTCACAGATTTGGGAATCCAGAAGATTTGAAAAATGAAATAAGCACTGCAGGATTTGAAGATATAAAAATAAAAAAACTTACCTTCACCTATAATACAGGTAGCTTTGATGAATATTGGACAGACTACATGAATTCTACTGCAAATTCAATTTGGCCAAAAATTAAAACTAAAGGAACTGAAGTGGTCAATGCAATAAAAAAAGAGGCAGAAAAAAATACGTTAGCATTTATTAAAAATGAAAAAATAGAATTTCCATGGGATGTTTTGATTGCCACTGCAAGCAAATAAAGAATTTTTTAACGTAATCATGATTTCTTCTAATCATACATTCGTTATGAAATCTTCTTTGCAAAAGTCGCAAAATCGGAATCAAACCATATTGTTTTTGCCTCTAGTCTTGCTGATGTATGTGAATTAATTGCAATATGAGAAAACTTTTGCTTTTGATTTATAGAACCATGTACATGTAAAGTATGTTTTGGAATATAGACAACATCCCCTTTCTTAAGGAAAGTTTTTGAAAGCTGTTTAATTTTTAAACCTATTTTTACAGTACTCTTAATTTTCTTGTATATAACAAGCATTCCACTGCCTTCAGTTACAATTAATGTCTGGCCTGCCTCATGGTAATGTAGTTTGGTTTTTGCACCTTTTTGGAAAGTTACAAAGTATATTTTTTGTTCAAGGGATTTAATTATACGTGAAATGTCGTGTAGTACTACATTACCTTCAAAATACTTCTTTTTTTGTAAAATAAGATTTCGATCTACCCGTACGATTGAAATATTGTCTTTTTTCACTACATGTTGTTGATTTTTGATATTAAATAGTTGTTACGCTAATTATTTTTTGATACGTCATCTATTAACTTACCAATGTAATAACATTTTAAACCACCCTAACTTTCCTCTTACTTAATGCCAACGTAGCTCAGCCTGGCTAGAGCATCTGACTTGTAATCAGAAGGTCGAGGGTCCAAATCCCTTCGTTGGCTTTAAAAAATAATAGATAAAAGTTAAGTAAGAACTAATTTGAAATAAATTTATGCATAAGGGATACATTCTACTTAATTGTGATCTAGGAGCTGAAGAATATGTTGTAGAGGAATTAAAACGTATTCCACAAGTAAAGAACGCATTTGTGACATTCGGGGCATATGATATTATTGTTGAAATGGAAGCAGATACGCAAGAAAACTTTGATAAAGCAATTTCTCTTAAAATACGAAGCATGCCAAGAGTCGTAAGTACAATGACACTAAATGTTGTAAGTCAATGACAAATACGAGAAGCTAGAAGTATTTGTTAAAATCATGTTTTTTAGAAATATAATTTCATTTCAGTCTAAATTTACTTATGATTATTTTTCGAAGGATAATTATAGAAGTGATTTAACTTATCAGAAATTGGAGAGAATTGAATATAATGGTACTGTTTGGGCAATAAACCACGGTTTACCAGAACCATTACTTAATCATTGTATAAAGAAACTTGTTGATTACGGAATAAAAAAAGAAGACATTGTCATTACTGATGCACCGTCTGATGTAAAGATAGGAACGATTGTGGTAGATATTTGGCCGTATCACTTGGAGGTAGGACGTGTTCGCACGGTAAGAAATGACTCCTACATAAGTGGGAGCGTGCTGATAATAGAGCTCAAGGCAGACGCTGAAGGAACTTATATCGATTAGAGTACATTTCAAAGGAATTCATGTTTTTTAGAATAGATTTATTTCGTATCCAAAATTATCAACAGTATTGAAGAAAAAGAAAATTCCAAATCCAAAAAGGAAAATGAGAATAGCAATTGTTGCAGGTGCAATAATAATTGGTCTAGTCATCATGCTTAATTATAATCTCGATCAAGCAAAAATCTCAGGCCAAAGTTTTGGCGATGGTCTTGCACAGATACAAAATGATCTCAAAAACGAAACAACCGATTATGACGCAAAAATAACACACTATCAAAATGGAAATATAACAAAACAGGACATACTACAAATTTCAAATACACACATATCTGTTCTAAGCGACGTGTTATCAAAATACAACAAGCTAAAACCTCCAGAGCCCTTTGCACCTTCTTTAGAATTATTCAAACTTTCTACTCAAGCACAACTTGACAGTGATAAACTCTTAAAAGAATGGATTCAGACAGGAGATAATTCTACCAAGATTAGATCGGATCAACTCTTAGGTCAATCATTTGATTATGAAACAAGAGCTCTTGACTCATTTAAAAAAGCCAAAACCAGTTCAGAATAGTTTTATTAAAAACTCTACAACAAGCCTTGGCTATTTAGTACGTCAAGTGTGGACCTGAGTTCTTCAAAGAGGGCATTTTTATCTAAAGGAATAGGAGTATCAAAAGAGATTGGAAAGGTTATGCTTAGCATGTCTGGGTCTGTGTGTGATACACGAATTTTATGGTTTTGGTTTTTTTGAGATGTGATAAATTTTTGCCACCACAAAATTCTATCTCTTACTTCATCCATTCTTGCTTCAAGATAATCCATTTCTATTTCATTATCAAGACTAAATATTCCAAACTTTATCATGGGAAGTAATAGATAGCCGCCTTGAATTTTTTCATGTTTTTTATGCATTTCTTCAATTACTTCATCAATTTTTTCTTGTGGAAATATATCACCATATTCCGGAGCAAAATATCCTGCTATGTTTTTGTTCTCATCAAAAATTCTAAAATAATCTCCTTCTCGCTCAAACTTCCATTGCATGTTTGTAGGTAAAATGATTAATAATTAAGCCATTTGAGTTGTGCTCAAGCATTTTCCGCAAAAATATCCTTTACCAGTGTTAAACACGGTAGAGTTCTTACATTGTGGACATTCTTTGTTTATTCTATTAATTTCTATAGGCATGACAAAGAATTTCCGATCAGTCTAAAAAGAAACTAGGTCAATATTATATTAGTATTTTCTCTAATTACATGACATAAAGA
>JBOGQR010000066.1:0-8392 GCA_050749225.1 Nitrosopumilaceae archaeon | reverse complement strand
ATAGGGCGGTGCCCCACATTTGATAGATGACTATTGCTAATAAAACTACGATTGCCTTGGAGACTAGCAGATACAAACCCACAATTTTGATAAACAAATATGGTCTAAACCAACTAGGATCTCTAGTATTATGCGATTCCATATTTTGTGATTTTATTTGAAGACTAATACAATGTGTATGTTCTAATCTAGCACAAACTTGTATCTCATATTGATTTTCAACAAATCATAATGGACAGGATAATCTATAATGGTAAGCACTGTAAAGTAGTATTCTGTCGAACTCTTTATTAGGATTTTATAGAAAAAGAGTTTGGGGTGTACACAAAACTTCTGTTTTCTATTGTAATTGTAGCATTCCTGGTTTTACTATTAATGCCAATAAAGGAAGTTAATGCAGCAACAGTGCCACAACCACCAACAGGACTTGGCTCAGTAGCAGTATCTCCAACAAAGATTGTTCTATCATGGAATGCACCAACTGACAATGGAAATTCATCAGTAACTGGTTACATGATTGAATACAAAATTGTGCCCAATAGTTATTCCATACTTGTCACAAATACAGGAAATGTTACTACCTACACACATTCACCAGTAACTACAGGCAAAGTCTACATTTACAGGGTTTCTGCTATGAATGCAATCGGCACAAGTGCGCCTTCAGGTGAAACTGTTGCATCACCAACATCTACATCAGGACAAACAGTAAATGCTCCTCCAAATCCACCAACAGGACTGACAGCAACAGCAGTCTCTTCTACCAAGATCAACCTTTCTTGGAATGCTCCTACTAGTAACGGCAGTCCTGCTGTTACAGGTTACAAAATTGAAAGAAAAGTTTCATCAGGCACATATTCTGTTTTAGTTACAAATACTGGAAACACAACTACCGCCTATTCCAATACTGGTCTTACAACTAATATTAGTTATACATACCAAGTCTCAGCGATAAACTCAGTTGGTACTAGCAGTCCATCAAATGAAGCTTCTGCCATGCCAACGCCCACATCAGCACCTCCAGCTACCAAACCCTCCGCTCCAACTGGTCTTACTGCTAGTGCGATGTCTGAAACACAGATCAAACTTTTTTGGCAGCCTCCAAACAATGGCGGCTCACCAATAACTGGATACAAGATAGAGTACAAAAATGGTACTAACACTTACTTTGTCTTATCTTCTAATGTAGGAAATGTCACAACTTACATTCACAATGGACTCAAAACAGGTAGTACCTACACCTATCGTGTATCAGCTTTAAACTCTATGGGTACAAGTCCCACATCAAATGAAGCTTCAGCAACACCAACAAAAACGCTTACCCCTACTGGCCTTATCGCCACAGCAATCTCACCTACCAGCATTGCTCTTTCTTGGAATGCACCAACTGAAACCTATGGACAAACAATAACAGGTTACAGGATTGATCAAAAATTATCATCTGGTGTTTTTCAAACCATGGTTGACAGCTCAGCAACACAAGTTACTTCTTATAACGTAACTGGATTGAAGACTGGAACTACATACACTTATGTGGTTGCTGCAGTTTACTCTGGAGGAACAAGTTCAAACCCATCAAACGAAGCTTCTACTACTCCAACAAACACATCTAGTGGAACGCCACCAACATCAACACCACCATCTACTAACCCTCCACCTCAAACAATATCTGTATCAAATCCGCCAATAGGGCTGACAGCAACGGCAGTCTCTTCTACCAAGATAAATCTCTCATGGGCTGCCCCATCCAACAATGGCGGCTCATTAGTTACAGGTTACAAAATTGAAAGAAAAGTTTCACAAGGTCCTTATTTTGTTTTGGCAAATACTGACAGTTCAACTACATATTCAGACACTGGTGTTATACAGGGTACAACATACACTTACCGCGTCTCAGCAATTAATTCTATAGGTACCAGTAATCCATCAAATGAAGTATCATCTACCACATTTGTCGAGACACCTCCACCTCAAAATTCTATTCTTAATGTAGGAACAGTAAAAGTTACCAACACTGCATATAACATTAGGTATGTCATAACTGGAGGAAATGTGCTTTCTTCCAACATTGATCCTGAAACTTTCTCCCTTGTCGTAAAGATCCAGACAACAAGCAACGGAGTTTTGGTCTTACCACTACCAAGATCATTAATAGATGCAAAAATGCCAAACGATCAAAACGATGTCTTTTATGTATTAGCAGATCAAAAACCAGTTACCTTTAATGATGATATGGCTCCTACTAGAACTCTTTCTATAAACTTCCCTTATGGCACTAAAGAGATAGTAATCTATGGTACACAAGTAGTTCCTGAGTTTGGGTCGTTAGCTTTGTTGGCTTTAGCAGTTGCAATTGCATCATTAATCTTTATTTCAACAAAAAATAGATTCGGAAAATTAATTAAATAAAAAATAAACTGCTCAAGTCCTCGAAAGTGTTTATACTACAAGGACTTATTAGTTCAAGCTCTTGCACAAGACTGAATAACTTTGCTAAGTTCGTTTAGCTGAATTGGTTTTTTTATGCATGAATACACTCCTCTTTTTTCCAATTCTTTCATCTTGGTTTCCGTAATGGGAGTTGCAGTTAGTATGATTATTTTCTTTTCTTTTAACTTTCCCTCTTTTTCAAGAGATTCTATAACATCATATCCACTAAATTCTGGCATGGCTAAATCCATCAATACAGCATCATAGTTTTTAGCTAAAATTTGGTTCAGTCCGTCCTTTCCATTGTTAGTAACCATACAATCATGTTTCTTTAACCTCAGGTATTGAGAAATCATATTTGATATGTCATCATTGTCTTCAATTAACAAAAGCTTCATGCAACTAACCTACTGTCAACTGATGGCAAGTATGTTCCAATAATTATTCTACCATTGTAAAACCAATTTTCTAATCCGGTCAATTCTTCCAATATACTTCTACTGGAATACTAAAATAAAAGATCGTACTTTTTTCAGGTTCACTTTTAAACCATATCTTACCACCCAAGCCTTCAACTATTCCTTTACAGATTACCAGTCCAAGTCCTGTTCCAGCATGTTTTCTCCTGTGGGATGCATCAACCTGATAGAATTTTTTAAACATAATTGATTGTACATCTTTTGGAATGCCAATACCATTGTCCTTTACATAAAAGACAACATCATTATCTTCACTACTTGCACCAACTTCAATAATCCCATTATTTTTCGGCGTAAAGTCCATTGCATTCTGAATTAGATTGTCCATTACTTGTCGAATTCTATTCTTATCACTCCATAGGCTCAAATTTTCTTGAGTTAAATTCACAAACTCGATTTGTTTTTCTTTCACGACTTGGGAATAATCGTTATGTATGTCACCCATCAATTTTGTCACATCGAATTTCTGCTTATCGAAGTTCATTTGACCAATTTCCAGTCTCTGGGCCAGCATTGTATCCCCAATTAGCCGTTCCAATCTAACCGCATTTTTATAGATTTTATCAATTGAATCTAACTGAGTTTGATTAAGATGGCCAAGTAAGGCATGTTCTTTTAGCATTTCACAATGGCCCATTATTGGAGTAAGAGGAGTTTTCAATTCGTGTGTCATCATGGAAGCAAATTCATCCTTTAGTTTCTCCATTTTTTTAACTTCAGCGAGCTGTAATTCTCTTATTGTATCTTTTTCTAGTTTTTTTCCTGCCTCATAAATTTCTGAATTATCCTTGATAATGGTAATGCCACCAACTAAGTTGCCTTTTTCATCATAAAGATTGCTTATACTAATAACTGTCGGAAAAGTTGTTCCATCTTTAGTCTTGAGCCAAATCTCAACATCTCTAACAATTCCTGTTCGTTTCCACGTTTCAAAGTAATTTCTCATGACCTCGACATCCTTAGGTGCAGTGTATTTGTTATAATGAGTCCCAATAACTTCCTCAGCCGTGTATCCCAAGCGTTCTGCATATGACTTGTTACAGTCTGCAACAAGTCCATCCAAACTGACTGTACGATATAGACATGGTGATCTTTCATAGAGATTTTTATATTTTGCAGCAGTGGCAGATTGAAATTCCTCTGCACTCCTAAGTGAATTTACCATTGCTTTAAGGGAAATGGCAAGATTATGAACTTCGCCAGTTCCTTTGGTGTAGATTTTAACATTCAAATCTCCCCTTGCAATTTTATCTGCAGCATCTTGCAGTTTTCTTACTGGATTTGTAATAAAACGAATTACAAAAAAAATCATGCTGCCTGTCATGACTATAAATATGAAAATGTCAAGGTAGATTATTTGTGGACTACTAGTGATCAATTTCTTTGTTTCCTCCACAACTGGATCCAATTTATTCAATTGAACCAATAAGACATATCCAATAGCTACCATGATGTAAGCAAACGATGTTAATACAATGGCAATCTGTAGACCAATTCTCAATGCTATCCCACCAAAATAATTATTCGAGTTGTATATGGTTCATGTAATCTATACGTCACTTTGTCCACATGCGAATGAATATTTTTTTCCTAAATAGAACTGGGATGTATTAATAAATACAGACTAACCTAGAAATCACGGAAAGACGTCTCTTTAATGATATTTTCTAATTATGCTTCAAATTTCATCGTGCAACTACATTTAACGACTCTAGAGTTTTCATAAGACTGTCTAGTTTGAAAGGTTTCTGTACTACTTCACAAATTCCGTGGCGAGAATCCTCTATTATAATATGGTTAAGTGGCAGTCCTGTCATCACAATTATTTTTTGCTCTCTGATTTTTCCTTTTTGAATGAGTGCATCAAGAAAATCCTTCCCTGTGAATTCTGGCATGGCCAAATCTAATATGACTGCATCAAACTTGTGATTAAGACATAGTTGTAATCCTTCTTTTCCGTCGTTTGTGGTTATACAGTCATGTCCTTTCAGTTTGAAGAACTGTGAGAGCAGCTCTGTAATACTATTGTTATCATCAACCACAAGTATTTTCATTTATTGATTATTATTATTAACAATATATACACAATAGTATGTAATATCTTGTGAAATACAACTATCATTTTGCTTACAAACCATTTCTCAACTTGATGTATTGAAAATTATCTGACAAACATTTTGTGTATTTTTTGATTCAGGTCAGTAATAGTTTAATCATTGCATGATTTGCCACAATTTTGATAACTCTGCCAGAATAAACAAATATAAATTAATTTTTCATAAATGTTCTAGTTATCGCAATTACTCCTGTAATTGATACCAGAACAATTAAGCTTGTTATAGTACTAAACTCTGGAACTGTATGCGATGGTTGAGTAGATTTAACAATCACCTTGCCTACCATCCACTTGTCGATTTTATCAGAATATGTATACGTTCCAGCATCTTGAAAAGTAAAGGAGAATGTCTTTCCTGGTGCAATCGTACCACTATCAAATATGGTTCCTGTTTGGTTCGCATATGGTAGACCGCTTACTATGATATGATCAACATTGTCATTGTTTGTCCACGTTACAGTATCGCTAGGAGAAATGTTCAATATGCTTGGAGTAAAGCATGTGGTTGTTTCTGAGCAATATTTGCTACTGCCTGCACCTGGAATGATAATTACTTGAGCTATATTTGCAAAAGCTGATGGCATTATTGCCAAAATTCCAATAGCAATGATAGATACAAAAATAATGCAATATAGATTATTGTACCACATTTAGATTAATTGTAAATTATGACTGTACTATATGACTTTGATCTCATCACAGTATATCATACAACATTTTTGTTGCAAAAACCTCTTTAATTGATATATAATTTTTCGATCAAGTGAGGTCATGACAAGAATGACCATGATAGAAAATGAAACTAGACTGGAACTGATCTTGACTGGTAGACTAGCTAAAAGTACGTACCTAGAAAATGGCTTGTTGCAGGAACAAAGACTTACTTGTGCAAACCACTCTGATGAAGAGATAGTTCTTGATCAAATAGGATGGAAAAATTTTATCTGTCCAAAATGTGGTTGTGATTACTCTATTGGAAGAAAGATACGATAATTTTTCAATCTATTTAATGAATAATGTTGCACTGATAAAAGATAATCTTTCAATAAATAAGACTAGCGTATCATTTATCAGTAGAAATCATAAGCAATCCTCAAATAAAAAAAATGATAAAATATTCTATTGCCATATTCCAAGTCTTACATCCTACTTTTTATTCTGCCAGCGATAGGGTGTGTCACATTTTCTGCTTCTTTTGCACAAACACAAGTAATCATTCCTTTTGGAGCCTCTACTCCAAATACACCATTTTCGTTGTCACCTTCAGTTCTTGATATAAAGGTCAACGATACAGTGCAATGGCAAAATCAAGATAATACTATTCACACAGTAACTACTGGTACTTCTCACCTTGGATTTGACGGGAGAATAGATAGCGGAACTATATCTCCAGGTAACACTTTCACATACAAATTTGACAAGCTTGGAGTTTACGGATACTATTGCTTATTTCATCCTTGGATGACCGGGCTGGTAAATGTCAATGCTGGTGTACAAGCACAGCCTATTCTAGGAATTTCCATTTCAGCTGACAAGCCAAGTTATCATGATGGTGATACCGTATTGATCTCAGGCCAAGTCTCAAAATTTATCCCAAATGAACAAATCACTGTATGGATAACAGATTCACAAGGTAAGGGAATCTCAACAAGTCATATAGAAACAGAAAATGGAACTGCCTTTTCTACCAATATTGTTGCATCAGGTAAATTGTGGATTCCTGGAGACAGTTACCGAGTGTTTGCACAATATGGATCTAGGAGCTCTGTTGCTACTACCACAATACAATTTGAACCTGAAAATTCTATCAAGGCAAGTGAACAAAATACCGTCATCCAAGATTCAAACAATATGGGAATTACTGCCTCAGGACATGTATCATACATGTCATCGCACAAGAGGTTGAATCCTAATTCAAATGATTTTGTTACTGTCCAAACCGAGCATGAGATCTACAAGCCAAGTGAACAAGTAAAGATTTATGGTTCTATTTGGGATGGTGTGTTTCAACAAGTTGGAGGAGCTGCATATCTTGCAACTGTACCAATTAGCAGTATTGGAAGTAATGCCATGACAGAACTAGTAGTTGTCAAAGTAAAAGACAGTAACGGCGTTGTTATATCAAACAAAGAAGTTCAGGCAAATAACAATGGGGATTATGTTGTTTTAGCTAATCTACCACAAGATGCCAGAGGTAAATACACTGTAGAATCCATGATAGAAACTAAACCAGGATTGTTAGGAACGCTAGATACGTCAGCCGTAGCAAAATTAGAATCTTCCACAAACTTTGTAGTGGCAAACCCTACTGATGTTGTAGTGCCTACAATGGTTGGAAATTTTAACGTAGAGGTCACTAGCAATTCGACTGTTACTAACTTTGCATTTACACCTGAAAACAAGAAAATATCATTTGATGTACAGGGAGAAACTGGAACAAGGGGCGTAACTACCATAACTATTCCAAAGACAATACTTAGTGGTGAGATTCAAGTTCTAATTGATGGGAACGTCCAACCTTATAATTCAGATAATGTGATTGTAACATCTGATACTTCTTCTGAAACTATACTTGAAATCAATTATCACCACAGCACGCATACAATAGAATTAGTAGGCACTCAGGCAGCAGCAGCGTCAGAGATCCAGGCAGCTCCAGAATTTAGCACAATGGCATCTGGTGTACTTGTAGTTTCAATAATATCAATAATTGCCTTGTCAACCAAGATAAAAAAATTGAGTTTGTCTTAAGATGTGGGGACATACTCTCACCGAATATAATGATTTTGATAAATTCGAGTTTGAGGAATCAGATGATCTACGTGAATTCTTTCAGGACTAGAATATAAACGGACAAATTTTGTAAAACACGTCGAGTTCCAACAAGAAAGACTTACTTGATTCTACATTTGATTGTAAATCATATTGAATATTTACCAGTGCTATGAAACCCTCGGACTAGCGCCAGGAGCCTCAATAAAAGAAATAAAACAAGCATACAGAAAACTTGCTCTTTTATACCATCCTGATAAGGACTCTTCAGACGGCAACGAGGCAAGGTTTAAGCAAATTTTAAATGCTTACCAAACTTTGAGCCTACATCACAAAACAAAATTAAAAATCACAACAAAGTTTACAGATATCTATCCTGAGGATGCTGTCTCTTCTTATGATAAAGCTGAGGAGTTGATTGCAAAACAAAAATACGAGGAAGCAATTGTATTTTATGACAAAGCATTGGAACGGTTACCAAGATATGAAAATGCTTGGTTCAAAAAAGGCGACGCATTCTTTCACCTGAAAAGACACAACGAAGCACTTGCTTGCTATGAAAAAGTTCTGCAAATAAATCCAGAATCAATAGATG
>JBOGQR010000065.1:0-8500 GCA_050749225.1 Nitrosopumilaceae archaeon | reverse complement strand
GCATCCAGCTATGAAAAGACAAATAGCTGGAACTGTCATGGATCTTATTATCTTAACTTCTTTTCTGTCAAATGCTGGAGATAAAAATCCGATGAATTCTTTTACAATTACTGGCATTCCAATTACTATGCCAAGTAAAACGGCGACATAAAATTGGGCAAAAAATGCCTGTCCAGGCGCTGTTTGGATTAATTGTACTGTTGATGGTAATAACTGATGTTTCATTGCTACAGTAACTTGTGCTGCCATGTTGTCAAACGGATTTGGGTTTGGATAATACAATGTTGTTCCATTGTAAACAAAAGGTGTCAGATGAAAACCAAGTATAAAAAATGTGATTATGCTAACTGCAATGACCATTCTAAGTATGCGTTTTCTAAGCTCCTCCAGATGTTCGCCTACATGTTTTAGTTCATCCATTGGATGTTGTAAAATGATGAAAACCATATTAAATCTCTTTTATCGTGGCAGAACATATTGAGAACATCATCGTGTGTTAACAAATCTTATAATGTGTATTAGGAACGAAATATGTAAGAAATTGGTTAAAAAAACACCGAAGAAAGCAAACAAACTTCTCTGGGTCGCTATTCCTCTTATGATAATTGGGCTAATAGTTGTAATTATAGGATTAGTTCAAGGAAGCTACGACACAAACTCCACATGGGTAATTGGTATAGTAATCATGTCCGGCGGTTGGATATTGTTTAAGATTACTCCTAAAAAGAATTAATTTTCTATTTTACTTGCCAGGAACAGGTAGTATCTTGTTGGGTGGGAGATTGCTTTTTTCCTGCTCTGGTACAGAAAAGTTTTCAAGCTCAACAGTAAGCTCAGTGCTTACCTCAAATGTTTTTTCAAGCTCTACTGCAAGATCTGCGATATCTTTTGGCAGGTAAATTTCTCGAGAATCCTTAAAAAATATGCGCTCTCCTTTTTCTGCTTGTTCTCCACCAAATTTGTCCTTTAAGAATTTGGCTAATTTTTCTACTTCGTCACGCTTTATCATGTTATAATAGAATACTATTCCATGAACTGAAGCATAGTCCCACGGTGTTCCATTTCTATAACAAAATACTCCAAAATGGGTTCCCTTTTCGTCTTTGTTACATTTTATTTCCCATACCAGTACCTTTTTTGGATCATACTGTGCTTGTCTAAGCTCATCTGCAGAAAGCTTCCAATATCGTAAGCGTGACATGTTATCAATGAATAAATATTCGCTTATAAAATTGTGTGCATGGAAGTTATTCCTACTCGCTTAGAACTATTATCTGAAATGGAGGAAAGGTATGAAAAAAAAGATAAAGAGTATTTTATGAATCTTTTAGATCACAAAGACTTTGTCATAAGGACAAGAGCAGTTTGTATTCTGGTAGATTTTGGAGGAGAAGAAATGGTCCCACATGTTGCCACTGTTTTAAAAAATGATTCAAACGAGCTTGTAAGACATGAAGCGGCATTCTCACTTGGTCAGATGTGTTATAGTAGCGGAATAAAACCACTTGAGGATGCAGTCAAAAATGATCCTAGCTTCTTTGTAAGGCATGAAGCTGCAATTGCACTAGGAGTTATAGGCTCTCAGGAAGCAAAAGAAACACTACAAGGAGCTCTTGAAGATTCAAGCGAGCCAGTACGAGAATCTGCAGTCGTTGCTCTTTCTAATTTGCAATTCATGGAAAAATTAAGCAAAAATGAGAGATTTGCCAAGCTAACTGGCGGTTAGAGTGCTGTTATTTTTGTTCCTTCAGACGTTGCCTCAAAATTGTATATTGTATCAACATTAGAATTTTCAAATATTTCCGAATCATGTGTAATTATAATAAACTGAGATATTGCAGCTAGATTAGCTTCAAATGCATTAGATAAAATTCCTACAAGTGATTTTCTGCGCTCTTCATCCAAGTGTGTAGTTGGTTCATCAAGTATGATGAAATTAAGATTGGAGGAACCTAGGATGTGTGCCATTCCAAGTCGCAGAGCTAATGCTATGCTGACCTTTTCACCACCACTTAGAGAATCAAGTTCCAGAACTGTATTTCCAGAATAGCATGAAATTCCTACGTCCCGAGCTTTTTCTTGCAACAAAACCCTTTGAATTTTTACGTTAAATGCAGACAAATATTCTGATGCCTTTTGTGATATTAAATTTAGTGCCCATGATCTTAAACTTGTTGCAACAGGTCCGTCCCTATTAAAAATCTGGCTTCGTATTTCTTCTAATTGTGAAACATATTTTTTTACTAATACAAGTTCTTCTAGTGCTTGGGAGATTTTTTCTTGTTGCTCTTCTGCGGTATGTATCTTTTGTGTTATTGCGCCAATTTCTTGTTCAATCAAACTTAGAGATTTACGTTTTTGTTCAAAAGAAATTTTTAGATTCTTGAACTCTGTTAAATCGAATCCACCTGTTTCTTCTTGGAGCACAAGTATTGTTTTACACAGTGTCTCGGAATGGGGATCTATTGCCAAATGTATCATATTTTCTGATGCATTAAATTCGGATGGGATTTTCTGAATGTTATTTTTTAACATGGAAATTTCCTCTTTTAGGCGTGATAATTCTTGCGGTTGTCTAATTCCATGTATTGAAAGTGTCCTCTCAGCACTTAGCGCCTTTTGTAAATTTTGCTCAAAAACATGTTTTTTCTCACGATTCTCTTTTTCTATTTTTGTTAGTGCATCTATGCTATTTCGCATTTTTGCAATTTCATTGCGAATATGTTCTTCCTCAAAAAGAGGATTGAGTGTTTCTACTTTGGAATCACATACTGGACACTTTCCATCTTGCAGTTTCAGCTGTCCAGCAAGTTCCTCTTGACCACCAAGCTTGCCTATAATTTCTACAAATTTTTGAATTTCGCTTCTTGATGATTCTAACTCGTTTTCTATTTTTACTAGTTGTGATTCTGTTTCTTCTTTGGATGATATGTGGGTAAAACACCCATCGCAATCAGAAAATTTCTTTTCTTTTTCCTGTATCTCTTTTTTAAGAGAACTAATTGCAGTTTTTACATATTGAACAAGTTCCGACTTTCTAGTTTCTAATTCTTTTATCTTTACTTCTTTTGTAGATTCTGCATCAATCCTATTTTGTAGTTGAACAAGTTCTTTTTCTTGTGTTTTTTTCCTTGCAAACATCTCTTCTTTTTGCGGCACTGCTAAATTGATCTCTTTTGTAAGAGAATCCATCTTAATTTTCAGGTTTTCAAGGTCTCTGTCATCATATTCTAATTTCTCTTTTATAGAAACACGAAAGTTTTCTATAACTTGTTTCATTATTTCAAACGCTGTATCAAGTTTATCAATTCCGATTATGGCATTTACTAATTCTTTGAATTTTTTTGGATCTGCATTAATTATAGAATTAAGTTCGCCTTGTTGAACAATTGATGCTACTTTGAGCTTGTCAAAATCCATTCCTATCAAAGACTCAATTGTCTTTGTCATGGATTCTCCAAACTGCTTTCTTTCTCCTGAGGCAAGCGGTATGAGAGCGTCATCTTTTTTCTCAAAAAACTGGGCAGAAACTGTTCCCTTTGAATCAATTTTGCGTATTGCCTCAAAACGTCTGTCTGATATGGAGAAATTTACCTTGGCATACGCCTGATTTGCACCCCGACGAATCAGTCCCTTATTAGAATTTCTAGTATGTTGACCAAATAGTGCAAATGTTATCCCGTCTATGATACTTGATTTGCCTGCGCCGTTTTGCCCGACAAAGACTGTTACACCTTTGTTAAATCCTAGTTTCGTATCAGAATGGGATAGAAAATTACCAAGCTCTACTCCGTCTAACATTTTTTTACTCCCTTTTTGAATTGATTAAAATTTTCAATTACCAAATGGTTTGCTTCTCCGATCTGGTTTTTTGAAAGAAGTGGAAGCAGATCATTTATTGCAAAATTTGCTAGACTCTCAGAGTTTAGGATATTTTTTGCAAGCTTTAACATCTCATCATCAATTTTTGCAGGTTTGTCAATAAACACTGAACCCTCATTTTCTTCTTGCATTATTGTTTTCCAAAAGCATCGTAGTGTAAGAGGAAACAATCTTGCAATTTGAGATTGGACAAGATCTGTCTCTATGTTGTCACCATGAATTTTTATTTCAACTATTGGCTTTTTTGAAAATGATTGGATTTTTTCTGCCAAGTTGTTTACTTCTTGTGTCAGGTTGTCAAAACTGGTTTTAATTGAATATTGAGGTCTGGTATCAAGTCTTATCCAATTTGGTTTTACTTCAGATGATGATATGTCTACTTCGTAAAACCCTTTCTGTGTTTCTTTGATTCCCTCACTTGATGTAAGTTCTATGGAGCCTGGGTATACTACAGGCCCTCCCAAATGACTGAATTTTTTTAATTCTCTCTCATGTAGGTGCCCCATGGCATAATATGTAAAGTTCTTTGGAAGATCTGTGGAATTTAGTTCTCCTGCAAACTTGTTTATCTCTAAAATTCCTTGGTGTAATACAAGAATTTTGTGACCCTTGTGATTTTTTGCTTCAGCATCAGCCTTTGCAAAATCTGGCTCAAAGGTATGAATCTCATTTTTTCTTCGTTTATCATATCCTAAAATCATGACGTCTTTGTATTGGAATGGTTTTCCATTTCCAATATATCTGGAAAATTCCAAATTATGATAAACAAAAGGTATTGGTGTGGAACGTATTCTGCTGATGTCATGATCACCAAGAATGAAAAAAGAATCAATATTATTTTGTTTTAGTCGCTTTAGTGCGTTTGCTAAAACCAATATTGCTTTTCCGCTGGGAGTTGGCACATGAAATATGTCTCCTGCAAAAATTACAAAATCTACATGATCACTAATTGATGTGTCAATTGCTTGGTTAAAAGCAGAATAAACGTCCTCCTCCCTTTCTTCTGAATGATATTGTACAAATCCTAAATGTGTGTCTGAGATGTGGGAGAAAATCATCAGTCCATCAACAAATCTTTTTGGATCAGTCCTTGTGTACGTTCCATTCCGATCTCTTTGAACTTTGTAGATTCTGACCACTCTGATACTGCATTTAGATCGGAACCCACAGTCTTTCCTTTTACTTCATCAACATGTACTATTGCTGGTAGGTTGACCCATTGTCCTATGAGAACAGCATCTCCTATGTTCAAAGATGGCAGTTGAGAAAGAAGATCCTTGCTGAGTGATTCTGCAGCTGAGGCAATTTGTTGTTGATCATCATCTTGTACAATTTTCATTATGGCAAGTGAACCCATTTGGCTTAGTACATTTGGATCAATATTTCGAGGTCTTTGAGATACAATGCCAAGTCCAATTCCAAATTTTCGACCCTCTCTTGCCACTTTGGACGCCCAATATTTTGTGTCAGTATGCTCGCCTTTTGGAATGAAAACATGGGCTTCTTCAATTATCACAAAAATAGGGGCAGAAAATTTATTATTTTTTCTTGAAGATTCTTTTCCTCTTTTTGCCCAGCACGCATCTTTTCTATCTGTTAACAACTCTTGCAAATAATATGCTAAACCTGCATTTGCCTGTCTTTCACTTAGTTCAGCAACACTTAGCACGTTAACTCTGCCCTCTTTTATCAAATCAACAGGATCTCCACAATCTGGATCTAAGATATCAGAAAATCTATGTTTTGCATCATCGATCTTATCAAGAACTCGGCTTGCACTATCTGCATATCCTTTTGTTGTATGCCCAAATGACGAAACACTGTCTTCTAATGCAGTCCAAAAGTCCTTTGCTTGTTTGACTGAATCAGTAAATGCTTCGCGTAATGCTCTTTGTTGCTTGTCTGCATTTTCTCTAATCTCTATTACTTCAGCAAGCTTGTCTGCTTGTAACAGCCTTGGATTAATTTTAGCTGTCATTATGTTGATTTTTGGCAGATTTAGATTTTCATAATCATTGTGATAGTCAAAAATTATCAGTGTTCCTTGAAGTGTTGCTATCTGCTTGGCAATGAGTGATACTAGATTACTTTTTCCCATGCCTGTCATGGCAAGTATTCCTATGTGTCTTGAGACAATTTTGTTCAGGTTTACTTTGGCTTCAGTTTCTGAATTTCTAAGAAGTGATCCTATTCTAATCCATTCATTTTCCTTTGGCGCAAATATTATTCCCAAATCCTCTTCAGTTGCGTCAAGTATTGAAGACCCTGGTAATGGGGGAATTGCAGGCAAAACGGCTTGTCCTTTTTGTAACTTGTCTAAAAACCCAAGAATTCCTATTTTTACTTTATAGTTTTTATCTCGAGAATTAAGCGATGCCACCTCCTTACTTTCTATAGCTTCATCAAAGTTTCGTACATCTGTGAGTGCATCACTTGAAACAATTGATCTTTCTACCAATCCGAGCAGCTTTCCATTTTGTGAATCAATGATAACATATTCTCCTACAGCAAGTGGCTTTGATGATTGTGCAGTAACTTCGGTTGGTTTTGATTCTCCTATTACAACTCCAATTGTCATCCTAATACCTCCCTTGATCCAATTTCATTTCCTAGTCCATATAGACTGACAAGTCGTGCAAGATCTGTATGTGTTATCTTGCATTTATTATGTGCAAGCTTTAAGGCATAAGGATATCCAGAAACACTATTTTTACACAATCTGTCTAAAAGTGATTTAACCTCTATTTCATCATGGTCAGATCCAAATAATTCAATTTTTATCAATGGTGTAGAATCATTTAATCTTGCATATGTTGATGAAATAACTTTGCCTGGTCCTAATTCTCTGTCCACAAAAATTTTACTAAAACCCGGTTTCTTTATGGCATGATTATAGTAAAAAATATCTCCTGCCAAAGAACCAAACTTTTCAAATTGTTTTCTGGCTGAAGAAGTTTTTGATATGAATACTACATTGTTTCTCTTTTTAATGGCTGTTGTAATCATGGAACTAAGGGCTGATTGTCTGGTTAGAAACTGGGAATATAACGAACCGTCTAATATTACAACATCTGCCTTATCTACTGATGCCATACAGGCATCGATTTCCATTTTACTGGCCTGCGTCTCAAGTTCGGGTGACGGCGTACCTAGACCATGATTATGAAATTCTGAAATTACAGTACTATCTGATTTTACAGCCACTGCCGTAACTACCCATAGTTCTAGACCTTGAAATTTTGTACTGTTGTAGCTACTGTCTATTCCGGCAATTTCACAATCCTGCTTTTGTGGCACGTATTCTATCCAGTTGTGCTTGGCTTCCTCTATGATCTGATCAAATTTTTCTCCTTTTAAAATAGAAAGGGTCTCCTCTCGTTTTTTTAATGCGTCAATATAGACAGTATTAAGCATAAGCACACTTTGTATACAAGCATAAAATGTTTAGCGTTTAAAACAGGTTAGTGCACAAGCTAAGATGTAATCCATTTTTGCCTAACTCATTCATAATTATCCAGTACTTCTAAACAATAGTTGCAGACAGGATATCCATTATCCTCATATTCAGTTTTACAACGTTTGCATATTCTATGCATGTAGAGTATATGCTATCCTGCTATTTTCATTTATGGCTAAAAAAATTAGGAGCTAATTTATTGTACAGATACATAAGATTGTCGTGTTCGAAAATGAAAAAACTTGGGCTAGTGTAGTATTAAAAAACTCCACCGATGAATTCAATAGGAAATTTGATCAGGCAATTGATGTAGTAAAAAAAGATTTTGGCAAAAACTATCCTATGATAATAGGAGGAAAAGAAATTTACACTGATAATCAATTCCAAGTACGATCCCCTGCTGATACTAGAATTGTTATGGCAAATTTTCCATTGGCAACCAAAGAAGACACGCTTCATGCAATAGAATCTGCAAAGGGCTCCTTTTCAAGATGGAGTAAAACATCTTACCAAAAAAGAGTTGAAATCTTTAGAGAATGTGCAAATACTTTGTCTTCTGATAAATTTCAACTCGCTGCCATTATGACATTTGAAAACGGCAAAAATCGTCTTGAATCTATGGGGGATGTAGATGAGGCAATCGACTTTCTTAGATTTTACGCAGACCAACTTGAATCAAATCAAGGCTTTTCTAAGGAAACAAAGAGTGCTAGTCCAAATGAAAAGACGCAAAGTGTGCTCAAACCATATGGTCTTTGGGGGATAATATCCCCGTTTAATTTTCCGTCCGCTATCGCAATTGGAATGACTACAGGCGCTCTCATTACGGGCAATTCTACAATTCTCAAACCATCTAGTGACACTCCACTTTCAGCATTCAAGTTTGTAGAATCAATCTATCACAAGCTTCCTCCTGCAGCTCTGAACTTTGTTACTGGTGCGGGAAGTGTTGTAGGTAAAACAATACTTGAAAGCCCACTTGTTGATGGAATTGCTTTTACAGGCTCAAAGGAAGTTGGAATGTCAGGGTTTGAAGCTTTTGTCAAGAAAAAACCTCGGCCGTTTATTTCTGAAATGGGAGGAAAGAATCCTGCAATAATTACCGCATCTGCTGATCTTGAAAAAGCTGCAGAAGGAATTTTACGTGCATCGTTTGGATAT
>JBOGQR010000064.1:0-8615 GCA_050749225.1 Nitrosopumilaceae archaeon | reverse complement strand
CACTTACAGTAATCAAGAATATAATCAATGACAACGGTGGCTCACTAACAATTGAAGGAGTTACACTAAAGGTAACGGACAACACTGTATACAACGGCCAAACCGACGTAGTAACAAACGGCACATCTTATCCAGAAGCAGCAGGTTCACACATAGTAAGTGAAGATCCAGTTGCAGGCTATACGGCAACATTTGGAGGTGACTGTAATGAATTCGGTTTATTAACAATCCATCCAGGACAGAATGCGGTTTGTACTATAACAAATGATGACATTGCTCCAACCATCAAAGTAATCAAGAAAATAATCAATGACAACGGCGGTACACTAACAATTGCAGGAGTAACACTAAAGGTAGATGCTACCACTGTAACAAACGGCACATCTAATACAGAAACTCCAGGTCAATACACAGTAAGCGAGACTCCAATCTCTGGTTACACATCATCATTTGATGGAGACTGTGACGTCAATGGCACAGTAACACTTGCTTCAGGACAGAACGCAGTCTGTACCATTACAAACAACGACAAAGGTGCTCCAACACTTACAGTAATCAAGAATATAATCAATGACAACGGTGGCTCACTAACAATTGATGGAGTTATGTTAAAGGTAGATACAACCTCTGTTTCAAACGGTACAGCTAACGGATTTAGTGCAGGTCCACACACAGTAAGTGAAGTTCCAGTTGCAGGCTATACCGCATCCTCAATTGGTGGAGACTGTGCACCTGATGGTTCAATCACGCTTGTTAATGGTGACAATAAGGTATGTACCATTACAAACAACGACAACCCAGGAACCATCAAAGTAATCAAGAAGATAATCAATAATGATGGCGGCTCACTCACAATTGCAGGAGTAACACTAAAGGTAGACGGTAACACAGTTACAAACGGCACATCTAATCCATTTAATGCAGGATCACACACAGTAAGCGAGACTCCAATCTCTGGTTACACATCATCATTTGATGGAGACTGTGACGTCAATGGCACAGTAACACTTGCTTCAGGACAGAATGCAGTCTGTACTATAACAAACAACGACATTGCTCCAACACTTACAGTAATCAAGAATATAATCAATGACAACGGTGGCTCACTCATAATTCAAAATGTTACACTAAAGGTAGATGGTAACACTGTAACAAACGGCACATCTAATACAGAAACTGCAGGATCACACACAGTAAGTGAAGTTCCAGTTGCAGGCTATGCGTCATCAATTGGTGGAGACTGTGCTGCTAATGGTTCAGTAACACTTGCTTCAGGAGACAATAAGGTATGTACCATTACAAACAACGACAACCCAGCAACCATCAAAGTAATCAAGAAAATCATAAATGACAACGGCGGCACACTTACAATTTCAGGTGTCACACTAAAGGTAGATGGTAACACTGTAACAAACAACACATCTAATCCATTTAATGCAGGTCAACACACAGTAAGCGAGACTCCAATTTCTGGATACACTGCTACATTTAGCGGTGACTGTGCTGCTGATGGAATAGTAACACTTGCTATAGGACAGAATGCGGTTTGTACTATAACAAACAGTGATAATGTGCCAACAATTACAGTAATCAAGAAGATAATCAATAATGATGGCGGCTCACTCACAATTGCAGGTGTCACACTAAAGGTAGATGGTAACACTGTAACAAACAACACATCTAATCCATTTAATGCAGGTCAACACACAGTAAGCGAGACTGCAATTTCTGGTTACTCTGCAACATTTAGTGGTGACTGTAACAGCAGCGGGGTAGTATCACTAGCACCTGGACAACACGCAGTCTGTACAATAACAAACGACGATGTTGCACACATTGGTGATGTGGGAACAATAGGTTTCTGGAGAAACTGGTCTAATCAATATACTAATACTAACTTTAACACACTTGAAGGCTATGTAAGTGCACATAACCCAACAGTCTTTACTGGTCTTACAACAAGTATCACAGACAACATCTTCCATTACACTCCTAAAACTACAACAGACCAAAAGTTGCTAGCCCAGCTTCTTGCTTTGAAATTAAACCTTGCAATTACAGCTCTACAGGGCACTGGAACACCTGCAATGGTACAACAACACACCAACGTTTGCCTAGCAGGAACAGTTGATGTATCTGGAATATCTGGTGCGTCTGCCTTCTTTGGTTCATCTACTCCAACAGTTGGAAGTGTAATCTCTGGTGTAGAAGGAACATGGACAGGAGATAACCCAATCAACCATGTCTATACATTCAGTGGCTCTGATGCTCAAAAGTCGATGTTACATAGTGTAGTCGATGGCATTAATACAGGAGCAATCTTAACCTCAACAGGTTGTTCTTAAACAATTTTATTTCTTACAATATTTTATAATTTTGAATAGTTCAGTAGTTTATCAAATAATATCCTAGTTATTTGCAATCTTCAGATGGCATTAACTAATTCACAAGATCTCTCCTAACGTATTCATCTCTTAAAATAGAAATGGATTTTTTTTACAAAAGTAGATCATGCATCATTTTACAAAACGAAAAAACTTGCATATACAATGTTCTTTATGTACATTACAGGCAAAATTACCTGTGTTACCTATGTGCTGTATGAAATCATGTCCACATTCACACTTTAATTTGTATGCCTGACCAATGGTAACTTCCATTATGTAATAATGAGCATTTCAATAAATAAGATTGACGTATCTTTTATCAGTAAAAATCATAAGCAATATCTAAATGCTGATTGTTGATAAAAATAAAATCAATGGATTTTAGTAAAAATTATACGCGTTCCTTTTTAGAAACTACTACGAAATATAGAATTAGGCAAGCAGGATGATCTCTTGTTAGGAATCTTACCTGATATCATGTGAACCTGTTTGCCCAACATGTATTATTTTATAAATACTTCACAATTATCATCATTATGTTACAAAGATACGGAATTCTTTATAAAACAAATTTTCAATGTGTAAATATGCATACAAGAATACGATGTTTTACATTGGTGGTATGTGTATTGCTGATGATTCCAACTGCGGCATTTGCTGATAGTGCTATACAATTAGGTGTTCCATTTCAACTAGGATTTAATCAAACTGTGACAATAGATCGACTCCAAATAAAATTTGCAAATGTAATTCAAGATTCTAGATGCCCTTCTGATGTTACATGTATATGGCAAGGACAAGCAAAGATAATAGTTAATATCAAAACGAATAGCCAAGACCTTGGGAATTTTACTTTGATTTCTGGAAATGATAATAAACTAACAGTTCAAACTTTTGATCATTATTATATTCAATTAATGAATATTGATCCATATCCAGTCAGTACAAAAAAGATACAACTTTCAGATTATGTTGTCACTCTGAAATTATTCTTGTTACCGCCTTTGAAACAACTTAAATCTGGAATTTCTCACGGAGAATTGACGTGCATGCAAGGTTTCTCTCTTGTAATGAAATCAGAGGATAATTCTCCAGCATGCGTAAAGTCTGATTCCATATCAAAACTTGTGGCAAGAGGATGGGCACTATCAGTATCTTATACTCAATCAGACTTGGGGACTGGTAACGATCAGAATCAAATTGTTACACTAGGACAAAACGGGCAGACAATTCAGATGCACAAAGGAAATAACTTTCTTTTGAAACTAGGTAAAGATTTTGACTGGAATATTTCATTAGACAACCAAACCGTTGTAAGTCGAGTACCAAACATCATGGTAATGGATGGCGCACAAGGCATTTTTGTTGCACACAATGTTGGAGATGCTACACTCTCAGCAGTAGGAGATCCGTGGTGTCGCCATTCCGCAACACCCTGTATGATACATTCAATTTTGTTTAGGGTGAATGTTTTGGTCCTGACATAGATGGTTTATTACAATGTATGTGTTTCACACAATCAATTAAAAGAAACACCTCTGTTTTGGTATTGTTGGAAAAATACGACATATCCATAATTGGAGGGGGGTTGCTTGGAACCTGCATCTCATACTGGCTTTCCAGTCTTTATGATCTCAAAATTGCAGTAATTGAGAAAGAACCAGAAGTTGCCATGCATACAAGTAGCCGCAACACAGGTGTAGTACACTCGCCTTTCTATCTTAATCCTGAAAAAAAATCCAAGCTTGCCAAGGCAGCCTTTGTATCACATGATCTATGGAAAATGTTTGCAGAAAAAAAAGATCTGGTATGGAAGACTGTTGGAACACTAGAAATTGCATTAGATGATACACAGCACAAGATACTGGAAAGATACCTAAGGTGGGGTGTACAAAATGGAATTTCTGAAAAAGATCTCTTAATGCTTGACAGAAACGAAATAGCAAAAAAAGAACCAAACGTATCTTGTCACTCTGCAGTATTTTGTAAAACAGATGTTGCTGTTGATTATGGGAAATTAACACAAGAACTAAAAAATGAATCACAAAAAAATGGGACAAAATTTTTACTAAACCATAAAGTAGAATCAATTGAAAATAAAAAAGAACCAGTAATACATTTTGAAAATAAAACACAATTATCATGTGACTTTGTGATAAACTGTGCAGGAGGATACTCGCTTGATATTGCAAAAAAATTTGATGTAGCTGTACAATATTCCAGTTTACATTTTAGAGGAGAGTATTGGATTGCACAAAAAGAATACACAGATCTTGTGAAAACAAATATCTATTCTGTTCCAAACTATCCTGACTTTCCATTTTTAGATCCGCACTGGATTTTACGAGCTGATGGAAGAAGCGAGGTGGGACCAAATGCAGTACCTGTACCAAGCCCTGAAACCTATTCTGGATATGTAGGAAACATGGATACATTTATCTCAAAATTGATTGATGTGGTTACTGGAAATGCAAGAAATCTACTCCTAAATGCTGATTTTATGAATCTGGTTGCAAAAGAATGGTTAAGTTCTGTCTCAAAAGTAGTCATGATTGAGAGGGTACAAAAGTTCATTCCCAAAATAAAACCTGAATATTTCTTAGAACGAGGAACAGCTGGAATTCGTACTCCTATCATAACACCAGAAGGAAAATTTTTGCCAGATGTTATGGAGATTGAAGGTCCAAACTCATATCATATTTTAAACTATAATTCTCCTGGAGCAACTGGGGCGCCAGCTTATTCTGCATATGTTGTGAAATCATTACAAGAAAAAGGACTATTGGACTATACTAAACATACAAAAGAATCAATTTGGAATTTCGATAAAATTACTTGACTCTATAGGTTTACTAATTCCTAGAATGGTTTCTATTTTGCGTGAAATCTCTGCTATTTTGTTGTTATCAACATGACCTTCACAGGTGCAATAAACTATCAAATCATTATGATACCAAACCAGTTGATGCACCTTTGTTCTGGATACATGAGTAAAAGCAACACTGCCTAACATTTTGTTGAATTTTTTCTCTATCTGCTTTGTATTATGCAAGTCTAAAGATAGTAATTCTTCTTTTCTTTGTGCCTTGACACTATGCTTTCCATACTTCATTTTGTTTAGGAGTAATTCCCCGTCTCCTCCGATGATTTCTACATATCGCATTGAATCATCTATTGATAAAATTTCATAGGATATCTTTGTAAAATTCACTATTGAGCAATTCTAATAATACGTATTTATTTTTTGCATGTAACTAAAATTACAAACACTAGTGGCTTTTGGATCGTCTGAAAATTGGAACCAAACTTAATATTTTGTGACACCCAAAGCAAAATCGTGCTTCCAGAACACTGCTCTATTAGGGAAAAAGGTGTAGACTGTGCAATGCCTCCTGAATTTATCATATCTATAAAGGTCAAAGATGATGAATACATGGTTGGTGTGACATGTTACGGACACAAAAAGTCATTTATGGATAAATTAGGGATATTGCAAAAAGAGGGTAAGGTTCCAAATGGTATGATTTCTTTTACTGAATTAAAGGCAGTTGGCACAGACTGTATCAGGATGGATCCAAACGACTTGATTCAACTTTAGGTACATAAGTCCA
The DNA here is from genome assembly GCA_050749225.1 of Nitrosopumilaceae archaeon. Classification (GTDB taxonomy): domain Archaea; phylum Thermoproteota; class Nitrososphaeria; order Nitrososphaerales; family Nitrosopumilaceae; genus TA-20. The sequence goes on along the minus strand of JBOGQR010000064.1, from coordinate 2,617 downwards.
GATAACTATACCAGAAAACAATTGTCAAAATTAGAATCTGTAGAACTATTTGCTAAAGAGAAATATTCTGGCATGACAATTGATAATAAGATTCCATACTGGAGGCACTTGGAAGGAGTTGTAAACAGACTCAAAAACCTAGGAATTACTAATGAGGATCTTTTGTGTGCAGCTTGGTTACATGACAGCATAGATAATACGGTTGCAACCTTTGATGATATTGAACAAAGATTTGGCAGCAAAGTTGCAGTCCTAGTTTTAGCATTATCAAAAGACAAAAATCTGTCTAGAGGGGAACAAGAACAACAATATGTAAAGCAACTAAAGGATGCATCATGGGAAGCAAAGATTATCAAGCTTTGTGACATATCTGCAAATCTTAAAGATCTAAAAAATATATCTTGGTCAAAGACGAAAAAGTTAAAGGAGGTAAAAAAGAAATTGTATTATTTAAATTTAATAAAACCAGAATTGATCAAAAACAAATCTCAAATTCCTAGCATTCAAGGCATGATATTTGGAATAAATGAAGTATTGGTTTCATTTAATCAGAAACCTATAGTTTTATGAAGCACTTTTTAGGACTTGGTAAATTGGTTTTTTACTGGATAGCGAAAGTACTAAATTTTTGACGCAAATTTCAGCCATTTTACTTCGTGTTTCTACTGTAGAACTGCCACTGTGAGGCATTATTACAACATTTTCCATTTTGGCAAGAGGATGATTGGAACCAATAGGTTCTTTTGAAAAGACATCAAGGCCAGCTCCGGCAATCATCTTTTTTTGTAATGCAAAAATCAAATCTTTTTCATTAATTATTTTTCCACGTGCAGTATTTATCAAAAATGCAGTCTTTTTCATTTTTTTAAATAATTTCAAATTTACAATTTCATTTGTTTGCTTTGTGTGTGGCGTATGTATACTGATGATATCGCTTTTTCTAAACAACTCATCTGATGACACATATCGTATTCCTAGCCTTTTCTCTTCTTTTCTAGAAAGCCTAGTTCTGTTATGATATAATATGTTCATCTCAAAGCCTTTAGCTCTTCTTGTAACTGCTTTTCCAATTCTTCCCATCCCAAAAATTCCTAGAGTTTTTCCATAAAGATCAGTTCCCAAAAACTCGCTTGGTCCAAAGATGACCTTCCATTTTCCTTTACGAATAAGTCTATTGCCTTCTCCAATCTTTCTAAAAACAGCAAGTAATAATGCCATGGTAAGATCTGCTGTAGCCCGTGTCAAAACCTTAGGAGTATAGGATACTACCACTCCCTTCATACTGGCATATTTTACATCAATATGATCATATCCAACACTATAGGTACTAATTGCCCTAAGTCTAAACGCAGCATCAATCACATCTTTATCTATTCTATCATATGGATAGCAAATCAGTCCGTCCTTGTCTCTAATCTTTGATATCAGTAAATCTTTTGGCATTGGAATCTTTCCGGTATGAATCTCAACATCATATAATTTCTCCAACTTCTTTACAGCAAAGTCATGCAGTGGTCTGGTGAGTAAAACTTTCACAACTATTTCCCTCACAAAAAGACAGATTTTAAGCTTTGATCCATTAAAAGATAACCGTTTTTATCTATGACATGCATAGTATGTATACATGGAGATAATGGGAAGAGGTTTTCGTCAGATAATGCAAGAGTCACCAGGATACTTTCATATTGGACTGAAATATTTTGGTTACAAATTCTTTAATAAAAAAAGTCCAATCTACGGTTCTGCAGATATAATCAATGTATGTAACTTACACTGTACGCATTGCTACTGGTGGCTAAACAGAAAAGAAAACGAAGAGCTGACAGTTGAACAATGGAAAGAAATCATTGATGAAAAATTCAAGAAAAAACACATCTTCATTGTTACTTTGGTTGGAGGCGAACCCACAATGAGAATGGATGTCGTAAAATTATTCGTTAAAGAATTTCCAAAACGAGCTTGTGTGGTTTCTAATGGTACCTTTCCATTACAAAAAATCAAGAACCTGTACTTTTACTGGATATCGATAGATGGCACACAACAAATTCATGATAATATCCGTGGAAAAGGCGCATATGAAAAGACAAAGAAAAACATCATGGATTACATAGAAAAAAATGGAGAAAAGGCTTGGAAGGATATTTGGGTCTCCATGACAATTAACTCACAAAACTACACAACAGTAAAGGATGTTATCGAGGAATGGCAACCAATTGTAAACAAAATAGGATTCCAGTTCCATACACCTTTTACAAAAGGTGATCCTCTCTGGCTTCCATTTGGACCAGAAAGGACCAAAGTTGTAGATGATATTATTGCAATGAGAGAAAAATATCCTGAGTATGTCATAAATCCAGTAAAACAACTGGAATTGATGAAGAAAAACTGGGGTGGAAAAGGAACCACACCAGTTGACTGTCCTACATGGGCTATTTTATCAGTAGATCATATGGGAAGAGAAAAGATGCCATGTTGTATTGGAAGTGCAGAAAAAAATTCCATGAAACCAATCTGTGAAGAATGTGGTCTTGGATGTTATTCTGTACTGGTTGCAAATGGAATGAAAGGCTAGATTATCCATAACAACTCATTTATAATAAAACGCTGTAATGATAAC
>JBOGQR010000063.1:0-8702 GCA_050749225.1 Nitrosopumilaceae archaeon | reverse complement strand
GGATGTACATAATCAACATACGAGTTTGAGATAAGATAGACATAATCTCCAATCATTCTTGCACCAGTATAATATCCGGTCATCTCATAGTTTTTTACAATCTTTGGATTTTCCTTGTCAGAGACATCAATTATTACGGCGTGGGTTACAGGAGTATAGATTGGATTTGGCATGTAATCATATTGAGGTATGGCATACTGCTCTGTGTTATCATTGTAAAAGATAACTAGTCTGTCTTTGTTTAGAAACATGTTCTGGAGGCTATTTCCTTTGACATCTAGTCCGACTTTGGAAACAATCTTTGCTGTTTCACCAGGATATGCATCTATTATGGTAAGCTTGTCCTGCGATAACACATATGCATACTTGTTATCATTTTTAAGAAAGTCAGGCTCATCAATTCCAGCTACTTGTACATTTGTGGTGGAATATTGATCTCCAGCATTTGTAGTTGCAGCTCCTTGTTGCACTTGTCCTGTTGGTGCTCCTGTTGCAACAGGAGGTAGTGGAATTGCTACTCCTTCTTGAGCAGGTACAAGTCTTTCTACCATCCCGCCATGTACTGGACCGCCATAATATTGCCCAGAAGTTTGTACCTGTGAATCAAGTAGAAACTTTTGAAGCTCATCAGTAGAGTTGAACTTTTTCACGTTTTGGATAGGAGCTTGGATTGAAACATTGTTTTGAATACCATTCTGAGTTACAGATGATTGGGTAGGAGAATAAACTAAAACAACAGCTAGTGCAACAGCTGCAACTATAATTGAAGCGATTATGATGTAAATCGAACTGTTTTTCATTTTGAATGCTAATACTTGGTAGTATTACTTTAAAGGCTTTGATTAAAACCGGATTTAACTTAAATTTGTATGAATTTTGATTTTATCCGACGATGTTTATATTACATGTGTTCTGATTTGAATTTATTCCAAGGATAAATTCTCAGAATCTGTTTCCTCTTCTTCTGTTATGTGAATTTTCAGCCTTTGTGGATAACAACTCATAGCAGGCAATGGGATGTTCTTTAACAATAACTCCTGTGTGTAATTATAAATTACAAACTTTCTTGCAAACAAAAAGTCATCAACAACATTACAAAGTATTAAAAGGCTACAAAAATATCGACTCGTATGAGTAATTCTAATCATGACTCTCAAATAGAAAGCATTGCATCGCAAATAATTTCTGACAAGGTATCACTTGACGAACAAAACCAAAAGATATTGCAAAAATATTATGATTATGTAAAAACAAATTATCATCTCAAAGAAGATGATGCCGTTCTACTGGTACATGAGGCCTTTTTGTATCTGAAACTAAAAAGCGCCGATTTTGATCCTCTGCAAGAAGGAGATAAATTTGGTGCATGGTTTAGCTAAATCATACATTTCATAAATTTTTTTTCAGCGCATTCCCTTTTATCTGGGCAATTTTTCATCTAGTCAATGTCTGATGATTTGATTAATTCTGTAAAGCAATTAATCCAGATTGGCAAAGGCGATCCTGGAAGACTAGAGTACATCCTTGATATGTTAACTACAGGTAGAATATTGCCAGTCTCTGATCAAAAATACCTAGATAATATAATTCCAATATATCTTGGAGGCCAAGATCAAGAATCCACACAAAGGCAAAACGATCACGCCGTTGATCAACTTCAAAAAGAGATACAAAATCTTAACCAGAGACTGATAAATCTTGAAAGGCGTGGATTTGAAAGATACGTAGGGAAAAAAGCAATTTTCTTTTTTATCACCGTTTTTGTTGGGTGGAATGCACTGCCTACATATGGCGTTACTTTTTTGAATGCATTTTTTCCTGCCAACTTGACGCAGTATTTTTTCCCACTAGTCTTGATTACAAACTCTCTTGACTATACAATATTGCAGTTTGTCTTTACTGCTATGATATATGCGTGGGTGTTCATCGGTTTCATACATCTTACTAGGTTTATCAAGTCACGAAAAATTTCTAGCTAACGCTGAAAATTCAATAACATATTTGCACAAAACATCGTAAACATTTTTTGATTATTCTAAGAATCTTTTTAAATTCTGAAATTCATTTGACGTAATCTCGCCTTTGGCTAATCTTTCCTGTAATATTCTAAGACTGCGAAGATTTGTTTTGGTATTTTCATCTACAGGTAGATGATCAACATGTATCTCTTTTACTTTCTCTGGTTCTTCGGTAACTAGTTTTACCTTGACTTGTTTTGGAATTTTCTTTGCTATCATTCCAAACATTGCAATGCCAAATCCTGCGGCTCCCAGTCCTGCAAAAGTGTACTGTATGATGGGGATGATTACAGTTCTTGATGGGTATCCCATCTGTCTAAGCATCGAACTGGGGTTGGCACCTGATACAGAGCCAGTAGACATATTCATGAATGAGTGAACCATCTGAGAAACAATACTTGGAGTGTCTACATAACCTGGGATTGAAATCGCAATAAGGAATGCTCCAATCGCTAACATTTCGATTCTCATGATTCTCAACTAATATCGAATCTTATAACGAGTTGTTTGTATTTAGAACTGACACCCAATCCAGCTATGGTCATATGGAGATATCATACTATTGCAGACAGAGGTGAAGCTGGAAAATTGCATTGCAGAAAAAGTAAAAATGATTTAAAAAAACACAGGTAAAATTAATCAGAATTTAGACATGAATTATGCCGCTACTTGCAAGATATTGTATTCCTTTTACAAAATCATCGTCTGATATCTGACCGCTTGCCCACCAGTCTGCGTTTGTTTTAATCCAGCTAGGTATTTGATGTGACAAGCTAGAATTAGAATGAGTTTGTGGAATTTTCATTATTCCATTTTGTATCATGTATTGTATTCCTTTTGTGAACTCATCGTCACTTAACGAGCCTTGTGACCACCACTTGGCATTGTTCTTTACCCAAGATGGAATGTGTGATACAGCTTGTGTTCCAGAATTTGCAAACATGTTGGTATTAATCAAATCATATTTAGTTGGAAAATTAAGATCAACTGAAATATCTGCATTTGATGACTCTTGGGGTATCAGATGAAGATACATTAGTACACCTGTTTCTTTATCATATCCTATCTCGTTTGTGGCTGTTTTCGTGTTGTTTGCAACAGAAATCACATCCCTCTGGGAACCGCTGAAATTTTGAGTTTTTTCAGAAACGCCGGGTATGTTTGTGTCGATATTAATTGGAATTGGTATCATGACAAGAATAGGAATGCCACTTCCATCCACAGTCTCATTATAAAATCCAGTTTTCAGATCCAAGATGTTGTTTGATTGAATTTTGGTACCATTGTAAATGCTGTTTATACTAACACTTACCTTATCTGTACCGATATAGTTTCCAAAAGTGTATGTTTCAATAGATGGCACTTTGTCAAATTCTGTAGAATATGTTATAAAATCACCCGGATGAACACAGATGTTTCCTGATTTGCATTCTATGTTTGGCTGGGATAATGCAAAAGCATTTCCTGACACGCCTATAATTCCTGCAATCACGATTAATATGATGAAAATTTTCAGATTTTTCATAATAAACGGTCACTCGTTACAAATTTAATCGCTTGTGTTGCCTTTGTTGATTGTTAGATTAAATTTTAGCTCATACCAAAAGAACTGAAAATCACATGTACCTGATCGAGGATATGTTTATCAGACTGCTTTATAATAGCAAATTATGTCTAAAAATGAAAAGTCTGCAAAAAATTGGACCAAGTTATGGAATGAATACACAACATCATTAGAAAAATGGAGAGTATCATTTCAATCATTACAGAAAGCAAGTAGTGATGTTCAGGCAAAATACAATGAAGTAATGGAAAAAGCACTCAATGAATCAAGCCAAAGCACTATGAACCAGTTTCTTGACAGTTGGAAAAATGCGATGAACAAATCCGGTTTAAACGCATTAAAACAATTTGGGGAAAATTGGCAAAAATCAATGGACCAGTCAGGAATGGATCAGTTAAAAACATACGGCGAGATGATGACAAAATTTGCCGAGACATGGGAAAAGATGTGGCGAAAATAAAATCACAACATATCTGTCATGAAAATAATTTGGCGTGACCCTTTTCTCAGAACTTGGGAGATTACTTCCCACCGAACTAGTGCCAATGCACATCATTCACTTGATGGCTTCTGAAGGGCCACGCACGTTCAATCCATCATTCTGCGCTGAACGAGCATTACATATTATAGGAATTACAACTATTTAACATAATGTCATTATTATTATATTTAAAGAACTATTCTTACTAGTTTTTTATAAATTATCTTAGTAAAGTAGATAATTTCTGCATATTTTGGTAGGATCATTCCATGGATTAGCTGTAAGTTCTCAAGTGAAAATCCGTGAATTTAAAAAGGAACTACCATATTGAGAAATTGTAAATTGGAAAACGAAGACTTTGAAATGTATCTTGATGATTGCCTAAAAATGTTGGATGAAAATGTAGACATTCTTTCAAATATTGAATATGAACTAGATCAACAAAAAGAGGATGAATTGGTTCCAAGTATGCAGTTGACTGATTTGATTGACATGACACACGAACTTGCAGATTCTTCTAGATTAAAAAAGGCCGAATTTACTTTTATGCAACGATATTTAGAAAAATCATACTCATAAAAAACGATACTTCATATACAAAAAATAATTCTCATATGACAGGTGACATGAAAGACATTAACAAAATTATGCCAAAGATACCAGACATGCGATGGGGGGCGCTACTGAACAAGTATCCAACAAATGATAAGGTAAAACAGATGAACAAAATATTTCCACATAATGTCAAATGGCATACCGTTTTTGAGGAAGATGAACAGGTATTTGTAGACGGAGTCCGTATTTGGAAAAAGGATATGAATGCCTGGACATAAGATCTAAATGAATTAAAATTATAAAATCATATTAAGAACAAGTAATACGCGAATTTTTTATACTGATGTATGGTCACCCAATTAAGGAATAGTATACTTGAAAAATAGGGCTGTTATTTTAAAATACAAGAATAGTCTGATAATTTTTTCATCTCTTTTGATCCTGTCATTGAATATTCAATTAACAAGTGCAGATACGGGTTCTGTTCTGATGATACCTATCTGGGTTAAACACAATGCAGGCTGGTGGGCAGCAGGAAAAATTTCTGATGACGATTTTATTAATGGAATGCGATGGCTGATAGAAAATAGAATTCTTCCAACAACTGAAATATTGGGAGAAATCAAAAATAACCAAATACCGGATTCGGTAAAAAAAATCGCATACTCGTGGAGCCAAAATCAAATTTCAGATGCCGAATTTCTTCATGGAATTGAATATTTGATTAAAAATGGGATAATAAAATTAGATAATGAATTTGTAGTTGAGGTTACAAAGGAGAGACTAATCCAAGTCTCAGTAGATGACAATACAAAGAAATCTGTTGTCATAGTTCCAATTTTTACGGCAGCAGCATATGCAGAACCGGGATTTTATACATACTATAGAGGTCAGTGTGATTCAAGTTGTCTAACTGCAATAATTGCCCTTGATAGGCCATTAGGATATACGGCAAGTCAAAATGCAGCCAATGTTTTACAGTCACTTGGATATGATATGATAACAGATATTGATGTGGACAAGAATCCGCATATTTTATCACAATATGATAAAGTGATAATACTACACAACGAATACGTTACACAAAAAGAATTTGATGCAATTACAACTCATCCACATGTAATTTACCTTTACCCAAATTCATTATATGCCAAGATAAATGTGAATTATGATCAGAACGCCATTACACTTGTACGCGGTCACCAATATCCCAACTCAAACATCGCTAATGGATTTTATTGGATATTTGACAATACTTCGATGGAATATAACATAACATGTGATGACTGGAATTTTATTGAAATAAAAAATGGAGTTATGCTTAACTGTTATCCTGAAAATCATCTGACATTTAACATACCGTTACTAAAAGCCATAAAAGATTTCTAGATATTTTTTCAATTGTGATTTCTTGTGGCTTGTTAATATTACAAAAATCGGTTATCCAATAAAATTTAATTTGACTTTCAAAAAAGGATAAAAATAGGTTGGTTTGTTAGTAACCAAGTTGGATGATTCAAAATCCCTTTTAGAGGAAGCCTATGATCTCTGTCAGGAGGGTGAATATACTCTTGCCCTTGAATACTATGATCTTGTTCTCTTTAAGGATCCAAAAAATCTGATGGCTCTAATTGACAAAGGCGTTACACTTCAAAATCTTGGAAAATACAGGCAGGCAATAAAGTGCTATGATAAGGTACTGGAAATGGCTCCAACAAACAAAACTACGCTTGTCAACAAAGGGTCAGCCTTGCATAGTATAGGGAAATATCATGACGCAATTGACTGCTATGATACGGCATTAAAGATTGATTCTAAATATGCGATGGCAATTGCATACAAGGGATTGGCCCTTGGCGAACTTGGCTTGTTAAAGCAGGCAATAAAGTGCTTTAACGATGCCTTGCGAATTGATAAAAAATACGATCTTGCATTAAACAACAAATCTATCGCATTGCAATTACTCAAAGCCAATGACAAACTAAAACCAAAACTGCAAAAACCCTGATTATAACGGTTAGATCATTTTGTAGTAAGATTAAACTAGAGAAAATCCAACCTAGTTCATATGAAATACCTACTTGCTCTCATTTTGCTAATTTCAATTCCTGCCTGTTATGCAGTATCGGTTGCCCCTGGAAGCACGGTTCCTTTCTTCATAAGCGATAGCAATCTGAATACAGAACATAAAACAATCATGACAGTATCTACTTCAGGCTTGGTAGATTTTACAATTAATGGAATACCTATTTCAGGTCCAGGTAGTATGACAGAAACTGGAATTGATTCTGGAGTCTTTCAACTATATCTTACTGTTCCATCAACAGTAAACGGCAAGCCAGTCAAAGACGGTGACGTTATTGTAATGACATACCACCAGCAAGCAGATTATTCTGGAAACCCAACTGACATTACACAATCTGTAACAATATCTGTAACTCCATCTGTACCAGCTTCTTCATCAGGTTCATCTCAAAACAGAGTTGGAATTGGGCAAACTTTTTTACTACAACTTTATGCACCAAACTGGAATCTTGATTCTTACACACCGGATTCAATTCCACTAAATTTGATAGAATTTAGAGACGGCGGTTTGGTTACAACTTTGGCAGATCCCGTATTTAGTATCCCGACAGGCGATGTGAGAGAGACAGGACCTAACACAAATCTTTTTACAGCACAAGTAAAAATTCCAAGGCAAGTTGATGGAGTTCCACTAGACATTGGCTCTGAAATAGAATTTAGTTTTACAGATCCGACCGAAGGATCCTCACCTGCAACATCGCATATTTTTGTAACAATTGGCCATGAAAATTTACAAAGTACGACAACATCAACAATCTCTCCGCCAAGTGTTACACCTTTGGCTTCAATCAAGGATGCTACAAAACTGTGGTGCGGTCTTAATACTGGCGACGCCAGTTTTGTAAAGATACTTCAAATTCTATCAGATAACAAGTATGTTATAGTTACAAAATCAGGCTCTTCCATACACATTCCTATGTGGTTTAAGCATACTTCCTGTTGGTGGTCTAGTGGTGAGATTTCAGATAGTGACTTTCTTCCCGGTGTACAGTTCTCACTTGACAAAGGATTTCTAAAAATCTGATTAAAGGTTGTGCACAAACTCAACTGTCTTCATTTTAACCCTTAAATAGAAAATAAAATTAGCCAAATCAATAAATGAAATTTATTATTGTAATTGCAATTTCGTTACTTGCACTTTTATTGCAAACTCAATTGGTAGATGCAACAGGAGTAGGATTTGATAAAAAAGCATACACGTGGACAAGTCTAGTACATATCTTGATTTATGCCCCTGATTTTGACTCTGATCCAAATCTTGTAGATACAATTGATGTTTCTGTATCCACAAGTGGTCATACCATATCGCCATACCAACTAGCAGAAACAGGAACAAATACAGGAATATTTGCTGGCAATGTAACCCTTACAGGAGATCCACTTCTCAAAGAAACAGATGGAGTAGATGGGCAAGGTGCTGAGCCTAGCGGTACTCAAAGTGGGCATGGTCCAAATGATGGGTTCCTACCGTCTGAAAACAGTGATGGTGTAACAGTTTCTTTTGCGTATAACAGAGATCAAACTGTAACAGGTTCTGCTCCTATACAATGGAATGTTGGTCAGATAAAATGGCTCGAGCAAAATTATCAAACAAATACACAAGGCATATTACAAATAATAGATCCAGACATGAATCTTAATCCAAAAGCAATAGACAAATTTGAAACTAGTGTCTGGTCTGACTCTGATTCAGGGGGCACAAAAATTGCAATGTCAGAGATGGGAAAAAATACAGGAATTTTTCAAGGTACAGTATATTTTACTACTGATTCCCATTCTTCAGGAGGAAGACTCTATGCTACAGAAGGTGACACAATTACTGGTGAATATGTAGACAGGACACTTCCCTATCCTCATTCTCCCTCTGACAATGTGCGTCTTACCGCAATTACAACTGTTGGTACACCTGTTGCGCCACTTGAACAAATAAATTCAAACAATCCGCGAATTGTAGATTCTTTGGGAAATATTATAACAACAGTCAAGGCAAATCAGCAAA
>JBOGQR010000062.1:0-8763 GCA_050749225.1 Nitrosopumilaceae archaeon | reverse complement strand
AGGTAGAGCATAGTTTTGTTAGCTAAATTTAGCATACGGTGAACCTCATTTCACACCTTTAATTAATAACAAATTTTCCTAGTCGTTACCATGACAAATTTTGCAAATAACTGGCAAAGACCACAGACACCAAGCATTGGTGAAAGATTCAATGATGTTATAAAACCAAAAGGTGCACTAAAGCCAAGAATGGAGACTGCAGTAAAAAGACTCCAGACTCAAATTTCAAAATTAGACGGAATGATTACAAAACTAAAACAAAGAGATGAAAAACTTTTCAAAAGAATTGTAGTTGCAACACAACAACACGATGTTACTGCTAGCAAAGTATTATCAAAAGAATTAGCCGAAGTACGCAAGGTAACCAAGCTCTTAGGAAATGCAAGAATGGCACTAGAGCAAATTGAGCTCAGACTCACAACATTCCACGATCTTGGAGACACTGTCGCTACTATCATGCCAACAATAGGCCTGATGAAGAACCTCAGATCATCACTAGTCAAATTCATGCCAGAAGCAGATCGTGAGCTAGGTGGAATGACTGAAATGCTCAACGGTTTGATGACAGACACGTTCCACAATGGCGACTTTGGAATAGATTCAGAATCAACAAACGAAGAATCAGAAAAGATTCTCCAAGAAGCAGCAGCAGTTGCAGAGGCAGCAGTAAACGACAAATTGCCATCCATGCCTGCTAGTCAATCATCATCTGCTCGCTACATCTAGTCAGTTTTATCTGATAGCCTATAGCGAAGATATACTCTAAACAAAGCAAAAGAGCCAACCAAGATTCCAGATGCGACAGCATACGCGATTGTATATCCAAATGAATTTACAAGCTGGCCAGTACACAAGGCACCAACAAAAAGAGCAACTGTTGTAATTGAGCTGTTCACCCCAAGATATTTTCCCTCAAAACCCTGTGGAATGCTTTTGAAAAAAATAATTGAAGTTGCTGTACTAAAAATTGAAAATGCAATAACCATTAAGGAGGCTGAAATAATTGCTACTACAAAAAACCCCTGGCCTAATGTTATTGGAATAAACAATCCAGCTATTGCTACTGCAGCTATTCTTGGTGCATATGATAACGATATGGAGCGTTCCTCTCCCATTTTTGATATGAATCGTGGTGCCAAAAAGAAAACTGAGATCATTACTGCAGTTTGAATCACATAAATCAAAAAAACATCAGAGTTTGAAAAACCATAATTTTTTAGAAATGGTGTAAAAGCGGTAAAATAGATATTACTGCCAAGATAAAATAAAAAGTTAGTAATATAGAAAATGCCTATTTCGTCAGTTACTCTTCCCTTGAAAATTGTAATTATATGCTTATAATCATACAACTCTGGAATCCTCGGGAACTCAAAATGGAAATGGGAAAACACGTATCGTAAACCATAGATTGAGTGCGCTATACTGCTTCTTTCCAAATGGAACCGAGATTCTTTGATTGTCATACTAAGACCCATTGTTGCTACACACGATGCGGCACATATCAAAAAATATGGTTTTAAATCAAAATACACACTTCCTATAGCGCCAATTATCATGGCACCTAGCATACCAAAAGTTCCAATTATCGAAGTTCTTGCAAATAGCCATCTCCATTGATTTTTATGAATGGATTCCATTACAAGTAATTGCGCAACAGGATTTTTACCTACTATAAAGAAACCAAGTAAAGGAGAAATTACATAAAGAGCGTTGATGCTGTTTGTAAAATACATCAAAAGACTGCAAAGCATCACAACAAAAAATGAGACCAAAAGAACTGCTCGCCGTATATGAAATCTATCTATTACTTTTCCCCAAAATATAGAACCAAAAGCCGATGCTCCGTTTTGAATAGCAGCAATGATTGCAATTTCACCAATATTTCCTCCAAGAAAAATTACATACAACGGAATGACAGTACTTAGACCTTGGCTGACAATGTTTGAAGGAAAAAGATACCAAATCCACTTGTTCTTTGTACTAGACATTGATTTTGATACTCATAATGCAGTGCTATTATTGTATGATACATTCTAATGATTTCCATAAATTTGTCGATTTTAATTAAAGCAAATTTGTGGGAAAAAATTAATCATGCAAGAGCGTGCTTGCACACGCCAAGCGTAAGGTAGGATCTTTTTAGGATCCATAAGCCTGTCGATGACCTTTGTCATCGTTTCCTGAGAGTTTTTCATCCCATGGACTGACTTACTCCTTTTGTGCGGAAGGGTTTTTCCTTGGCCGCGTCGCCTGTTTTCTGCATGACGCCTATCTTGGGAGGATGTTCCTTTGATAGGGACATATAGTACGTGACTAAATTATTTAAAGTTTTATGTAAATTTGAGTTTAAAATTTCAAGATTTTTTTAAAATATGTAGTTACTATATCATTATACAATTTTTCTTGAAAATTATTCAATGAATACTTTTATGACACACTTGCATACGAATTACATGACAAAAGAAATGGATCTTTATCATATGATATACGAATCAAATTTGGAGAGCAAGCTTGAGCAGATCTTAATTGGATTGACAAAAGATAGCAAATCACCAGAAATTGAAGAAGCAATACGCAAGTTTTTATTATTTATCCAACATGCATCTGAAAATTTTTGGGAAACATTTCACAATGCCAAGACATACCAAGAAAGACTAGAATGTTATTATCAATTCTCAAAAAATCAATGTCTTGCGGCTGAAGTCTTGATAGGCGATTTGGATTCTGTTTCTTCCGAATTTGATATTAAAGAAAACCTAAGTTCAATGCTAAAAGAAAGTTTTACTTTCTAGATTAGAGCGAAGATTCAGATTTTGGGCGTGATTCCTTAAATTTCTCTATCTTATTGCCTTCTTCATTTACTATACTATCAATAGACATGAGTTTTTCTCGTAGATTATTTATCATAGTGCCAACATCATCTGCCTCTTTTTCTACATCTGTTCTTTTTTGCTGGAGTACTTTGATTCCATGTCTTTCCTCATCAATATACTGACCCACCTTGAGTAATTTCTCTTTCAAGTTTTTAATATCAACAGATTCATCCTCGATACTTTTCTCAAGTTTTGTACGCTTATCTTTGAGATTCTTGATTAATAGACCAACATAGTCTATTGCCTCTTCAAGTTTTGTTCGCTTATCCATAAGCGATCTTATCCCAATATCTTCAGTTGGTTGGCTCATGTTGAATTGTTCAATAGGTTCCTGTATTTTTACTTGTTCCACGGTTTTGTGCTCAAAATTTGTAGATTCCGCCTTTGAAGGCTCATAATGGGCATCTTCAACCATAACGCCGCCTTCAGGTTCTTTTTCAGAGGAAAATTCTTTTAATTTATCACGATTTTTTTTGAACCTCTCAAACATTGCTTATCAATAATGTAATTTGTAATATATAAAAAGTTAATAGATTTGCTTAGATACTTGACGCATTTTTCAAATATCTGATATCATATCAAGCAAATGATTTTTTACAAAAACGGCAAAACCTGAATGTTTGCTTGCAACTAGGCTTGGATTATTACTAAGTTTGTTTAGGTTGTAAAATTGAACAGCTGATCAGATTTTATATGGTATGAATTTATGGGAATTTTGGAAGGAGGTGTAACGATGAGCTATAACGAAGGCGGTTTTGGCGAAGGCTCTGATAACCGAGGCTACGGCAGCGATAGAGGCTACGGCGGCGGTCGAAGATTTGGCGGCGGTGGTAGGCGCTTTGGAGGTGGCGGTAGACGATTTGATGACAGGCCAAAACCAGTAGAAACTGGCAAGGAATACGACGTGTCCATAACAGAAATTAGTAGAAAGGGAGACGGTATTACAAGAGTAGATGGTTTTGTGATATTTGTCAAAGGTGGACAAGTAGGACAAAATGCAAAAATCAAAGTCACTCAAGTGGGTGGACGATTTGCTACTGCTGAAGTAGTAGGAGAAGGTTCTCCACAATCTGCAGCAGAACCAGCATCTGAATAAGTGCTGTCCAACTTACCAAAAACTAATTTTCTTTTTCTTTTTTTCTTATTTCTACAAATGTACAGTCTTCTTTTTAATTAATTCCACAATTTCCAGTTTTCTTTTAATGTTAATATTTGGCTCTATTGTAACATATACTGTTTTTCGCTTTGGATATACTACAATCTGAGTCACTTTTTCACGTTCAATGTGTATATAGTTTACCGGTCCCAGGCTTCTGTCAAACTGCTTTCGCATCTTCCTTCTGAGTGCAACTTGTCTGCAAAAATGCTCTTCCTCTTTTTGGGTTTTAAGTGAAGTTTTTCCTTCCTTCATGATGGCTTCAGATATGTTTCCTTTAAGATCTATTATAGCTGCAAACCTCATTCCAGGATCTATTGACAGGATGTCTTCTACGACAGGAATCAAGTGCGCTTTGCCGTTACCGTTTTTCAAGTTATGTCATGTCAGATTTTAAATTCGTTAAATATGTCTTGTTTTTTAATTATGTGATCGCTCAACCCATCAACACGTTAAGATTGCTGGATTTGTGACAATGACCAAACTAGAACAACCTAGTACCTAATCGCACATGTTTTTGTTTAATTTTGGCGATCTAACATCTCTATTAACTTCATAATGCTTTTTGTAGGCAGTTGGCTACCCCAAAGAGCCAGAGTCGTTTGGCGCGTTGGGTTATAATTCCGTAATCGGGGGTTTGCTTGAAGCCAAACCTCCATTTCTTTTTGATTAAACAACTATTAGATTCATCAATTTTAGCCGCCCCCGCCACGCAAATTGACAATATTTGGCAATTTCAAACTATGAAACACCCGTTCCGCTAGCTGTTCCGCTGCGACATTTCACGATGTCCCTGATAAAACATCGATTCTATAGAGTGGCATGTCAAAACAACAATACAGGTCGGAAATGGGCATAATTTCCGATATCTTGGGTGTAACCATGGATGGAGGTACACAAGGCGTAATCGTATCTGCTATCTCTAGACGAGCAAACCTGTCACACTATGCAGTGCTAGAAAAGTGCCAGAAATTAATCAATGCAGGTCTAGTAGAGTCTATGAAAGACAACAGAAACCGCCTATTTGTGATTACCGAAAAAGGAATCAGATTCTTCCAAGAATTCCAAAGATTCCAAAGTATTGTCCAAATGATGAACCTAAGGTATTAAACTATGGAACAAAGGGCACAGTTAGTCCAAACAGAGTATGCATTACCGGAAGGAATGCTTTTTGTAAGGATTACATATATCCTGTCAACGATGGTAAATGCCCCTGTCGTAGCGATATGCTTTTTCTTAGTAGCGATCTCATCATTTGCCCAGTATTCATTTAGTTCTAGTTCAACTAAGGTTCTAGACTTTACCATTTATGCAGATGGCACTGCTCATGTTTTTTATCAAATCAACGTGGATGAACAATCACCAGATATTGCAATAAATCTATTTGGAAATACAACTGATAGCTTTGTAGCTCAGGATGAAAATGGCACTTTACTTTCCAGTAAAATTGATACAAATTCGGCAACAATCCAAACACTTGGGGCTTCTGTGATTAAAATTGATTATGATACAGCTGATCTTGTGACAAAAAGTGGTAAGACATGGACATTTCATGTTAATTCACCAACTGACTTTTCTTTAATCTTACCAAAAAATACGGTAATTGTTGGAATGAATACATATCCACTTAACATACAAACTGTTGATGATCAATCCCTCATCAATCTACCAAGTGGTTCTACTGACATTAGCTATGTATTTGGAGTTTTAGGTACAAGCCAAACCGCTACACTTGCTATAGAAAAAGCTCAAGATTTTATTAACAATATTAATTCAGAAGGAATCAACACACCAATGGCTGCTGCAAAACTTGCAGACGCCAATTCCGCATTTAGCCAAGGCAAGTATTCAAATGCAGAAGTTCTTGCTAATGATGCAAAGAATATTGCTTCACAAGAACAACAAACGGCTCTTTCAAACCAAAAACCAACACCAGACAATATCCCACTTTTAATTGGTGGTGGTATTGCAGGAGCTGTTGCAACAGCTATTGTTTTGATCAAAAGAACAAAAAATAGCAAACCAGTTAAAACAACTGAACCTTCTAAGACTGAGGACCTTATAGTACCAGACAAAGAAGCAATTTTTAGGCTCAAACCTGAACTGCGCCAAGATGACAAAGATATAGTAACATTCATCTCTGAAAATGGAGGCCAAGCCTATGAAAGCGAATTACGTAAAAAATTCCTTTTACCAAGAACAACTACTTGGCGTGCTGTAAAGCGCCTTGAAAGGGAAGGGATTATCGAAATAGAAAAGGTAGACCAGCAAAACCTCATTAAACTACGAAAAACACAGGAGGAAAACCAAGAATGAAATCATTAGCATTTGTTTTACTTGTTTTGGTTGGAAGTTTGGTACTGACAAATTTGCCAGCTCCGTCTTATGCTGATTCAAACCTTGACGCCCTACTAAGAATTGTAACGCAAGCAAGAGATAACATCAATATCCAATTATCACAAGTTCCAACGGTACCTGGTGAAATTAATCAACTCTATAAACAAGGTTCGGGAGAAACAGACGCATTAATGCAATCAGTTTCGCAAGGAGATCAGGCTTCCTCCAGGGAACATTTTCTTTCTGCAATGAAAATTTTCAAAGAGGTAAACGATAAGATATCATCCCTTACACCTGTTACCACAAATGAACAACCCTCTCAAAGCGATATGTTACAATTGAGAAGTGAAATCAACAGAATACAAAATCTTGAAAATAAACTAGAGACAATTGCTATAACTAACAATGTGCAAATAGATTTCACCAAGTTTAATGAGACAATGCAAGATGCAAGACAAAACCTTGATGCCAACAATATGGATCAAGTAAATAAGGATCTTAAAATTACAAATCAACTACTTCTTGATATTCACCATCTTCTTGTAGATGCAGCAAACAAAAAAGCATCAGATCGAGCTAAAGACTTTACAGAAAAACAAATTGAAAGACTAAGCCAAGCAAATGAGACTAAACTACAAAATAAAATGCCAAGTCAGATAAATAAAACTAATCAACCGCAAAATATAATGCCAAATCAGATAAATGAGACTAAACCACAAAATGTAACGCAATTACCTATTCCCATTACTAAATCTCTACCTCATAATACTAGCACAAATCAAACAGAAGACATACCTGGCATGATTGTTCAACTCAAGCATCTTGTTTCGGAAGGTAAAATTGATCAAGCACTAAAATTGATAAAATTGATTGAAGCCATCCAAAACCAAGCGATAAATTCCACATCAACAACTGAATCACCAAATACGATATCGCCAGCTAATGTAAGTAATGTCAATACTCAAGAGATAACAAATCCAGTTAACAACTCAACAGCATCAAATCAAACAAACTCCTCAATTGCGACAGGACGTAATAACCATACACAATCAGAGGCAGTAAATAATGTAAATGCAACACAAAACGCTACTATACATAATCTACCTCATATTGACAATAAAAAAAAATCTCATGAAAATGGAGATAACCAAACACAATCAGAGACTGTAAACAATGCAAATACAGCACAAAATGCCAACACAGCTAATAATGCCCAACATGATGATAATAATAAACAAAGTTCCCATAAAGAGATTAATTCAAAAAGTAAAGATTTGAAAAAAACTAGTACTAACAATTCTAAAGATTAAGGCCAAACCTTACATAAGCTTCATATACGTTTTTCAAGGAAACTCATCATATGACTTCAAAACAAATTTCTGTTGGAATAGGTATACCAATGATTGTAGTTGGAGCTTTACTAGCAGTCTTACTTGCACCAACACAAATTCAGCTACAAGACACAATTGAGTTTATAGGAAGTCTTATTGGAATTCTTGGTGTTGTAATTTTCATAGCAGGACTTTTTGTGAGAAAAACACAGCAAATAACATCCTGAGTCTTTATTATTCCAACAAAGAAGAGTAAACCTCCGTAGTGTGATTTTTACTACATCGTTTTTCTATTTTGAACAAATGAATCATTTTAGTTACTCAGGCATAGATCCAATTGAATAAATATTGAAAAACTACAGATCGGTTGCTTGAAAGTAAGACTATTTGAGATATTCACTTCACTTGAAGGAGAAGGAATACTATATGGAACAAAGACACTTTTTGTAAGACTGGCAGGTTGTCCTTTCAAATGTTTTTACTGTGACACCAAAGATTCCTTACCAATGGATTCTGGAAATGAATACACCATTGATGAAGCTTGTAAATTAATAGAAAATAATTTGGAAAAAAACACCTACAAAGTCAATTTTACAGGAGGTGACCCATTAGTACAATCTGAAGCAGTTTCAGAAATGGCAAAGTTTGTCAAGACGAAAAAAATTCCAACTTATCTTGAATCATCATGTTATGACTCTAAAAGATTTTCCCAAGTACTTCCATACATTGATTATATTAAAATTGAATTTAAGACACCAGAATCTGAATTTGTTGATCCAAAACATTATTCTAAACTTTTAGAAAATGAATTACAATGTCTTACACTTGCAGTAAATTCAAAAAAAATTACCTACATCAAAGTAGTAATAAATTCAAAAACTCAACTTGAACCATTTAAAAAGCTACTAGAGAAGATTTTTACTAGTATTTCTAAATCAAAAATTGCAGGATTTATAATACAGCCAACCTATGGTATAGCAGAGCCAAGTTTGAAACAGCTTCTTAGTTTTTATGATGCAGTTTATCCATATTATAACGAAGCACGAATAATTCCACAGCTTCACAA
>JBOGQR010000061.1:0-8998 GCA_050749225.1 Nitrosopumilaceae archaeon | reverse complement strand
AGCTGGTATTCCAGCAGTCAAACCTGTTAATCTGATAAGAAACGTACTAGCTTTAGAATTTGTAGGAAAAGGAGGAGTACCTGCACCTACCTTGGTAGAAACCGAAGTTACCTATGATGACTATAAACAATCAATTTCGCTTATTTCAGATCTTTATACCAAGGCTAAACTAGTACACGCTGATTTCTCTGAATATAACATATTTAAAACTGAGAAAGGCTTGATTGTACTTGATTTTGGTTCCTCTGTTGATATAAGACATCAAAATGCAAAAGAATTCCTTGAAAGAGATATTAAAAATATAACTAATTTCTTTGTTAAAAGAGGCTTGACAGTAGAGAATCCATCTGATATACTTGAGAGGATAATGAATTGAGTTTTGAAAAAGTTATTCTAATTCCACTTGATAGAATTGGTGCATTAATTGGCAAATCAGGAAAAGTAAAATTAAAAATAGAAAAAATATGCTCAGTTACAATTGATATAGATAGCAAAACAGGTGAAGTAACTATTAGAGGAACAGGAAAAATAGAAGATATGCTTCCTTTCAAGGCTGAAGAAGTTGTTATGGCGATAGGTCGTGGATTTTCTCCTGAAAAAGCAATGCGCCTTTTACAGGGTGAAAATGCATTACATGTTATTGATTTAAGAGAATTTGGGGGTAAATCTTCTTCTCAAATTGAAAGGATAAAAGCAAGAATAATTGGAGAGGGTGGTAGAGTTAGACAAAATATGGAACAACTTAGTGGTGCAAGTATCTCAGTATATGGACGTACTGTAGCAATAATTGGAGAAGGAAATCACCTAAGAACTGCAGTAGATGCCATTACTACACTTTCAAGTGGAAGTACACATGGAAAAGTTTACAACGATTTGCAGGAAGCAAGACGCAGAGAAAAACTAGAAAGATTACAACTGTGGGAGAACGGAAATGTCTTTGACTAAGGAAACCTTTAGCCAGATCTCACCAAGTGAGTTTTTCTATAGAAATAGAGATCTTGCTGGTTTTAGTAACCCTACAAGATCTCTATATACTTCTGTTAGAGAATTTGTTGAAAATGCTTTAGATGCATGTGATCAAAAGAAAATTTTACCAGATATTCATCTGTCAATTAAAGCAGTAGATCCAGAACAACCAGATCCAAAACCATACGTACTTTCAGTAAAAGACAACGGTCCTGGTATTGAACCAAAACATGTACCTCTTGCATTTGGAACTGTTCTTTATGGGTCAAAATTTGGATTAAAACAAGCCAGAGGTATGTTTGGACTTGGAGCAACAATGGCTATATTGTATGGCCAAATCACAACAAACAAGCCAGTTATTGTAAAAAGTTGCGCCGATGGAAAAACACAAGACGAATTTGTAATGTTGCTTGATATACAAAAAAATAAACCCGTTATACAAAAACATACAACAAAAGAAGCTTCAAAAACTGGACTTTCAGTTAGCATTGTTCTGGAAGGAGACTATTCAAAAGCGGGAACTAAGATTCGTGATTATGTATCGCAAACATCCTTGATCACACCATATGCTTCTATAACATTTGAAGATCCTTCTGGAGAAAAGTCTCATTTTCCCAGAATTGTAAAAGAAATGCCCCCTCCACCTACTGTTATAAAACCGCATCCACATGGCATTGATGTAGAGACAATTAGAAGAATGATAGTGGATACGCACTATCAAATACCGATTGTTGATAATAATATGATTACAAAAGTTCGAAGTGAACTTGGATTGCAGAAAAAAAATCTTAATTCAAAAGGCATTATGGAACGAGCACAGAAAAAATGGTCAGGTCTTTCTAGACCTGTACGAACAGTTGTTGCAATGATGTCATTTCTCAATTTAGATTTTGATGGATTAAGCAAAATTCGTATAGACGATCTTGATGTTGCAAATAAAAAACTCACATATTGGAATTTTGGTGAATCTAAATCACATATAGTTGAATTAGATCCTGAGAGTCCATATTACAAACAATTAGCAAATACCGTACAGGGTGATACATTACATTCCTTTTTGACAAAAAGATTCCAACGAGTTGGACCAACAACTGCAGATAAATTCTGTGAATTTGCCAAATTCAAGCCTGAAAAAAGGATTGGTAGTATGACTAATGAAGAACTTGTTAAACTTGCTGATGCACTTCAAAAATTTGAAGAATTTCTATCCCCAGATCCAAGTTGCCTTGCACCCCTTGGAGAAGAACCATTATCAAAAGGAGTGATGAAATTTTTTAATCCAGAATTTGCATCTGTTATTCAGCGAAGTGCTTCTGCCTATTCTGGATTTCCATTCATAGTTGAGATGGGAATCGCATATGGAGGAGATATCCCATCGACAGGACTCAAGGTATATAGATTTGCTAACCGTATTCCGCTTCTCTATGATGAAGGAAGTGATGTTGTTCTTAAGATTGTAAATGAAATGGATTGGAGTCGTTATAAGATTAAAGGTGATCCACCTCTTGTTATTGTATCACATATCTGTTCTACTAGAATTCCATACAAAACGGTAGGAAAAGAAAATGTTGCAGACAGACCTGAAATAGAACGTGAGCTTAAAAATGCATTACAATATTTGGCAAGAAAACTTGCTGTACATATGTCAAGACAAGGAATGGCGGACATGGCAAAAAAAAGAGCTAACCTATATTCAAAATATATTCCACTTATTGCACAATTTGTAACCGAGCTTTCTGCAAACAAAAAAGAACCAAATTATAAACAACTAATAAAGAAGGGAAGTGAACTTGAAGAACAACAAATCTAAAACAGCTAAAACGGCGGAAGCAAGAAAGGAAAAATTACTTTCTCATTTAAAAAATCAGGGTGTTACAATTTATAATGATTTAGAGAATGGTAAATTTCCACAATTTTCAATTCCAAGTAGATCTGTTAGCAATATAGTATATGATAAAAAATTAAGGCAATACATTCTTGGTAGTTCTAGCGCAGTTCGAAGTGCAAGAAACATGTCGCAGCTTCGTTCATACACTCAACTTTCATGGCTTGCATTTTTTGTAAATAGACTAGTAAAAGAAGGAAAATCATCTACATTGAGAGATATTTATTATTCATCACAAGCTTTTGAAATTGATTTTGAAGATCAGCCTGAATCTGATAACATCATAGTTGATCTTGAGGCCTTACTTTCATTTCCAAGAGAAGACTTTCATATTTTTCCTGAGGAACGAAGTAGTGTTTTTGGGGATCTGACAATAGAATATACTGTACCTGGATATGAAGGAAGAAGAGTTAATCTCTCTGATCATCCTGATGGGTATCTAATAGGACCAAGTCTTAGTAGTGCAGAATTAGTAGACACAAGTGCTGAACTTGTGATTGCAATAGAGAAAGGTGGTCTTTTTACAAGATTTGTTGAAGAAAAAGTTCATAAAAAATTCAAAGCGATAATAGTTGATACTGCAGGTCAGGCGCCACGTTCCACACGAAGTCTCTTGAAAAGACTTAACACAGAACTAGGATTGCCAGTTGTTATTTTGGCAGACGGCGATGTATATGGTGAGCACATTGCTATGGTGATAAAATCTGGATCTGCAAATGCTGCGCATTTGAGAGAATTGACAGTTCCTGATGCAAAGTGGCTTGGTGTATGGGCTACGGATATTGAAAAATATAAACTTCCTACAATACCGATGACTGAATCCGACATTAAGAGAATATATGATTTACAAAAGGATCCTCGTTACCAAGAGGGAAACTGGAAGACACAACTGGAAGTATTCTTAAAACTAAAACGAAAAGCTGAGCTTGAAGCCTTTTCGAAATATGGGCTGACAAATATTACTGATAAATATCTGCCAGAAAAATTAGAGTTATCAAAGAGCCTCTAATTTTTTAATTCTTAGCGTGAGAACTCCATTTCTATATTTAAAATCATGAATTCCCATATCTGGTGTGGCTTCTATAGGAACTTCTTTGGAAAATTTGCTTGATCCCCTTATGTATAAAATACCATCAATCAATCTAACTGTAACTTGATCTTCTGGTCCGGGTACTTCTGCTACAAACACTAATTCTTGATCTCCTTTTATCAAGTCATATACCCAATTCTTTGTATCACTTTCTTTTGTAGTATACTGTGGCTGTGTGTCCTTTGTCATCTTCTTTAGTACTCTTACCCAGTAAATCATAATGGCAGCTGTAATACCTATCAAAATAAAGCTAACATATCCTTCAGAAGCTCTTAAAGACATAATGTATACTGCTCCAAGAAATAATAACACCATTAACGGTATTATGAAATCAAGAGATTTGTCATTTGAATATCTGTTTTTGTAACTTGTCAAGGTTTTCTGTATATTACACCATTACACCAAATATAAAGGATCTTTGATTTTTTACATCTGATAAACCTATTAGACTCAAGTTATATTATTGATTTAATTTCTAATTAAACTATGAAATATTTTGTAAAATATTTTAGGTAGTTTCCCATCGCTTGAACAAACTGTGATCGATATTAAATTGATCCAAACATTTTCCAACAACATGATTTAGTACATCGTCTATTGTTTTTGGTCTATTGTAGAATCCTGGCATTGCAGGTAGAATGATAACGCCGATCCTTGCGAGTTTTAACATATTTTCCAGATGAATACTTGTAACTGGTGTTTCACGTGGAACAAGGATCAACTTTCTTGATTCTTTCATCGTTACTCCGGATGCTCTTGCAACCAAGGTTTCTTCATAACCGTTTGCTATACTTGAAAGTGTTTTCATACTGCATGGGATTACAATCATTCCATCTGTTTTGTGGGTTCCACTTGAAACACTTGCAGCCATGTTAGAGTCATCAGAATAATGGTCTGCAAGAGATCTTACATATTTGAAATCATACTCTGTCTCTAAAACAAGACATTTTTTTGCCCATTCTGTCATGATTAAATGAATTTCAATATTACACTTTTTTAAAACCTCAAGCATTCTTATGCCATAAAGAATACCAGAGCTACCCGTGATACCTATGATTAGCCTCATACTCAAACTGCTTTAGTTTAATATTTAATTCCAACGATATGATACATGCCGCATCTTTAATTACATCGTGATTTTCTCAGACGTTATGAGTGTGAATTTGAATAATGTTGAAGAAAAACTTGCTTCAGAGCTTAGACTATCACAACTCCAAACAAAGGTGTTTGTTTTGGTTATAAAAAATGGTAAAATGTCAGCAGAAACTATCGCAAAAAAATTAGAAATATCTGATTCATTAGCAATAGAAGCTGCACAAAGTCTAGTAGAACTTGGTGGTTTTATTGATATAACGACAACAGAATTTGAATCGACACATCCAAGATTTGCTGTTGTAAACATGTACAGACGTATGTGTCAAAGAGAAAACATTCAATTTAAAAAAAATATACTTGTTGATAACATATCAATTGTTTTAGAAAAGCCATATGATGATGCAAGAACTAAATAGAACCATATCTGGAGAAGAAACAATGTCAACAGATCAAGATACCTGTAAACATGAAATAGTTTATTTTGGTGTTACAAATATAAATTATGAAAAAAGAACAATTGGTTCAGTTGATATCTGGCGCTGTGTTAAATGTAAAAAAATATTCTGTGAAGAAAAACAACTAGGAATTGAAAATATAGTGGATTATGTAGGAATGCCAAAAATAGACAAGGATCAAAAATGGGCAGTTCTTTTATGTAATTTAAAAAAACACAAAGAAAAATGGAAGCTTGTAAAGCTTAGAAAAGATGATGAGATCCAACATGAATGTCTGGATGAAAAAGTAATAAAGCTAAAAGTAAATGACTTTAAGATTCAAGACGAAAAACACTGGAACTTTCTTATAGAAAACTCTGTAAACAAGGCAGTTGAAATTTAGGGTTTATTCATGAATCTTAGGGTTCATATCAATAATGTTCATGGAAGTCAGATAGCTGCTAAAATTACCGGAGTTTTTACTCTCGATGAACTCTATTCATTTAGATTTAATGCCATAGCCTTTGGAAGAATTGGGGGACATAATATTGGAGCAAAAATTCCTAAATCTACTCAGAAAGCAATTGCCAAATTAGGTTATAATGTAGATGAAGTGATTAACGAACTTCAACAAAAATTAGTTCGTGGAGATATTACTTTGCCAGAGGGACTAAAAAAAGAAACTTTTGCCGACAGTTAAAACTGAGCTTCTGCTAATGCCTTTTCACAAGAACAATTTCTCTGGGGTGGTATTAAATCAGGAATGAGAGTAAGAATTTTCTTTGTAGTTTCAATATTTTTTGATAATGTTTCCAAGACTTCTTTTGCAGTTACTGGTTTGTCTGCCCATACATCATAATCTGTGACAGTTGAAATTGAGGCATAGCATATTTGAGCTTCTCTGGCAAGCTGACATTCTGGTACCAAAGTCATACCTATGACATCAGCTCCTATTACCTCTTTATAGAATTTTGATTCAGCACGTGTTGAAAACCTTGGTCCTTCTATACAAACATATGTGCAATTTTTATGAATCTTTAGATTTATTCTATCTGCAGCTTTACCTATTGCATCTTGAAGTTCTGGGCAAAAAGGATCTGCAACAGATATGTGAACCACCTTCTCTCCCTCAAAAAAAGAATACTTTCTTGATTTTGTAAAATCAATAAATTGTGATGGTAAAATAAAATCTCCTGGTTTGAGATCTGGTTTTAGACTTCCCACTGCAGAAGGTGCGATTATTCTTTTTATACCAATTTCTTTGAAAGCCCAAATGTTAGCTCTGAAATTGATTAAATGCGGTGGAATTGTATGTTTTCTCCCATGTCGTGGCATGAATGCAACTTTTTTGCCTTTGAAAATTCCTACCGTTATAGAGTCAGACGTCTTTCCAAATGGAGTATCAATAGTAACTTCTTTGCTTTCGGTCAGAAGACCAGAGTCATAAATTCCAGTCCCGCCAAATATGCCTATTTCTGCTTGTTCCATTAGTATTTCACTAGCGATTCACGTCTGTAGCTTTTAATTTCTTTTGAACCTTTTAGATCCGTTAATTCTATTATGAATGCAAATCCAGTTACGGTGCCACCAATTTTCTCAACTAGTTTAGCTGCAGCTTTTGCTGTTCCGCCGGTGGCTAGCAGATCGTCACAAATGAGAACTCTTTGTCCTTTTTTTATAGCGTCGTTTTGAATTTCCATTATTGCACTTCCATATTCTATGTTATAAGAAATTTTCTTAGTTGCACCTGGCAATTTTCCTTGTTTGCGTATCATTATCATTCCTCTATTATATCTTAATGCAAGTGCACAAGCCAGAGGAAAACCTCTTGATTCAATTCCTGCAATTACATCAATCTCATTTATGTGGTAAAGTTTAGCAAATTCATCCACTACTAGTGAGAGAGCTGATGGATCTCTTAGTAGTGGGCTGATATCACGAAACAAAATTCCTTTTTTAGGAAAATCTGGAATTTCTGCAATTTTTTCTTTAAGATTCACAACATGAGTGGCACTAGGAGGATGTAAAAAATATTTCTAATTAAAAATCTATTATTGTATGCTTATGTTTGTAGTTGCTTGACCCGTTGCAGATTTTACCTGAATTGTATAAGAACCAGGATCAAAACTGAGCGGTATCTTCCATATGGTACTAAATTCTCCTACATTTGTTGATGATATGTTAAGAGATGTAATTTGGGTGCTATTAGTGCCAAGTACATTGATGATTACATTAACATCATTACCAGCACCAGTGCCAGAAATTGTGACAATATCTCCTACAACATAAATTGGTGGAACTCTGTCAAGCTTAACGCTTATTCCCTCATGACCTGATTTTATTGTAAGGTTAAGACTTTTGTGATTAATACCATTTACAGCCTCAAGCTTCCAAATTCCTGGTTTACTGTCTGCAGGAATTCTAAAATCTGTTGAGGAAAATATTCCTGCTTTGTCAGTGAATGTCTCCACAGACTTTACAATGACACCATTAGAGTCAGAAAGAGTGACTCTGATTATTGAATTTGGGTTACACTTACCCAATATTATGATGTTGTCTCCTAAGAGATATGTGTCCTTTATGGTGCTCATGGTTATCTGTCCACAACCAGTTGAAAGACCAATCGCAAAGTTTGTTGTTGCTTTATCATTTCCTCTAGTTATTACGGCTGAATATATTCCAGGTGTGTATGATGTAACATTAAAAGAATAAGCAACAAATCCATCAGGTCCTAACAAAACAGTATCTGCAAACTTTTGTTTGCCAGATGGATCTACAATTACTAAATTAAGAGTTGAAGTAGGTGGACCTGATATGTTGATAGCAGGTTTTTCTGAGTTTTGATAGTTTAGTTTGTCCATTGTAAGTGTAAGCTGTGGTACTGGTTGCTCGCCAACTCCAAAATAGAGAGTAACTTCGTCGGTTCCTTGTGAAGCTGTTAATATGTAGGTCCCCTTTGCAGCTCCAGTATCAATCGTATATGCTATTGCTAACGTTCCACTAGATGTAACATTAACATCCTTTGCAAAGATTTGATTTCCTGCAGGATCATTAATTCTAACTGAGACAGGTTGATTGGAAATAGACGTACCATTAAATATTATGGTTTTACCTGGATCAACTTCTTGTTGTGATGTTGAAAGTATGATCTGATGTGTTGTTACTATATTGTGAGCTTTAGAAATTTTATTTTTGCCATCCGAAACTACAACAGTATATTCCCCAAAAGGCGCATCAATTGGAACTGTAGCAGTATAAGAATAATGACCTGTTTTATCGGTAGTTGTTGTAAAAGTTGTAGTTGTATTACCATTTGAATCTAAGACTGATATAGTTACAGTACTTCCAGGAGTTGCAGTTCCAGAAAGTGTTTTTAATTCTCCTCTGTGGTATATTGAATCGGCATGAAGAGTTAGCGGTACATTCTGAGTAATAGCGATAGCTCTTTGATGTATTGGTTGAATTATAGTACTAAATGTTTTTGAATGACCGCTTTGATCTTTGAGAAAGAAACTTACACTACCAGTA
>JBOGQR010000060.1:0-9118 GCA_050749225.1 Nitrosopumilaceae archaeon | reverse complement strand
CATTTAGTTCGTTTTTTATTGAATCAACAATTGTGACATGTGCATTGCCAAAGATTTTTTTCAAAACTGTATTCAAATACTCTGGATGTTCATAACATTCAGGCAAGTAGCAGTTATAATCATTTGATAATTGTTTGATAACTTTCTCATAAACTGGCTTACCAATCCCAAGTAAGACCTTTTCAACAGCAAGGCTCACCATGGCTTTTCTTAACTGTTCTTGATCAAAATTCATCATATTGATACCTTTATTGAAGATGCCTTGAATTTGCCCATATATAACTAAATAACAATCTCATCGTATAAATCATTGATGTCGAATCAGTCCACATTGCAACCACATTTTGTGGAGATTCGCTCACATTTCTCATAAATAAGAGCAAGTCACTGTCGTCTTTTATAATAAAACAAAGATTTTCTTTTATTTTATTTGGCATTTTCTTTACTTTATCTATTAATTTTTTCTCAAAAATATATGTCGTTTTGTTAGTTGACGATGTAATCAATTTTGCTTCAATTTTTGAATCTGTTATTAATTCCAGAAACCCTGAATGATAGAATTTCATAAAATCTTTTTCTGATCCCAAAATTAAAAGTTCATTTTTTGTTTTAGAAATCATTTCATTTATTTTGCCAGTCATTTGATTTGTCCCTTGAAGCATTTGGAATTTTCCTTCCTTGGAATCGTTTTGATCAATCTTAAAATTTGGTATGGTATTCCAAAGATCTACCAGGCCTTTTTCTTGGTTTTCTAGTGTTTTGACTCGTTCTTTTTCAGCATTTATCAACACGCCCATTGCTTTGTCAAGTGCTAATGCTGAAAATTTAATTGGGTGTTGAAATGTTGCAGAGACGATTCCTTTGTTTTGAAGATGTGTAAGAAGATGGTATGTTTCAGTTCTTGGCACTTTTAACGTCTTGCTTACCTGTGTTGCTGTGCTTGGACCGTATTTTTCTAAAAACAAAAAGACTTTGGATTGATTTGAAGTCAAGCCAAACTTAGCTAGCTCATTTTTCAGTTTTTCTAGCAACATTTCGTAATCGTATGATTTTGACTCTAAAGTAGGATCTAACAGTGAGAAATTAGTCTCGCTTGTCATATGAACAACAGACTATTTCACAGATCATCCTTAGATGTCTGCATGTATTGCATAATTACATACAGGCAAAATTGCCTAAAACACGCTTGTTTTTACTAGATTATTCTCTAATTTCTTTCGTCATTCGTAAAATGGCGTCAGTAATCTTTGAAAACTGCGTACGAGTCTCTTTATCCATGCTCTCTTTTGATTTTGTTTTTATTATTTTTATCATTGTTTTAATGATGTATGATGGCTCTACATGTTCTGGCAAAAATTCAGAGATCATTTGGTTTCTTTGAGGAACCTCGCATTGTTCTTGTGTGATGCTTGTTCTTAACATTGTTATTTATTATTTGGATTTAGATAAAAGGTTGTCCTGCCAAAATTGGAAACATGTTTGATAGATATGCATCATTATGTAATAAAATAATAATACATAATTTTAGATCATAAAACTTGTCAATATTAAAAATAACAAACACATGAACTTACATGCAATATATGTTATGAGTATTGATAAATTATTTTGTCAATTTTTTATTTTTTCTAATTTGATGTTATAATTTACTTCTCGTAATACAGTATATGGTATCTCGTATTCCAGTGTTTTTATTTCACTAAGATCAGAATAATTTTTTATGTTTTCTATAATCTCGATAAACCTGCTATCCTCTTCTAGTCTTTGTAAATAGTCTTCGCTCCACTGCCAATTAGATTCTGGGTTGCATGAATAAACTATCCAGTGGTACTTTCCATCTATCAAATAAATGTCAAATGGATATATCCTGCAATCAAAGGGTCTGTGATTGTAAATAGAACAGTTTTGCTTGGTTTCATCCCAAAACGTGCATGTGCTGGAATTATTTTTCTTTCGAATTGTGTTTATTTTTTTACCGTTTATGGTAATTTCTTTTATAAACTCGGTACCATCTTTTTTAATTGATTTTAAATCCATCAAATCTTGTGAAAACACCAGGGGGGATGGAAATGAAGTACAGCATTCATTATGCTTGCAAGTATTGCATAATGCCTTAAAAGACCCGTTTTTTGATTCTATTTTAGTTGGATTGCCTTCTGCCTCAACTTTCCCTATCCTATTTCTAAGTAGATAAATTCCACCAATCGCTAGTGCTATTGAGGCCAAATTAGACGGCACTAAATTTTCATGTAAAAATGCGATTGCAAATATAACTCCGAAAACAAAATTTGCCGAATAAAGCAGAACGGTTCTTACCGTGCCTATCAATTTTATTGCGATAAGGAAAAAGAATGTGGATACTCCTGTGCCAAAAATGCCCAAAATGGCAATGCTAGGCAGTTGTGAAATGTTAATTGTGATTGGTATTTGCAGGACAAAAAGCAAAAAGAACGCAAATCCAGCGCCTACAAAAGAAACGACCTGGGTAATTTTCTTTGGATCAATTTTATCAGTTACATACTTGCATAAATTAACATCCATTGCATAAAATACGCCTGACAAAAGAATTAGCAAGTTGCCTAAAATTAGATCTGTCAGAGTCATCTGTGCATGAAATAGCTCATATCCAATAGGTATGAGAATTATTCCTGCAATAATCATTGAAAATGGAATGTACTCTCTTTTTTTAAGACGCTCTTTAAAAATAACTAATGCTATTAGAATTGAAAAAACTATTTCACCATTAGT
This sequence comes from Nitrosopumilaceae archaeon, assembly GCA_050749225.1. GTDB lineage: Archaea > Thermoproteota > Nitrososphaeria > Nitrososphaerales > Nitrosopumilaceae > TA-20. The sequence goes on along the minus strand of JBOGQR010000060.1, from coordinate 6,370 downwards.
TAGAATCGACGCGTTTACTGCAGTAGATTCCTTTAGTCCAAAAAAATAAGTGATTATGCCTGAAACTTCGGCTAATCCTATGATAGTTATTAATAACAGACTTTTTTTATCCAGTTTTTTGATCGGGTTATTATTTTTTCTAATTGGAGTGAAAAATAATCCATTGATGATGTAAATTACTGCCGCCAGAGTTATTGGATTTATTTCAGTTCCAGATGGTCCAACATATGATAGTAATGGTTTTGATAGTGTATGTACAAGCCCTGTTAATGCAGCTGCTAGAATTATTAACACATATCCCATCCGTCCTGATGATTCTACCTTTGTCTTGATATTATTGATAAAAACTAATTTCATGTTATTTCCATTTTTGGAAATGAGATTATTGCTAATAACTGTTATTGCAATATATTACACACAAGTGTATTTATCATCCACATGAGCAAAAATTGCCTTTATTTGCCTAGGAACAGATTAGAATTACAAAAGACAAAAACTGTCTGCGGAATACTGAAGCGATGACTAGTTTTGCTAAACTATGTGGCAGTTGCAAACATCAAGGGTGTTGTACAAACTCATCCACACCTCTAGTGTTTTCAAATGATTTTAATGCGTTAAAATCTATTGGGAAATCTGGAACAGAATATCTACAAGAAGTTACAATAAAAGGTAAAAAAGTATCAGCCCTTAAGAAAAAAAATAATTCAAATATTTGTGTTTTTTGGGATGAAGATAAAAAAATGTGTTCGGTTTATGAAAAGAGGCCATTTGATTGCAGAGCATATCCATTTGACATTTATTTGATAGATGGAAAGTACCACTGGATAGTTTATTCATGCAACCCAGAATCTAATTGGCAGTGGAGCGAAGACTATTTACAGGAGTTAGAAAAAGATATGGAACTAAATGGGGTTTTTAATGATATTGAAACTTTTGCCAACAATACAGAGTTAATTTTACCGCAAGAATTGCAAAAAACATCATTTACCATATTGCGTGAAGTAAGAATCCCCGAATCTGAATTTTAGTATGTTTTCACATTCTGATCAGATATGTTGATTAAAAATCACTGATCAGAGTACATTTGATGGTACATAGTTTTCTTTGATGTTATGTAATCTTTCCAATCTTTTCATAACAAAAGCTGCAGTTTCACGTACGTCAGGATTTGGATCTTTTAGACTTTGTGCGATCATATCCTTAGAATCAAACGCACGCATTAGGCCCAACGATTCTATTGCTTCATGCTTTGCAATTACGCTCTTGTCATTAAAGGCAGTTTGAACCAAATCTGGGATCTTGTTTCTCATGTTTCTAGCAGCAATTTGATAACACGCTTCATGTTTTACAACCCCGTTGCTTTCGTTTTGTAATACCCATGCCATTAGGTCTGCCACCTCATCAAATAACGGAGTATTAGGATTCACTTCTGCTATTTCACCTGCAAGCCATACTGCATCCCAACGCATGGATTCATCAATTTCATTTTTTATAATTGTTGTACATTTATCAAGTCTTGCTCTAAATGGCAAGTTTCTTAGTTTACCCTCGTCAAGAATTATGTGACTCATTTCCAGATATGGAAATATGTCATGAACAGTAAATAAGGATTGTTGTAATATGATGAGACACACACCACGCTTTTAGTCTCATCATTGCAGTTCTAGACAATGTCAGGATTAGATACGCTCATTGCAAAATCATTAGATATAACTATTAAAGAAAATCTTGGCAAAAAAACACTACAAAAAGTTGAAGACAGGCTTTTTGAAAAATACGGCATAAATCTTACACAGGCAATAACTGACTTTACAAAGCTAGATGGCGTATTAAGAGAATTCTTTGGAGATGGTGCAGAAGGACTTGAAAAACAATTCTTGGAAAATATTGTCACACTAGAAGAAGCAAAGTCTCAGAATCCAAATTGGGTCACAATAGAAGATCCTACTCTTTCCAAATTAGTTTTAGAATCATTTGGGGATGATGACAAGAAAAATATTTTGAATAGTGTTTTGGATGAGCCAAGAATTATTTCAGAAATTCTTGAAGTCTCAAAAATACCACAAACCTCTGGTTATAGAAAAATAAACAGCTTAATTGATAGCGGTCTGCTAATAGCACAAGGTCATATTATTACACATGATGGAAAAAAGGTAAGCAAATACAGGACTATATTTGAGAATGTGACAATTAGTATAGAAAAGAACAAGGTAGTAGTCAAGGTTTTGCTTGCAAAGGAGTCAATAGAAAAGAGCTCCGTAATTCAAGTAGTACAGTGCAGATAATACTGAAATGTTTCAGTCGAGAAAAAACTCGGATGAACCCGAGATAGTACCAGAAAAGCTTCATAGTTCAATTAGCATCAAGACACTAGTAGTAATTTTAGGAATAGTTGTATCTTTTCAAATATACTTGTATGTTGCTTTTCCAAATCCTGATGATCCTAATCTGGATTTTGTAGTCACAATTTTTTCTTTCATAACACCACTGATTGCTTCGATTGCAGCATTTTTTGTTACCAAACGATACTGGCATTCTAAAATATTTGGAAAATCATATCTCGCATTATCACTAGGCATGCTAATGAATGCTGTAGGAGAAATTGCATATTATATTCTTGAACAGCAGGGAGATGTTCCAAGTCCTTCTGTTGCAGATATTGCTTTTCTGGCATTCTATCCTTTAGCGTTTTATTACCTGGCAAAAAATATCAAATTCTTTAAACCAAAAATTAACATTATTACTAAATTATTAGTTGTTGCCCTTCCGGCCATCGTCATAGGAGTGTATGCCGTTTTGGAATTTTCTCAAACCCAAACGGCTAATACTGAATTTTACTTGGGACTTTCATATGCTGTTGGTTCTGCAGTCATATTATCCGGCGCAATTCTAGGTGCATTAATCTTCCGTCAGGGAATTTTAGGCATACCTTGGCTTATTCTGGCAATTGGTCTTACACTAACAACTATTGGAGACAATTGGTACTCTTACCTAGGCATATATGATCAATATACGTTGGTTCATCCAGTAAACATGTTGTGGTATGCAGGTTATTTGGTTGTTGCATATGCGTTGTATAAACACAAAAATGTAATTTAATTCATGAAATTATTGATGTAAATCTCAAACACTGTATGTGCTTTAAAAATACTTACAACTTTTTATTATAAAAATTAAGCCTGCCCTAATTAGTTGAAATTTATTCTATTAGACGGCAGATACTTTAGTTTAATTTGTGGAATTTTATTATTTACAACCGGCATTATTGGTTTCATACATTTTTTGCCAGAAGATTTTCTCCATCCAGGATTTATTGACGATGGAGTCATAATTCAAGATGAACGAATTTTATCAAGACAGTCACTTGACACATTAATGACAATTACGGACATACAGAAAGACACAGTTATTACCATTTCTAATCCTTTGCCGCAGATCCTATTTGGCATCGAGATCAAAAACCCAGATGGATTAACGGTGTATTCAAAAACAAATGCAAAAACACCATATTTGTTTAAACCTGATATGGTTGGAAAATTTAGTGTTATAATTACAAACTTGGGCGATAAAACAACTGCAATAACTGTAAACTATGGCCATCATACCTTTGAAGGAAATGGGAATGATCCTAAATCAATTCTAGATATGTTGTCTTTGGGTCTGATAATTATGGGAGCATATTTGATAATTCATACTGATTTTAAAATTTTATTAAAAACAAAGAATCCGCATGCTGACAATATCTAGTAAAACTCAATAAAATGGCATAAAATACCGCATTCAAGTATAATAATTTCATTTAATGTATGTGATTCTTTAACACTTACAACTTGTTATATCAAAATCAAATCCTCTTGACTTGAATGAGTAAAACTGTTTCAAGACGTCGCCCCATGGGCATAATTGGTCTTGTTATCAGCATTGTGACAATAATATCGATTTTTGCTTATTTTTCACTCTATTCTGATCTGAATGCAGGGTTTATTGGAAATAATACAGTATCAAACAACCCTGATTTAACAAATCATTCAACTAACAACTCTGCGTTAAATTCGGATGACATCACATCATTGATGCTTGTAGCAGTGTGGATTGGATTGATGATCATAGGAAGCTATCTGCTTTTTCATATCCATTTTAAGGTCCTGCCAGAGGATAGATAATTTTGTTCACAGCTATGGAATGCAAGGATATGAAACATCACGAATGTTTAACCATCCCGTGTGACTGCCATTGTCATAAACTACAGATGATTCATGAAACAATGACGAATTAATTTGTTTTACAAAATAATTAAAATTTTGAATTATCAAATAATGTAATTTATGGGAATTTTAGCGTTGATTTTTCAAGCTCTAAAATGGGAACATATAGTGACATTCCGTCATTGCCTATCTTATCAACAAAGCTAAATTCACCAGACAGCCTCTTTAATTCAATGAATTTTTTGCCTGGTTTTTCTTTTATAATCATATAGTGAACTGTACTGGCACCTACCCCCGCTGTTTGAAGAAACAAAATATCTTGATTATTGTACTTGATATGATAGAGTAACGGAATAGCTCCTAATACCGACTGAGAAGAGTACAGTATTACCTTTAAGAGGTCTTCATGAGTTTTGTACTGGAGGTAGGTCACAGATTCTCCTTGGGACATGGTTTGAAGTAATTTTAACGTGACATATTAATCCTAAGCCTGGGTCAAATTTTCAAAACAGTGCCAAACTACACACAATTTAAAACGAAATAATTTAATTTAAATTGACTAAATAATTTAGCTGCAAACTAGATTTTCTACTAGGTATTACATAATTACCAGTAATACTATATGGCAAGAAATGATCAAATAAGAGTGGCATTAAAAAGAAAAAATTCTATAAAAAAATCTATTGTGATAAGCACTATGAATCACATGTCCAAAGAATCTGAAAACATAACAAAAAACGACATTGAACTCCAAAGTAATATTAACAAAAAAATTGCCAGAACAAGACGACAGCGCGGATATCACTGGGAAGATACATTAGTAAAACGATTCAACGCAACACAAGGCTGGAAGGCGTTTAGGCTTGGTTCTCCAAGTGTAGCACTACCAGACATCTTGGCAGTAAGTACAATCGCAAACACTATTTTTACGATAGAGGCAAAATCTGGTACTGGAACAACACTCCCTGTTCCATATGATCAAATCATACGATGCTTAAAATGGATTAATACGTTTGAGTTATATAAAACAAGAAAGATGGTTCTTGCATTCAAATTTCTTTCCAAAAAAAGAATAGGAACTGGGAAATATGAACATAGGCAACTCAGAGAATTTTTCAAAGTATGGGATGAATCAAATCCTATAACTGATTGTGTTTGTACATATGAAGGAAAAACATATGCTCTCATAAATGGAAAAAGACAAAAGCTTGAACTTGAAAACTATCAAATGCCATTTAAATCAAAACACTTGATATCCTAATAACATCGAATACTTCTTTAATGACTATTTGCCTCATTTAAGATAATGAGTTTTGAGAACTTTGTTGATGAAAGAAGTCTAATAAGTCATGATGCATTTGGTAATAAAGAAATTAAGATTAAACTGCTGGAGGTAGAAGATGATACACCAGATCACGTATGGAGATTCGGTGTAAGAGTTAAAGTAAAAAAAATTCTCATCACAATCAAGCACATTCAAACCCAACAAATTGAAGAAGGAGAATTTGATTTAAATGCAATTGAAAAAGAGATGAAAGAGAAGAGACACTATAGTTCAACAAATAGATGGATACAAACAACAGATGTAAAAAACGGCTACATACTCAATACTAGACACTCACCTTTGCTTAGCGACGCAGTAGCATTAGACTATATTGTAATCTAATTAGATAATACTTGTAATAACGGGTCTAATTTTGAAGATTGCCAGGTATGATTTTTAATACTTGATTTTAATCTGCCTTCAAACAAAACAAAATTGATTCGCTGAATTTTCTTTTTGTTTTTTAAAGTCAATCTTTTGAGTATTGGAACATTGTTTATTGTTGTACTCAAACCTGATTTTTTTAGGTAAGAATCAAGTATTTTTGAATATTCCATCCCTCTTTTAGGCACAACAAATGGAATTGTCAGATATGATGTGTTTTTAGTTTGTTTCAAAACAAGAATGCTGCTATTTGATTTGATTATGAGACCGACACATTTTAACACAAATTTGCCTTTTGTCAGCATAGAGAACCAATTAAAAGTCGCGTCGTTAACATTTACTACTTTTCTAAAAGGCTCGATTATTGAGCCAATTCTAAAATACCTGCCAGAATGATATATCAATGGTTTTTTTGTCGCATCATGTGAAATTGTAATTGCCTTGCCTACAACCATAG
>JBOGQR010000059.1:0-9119 GCA_050749225.1 Nitrosopumilaceae archaeon | reverse complement strand
GCATACAGGTGATAATATTGTTGTTGCACCATCACAAACCCTTGACAATTATGAGTATCAAATGTTAAGATCTGCTGCATTGCGTGCTGCAAAGCACGTTGGTATTGTTGGTGAATGTAACATACAGTTTGCACTAGATCCAAAATCTGATCAATATGTGGCAATTGAGATGAATCCTAGGCTCTCACGATCCTCAGCTCTTGCAAGCAAAGCAACCGGTTATCCAATTGCATACATGGCAGCAAAAATTGTAATGGGTTATTCACTTCCAGAACTAGTCAACCGTATAACAAAAACTACAACTGCGTGTTTTGAACCGTCGCTTGACTACATTGTGTGCAAGCATCCACGCTGGGATTTTAGCAAGTTTGAGCTTGCAAATCGAAATCTTGGACCAACAATGAAGTCTGTTGGGGAAGTGATGGCAATTGGCAGATGTTTTGAAGAATCACTACAAAAATCAATCAGGATGCTTGAAATTGGAAACGACGGTCTTGTTGCAAACCGTTCACCTGATAAAACATATGATATTGAAGCTCTGGAAAATAAGTTACAAAATCCAGATGATCACATATTGTATCATGTTGCAGAAGCGTTACGACAAGGAATTTCAGTTGAACGAATCTACAAACTTTCAGCTATAGATCCATGGTTTATCGAAAAAATACAAAACATAATTGACACAGAAAAGAAACTAAAAGAATCAAAACTTGAGTCAAATCTTTTACGTGAAGCAAAACAATTTGGTTTTTCAGACAAACAAATTGGAAGGCTGGTTGGAAAAGATGATCTTGATATCCGTAAAATGCGAAAAGATTTAGGAATCATACCTACAGTAAAACAGATAGATACACTTGCAGCTGAATGGCCTGCAAAAACAAACTATCTGTATTTGACATATGGCGGAACTACAAACGATTTTGAAGTTGATAAAAATCAAGAAAAGATTGCAGTCTTAGGTGCCGGTCCGTATCGCATAGGAAGCAGCGTAGAGTTTGACTGGGGCACTGTAAATATGGTTTGGGGCCTCAAAGAAAATGGTGTAAAGGAAGTAGTCGTAATTAATTGCAATCCTGAAACGGTATCTACCGATTATGACATCTGTGATAGGCTGTATTTTGAAGAACTAACACTTGAGAGAGTACTGGATATTGCAGATTTTGAAAAATTAACTGGTATCGTTACAGCGGTAGGAGGTCAGACTGCAAATAACCTTACACCAAAGCTTGCAAAAAATGGAATCAAAATAATAGGTACGTCGTCAGAAGACATTGATAGGGCAGAAAACCGTTCAAGCTTTAGCAAAGTCTTAGACGATCTTCATATTTCACAGCCTCCGTGGAAGGCATTTTCAAGTCTTGCTGATGCCAAAAAGTTTGCAATTAATGTTGGATATCCAGTATTAGTAAGGCCATCTTATGTCCTAAGTGGGGCTGCAATGAAAGTTGTCTGGTCACACGACCAACTAAAAAAATACTTGGAAGAAGCAGCAAATGTTTCACCAGACTATCCTGTTGTTATTACAAAATTCATGCTAAACTCACTTGAAGCTGAAGTAGACGGTGTTTCTGACGGAAAAAATGTAGTGATTGGTGCAATAGTCGAACACATTGAAGGTGCAGGTGTTCATTCTGGTGATTCTATGATGTGCATTCCACCGTGGAGTCTAGGTAACAAAATAATTGAAACCATAACAGACTATACTAACAAGATTGCTATTGCCTTTAAAATAAAAGGGCCATTTAATTTACAATTTCTAATCCATTCTAATCAAGTGTATGTTATAGAGCTAAACATACGTGCGTCACGTTCCATGCCTTTTGTATCAAAATTTGTAAAGATGAATCTTATCAGCCTTGCAGCGCGTGCAGTTCTTGGAAAGTCGTTACCAGCAGTACCAAAAGATAAATGGCGAAAAACACATTCGTATGGAATCAAAGTACCGCAATTTTCATTCATGCAGCTTGAGGGAGCTGATATAATATTGGGAGTTGAGATGCAATCAACTGGGGAGGCTGCCTGCTTTGGAGACAGCTTTTATGATGCGCTCTCAAAAGGATTGATATCTGTAGGATATTCGCTACCAAAGAAAGGTGCTGCTTTGATTACTGCTGGTGGTTTTGAAAACAAAGAAAAACTTTTGCGAACAGCTATGCTGTTGCAAACTCTAGGTTACAAAATCTATGCAACTGAGCACACTGCTGAATTTTTAACAGAAAAACGAGTAGGAAATGAAATTGTCTACAAAATTAGTGAACCAGAAAGAAAGCCAAACATTGCGGATCTGCTTTATGAACGCAAGATAAACTTTATAGTAAATGTACCAAGCACATCTACTTTGGAAAAATATGTTGGGATGCTTTACGATGAATTCCAAATTAGACGAAAAGCAGTAGAGCTTGGAATTCCTGTACTGACAACAACAGAGCTTGCAGACTCTTTTGCAAAAACACTTGAATGGTTACAGCATAACGAAACCACCAAAAAACCGTTAGAGCCATACGATAGTTTGGAATAAACATTGCTGTAACTACAGAATCACCTTCAAATTACATTTTCAAGCATGGATTCATTTCCTATTATGGAGCCATCTAGTGTTACAATTTTTGCAGATTGAAAATTTTTAATGGATTGGAGTATTGGTGAGATTGATTTTTTATAATATTTTTTATGTGTTGCATAAAAATATTTGTTATATGCAGGAAGAATAATTATTTCAAGAGTTCCCTTTGATGATGGAAAAAGTTGGTTTTTTTCCGTTTTAATTGAGACCCATACTCTCTGACCGTCTATGACAGAACCTTCCTGAAAAAACACAGGATGGACATGACCCATGATTATTTTATTTATTTGAGACAGGTTTTCTGAAGGCATCGTATGACCATGAGTCAAAAGTGTATCGCCAATCACAAGCCCTGAAGAGCTTGCAAGCGTGATTCCGTCTGGAAGCAGTTTTTGTATATTGGAATCATGATTGCCAGGAATTATTATGGTATCAATTTTCTTTCCAATTTCAAAAAATAGTGGGACTGCTTGCCATTCTGCTTTTGATATAAAATCAATACCTGATTTCACATCGCCTAATAATATCAAAGAATCTGGTTTTTCAGACTCTATTATGGACAAAAGAGAATCTAGTGCCTCTTGGACAAGTTCTTTTGGTTCTACATGGATCTCATTAGACAAAAACGCGTTTTCAAATCCTATGTGTAAATCAGTTACAACAAGATAGCGTTTTTCTTCCTCCTCTAAGATCAAAGCAGGCTGTGATTGTATTGGTCTTGTCTGAACCATCAAAGATATACGAAGCAGTTTTGAATTAAATCCTTGTGAAAAAAGATTCTACAAATCTTGATGCAGTTGTGTCCGGAAGAGGCGTCAAGCTTCACTACTTTGAGCCAAGTAATAGAAAAATCTGGACTGTAGTAGGAAAAGACAATGAACACTGGCTTGATCCAGGTGTGGGATTCTGTTCTTGCGAGGATTATTATTTTAATGCTATGGATAACAATGGTGAATGCTATCACCTAAAATCAGTAAAAATTGCTAAGCAAGAAAATAAAGTTGAAGTTATAAAATTTTCAGATTCAGAGTTTGAAAGTTTTATCATAGCACTTGTTTCTGATCTAATCTAGTTTTATTTGGAAAAGATCTTCTTTTGAAACTCCTTTCCATAAACCAATCATGCCTTCAGGAGCTACCTGTTCTACTTTGGTTATTTTCTGTATCTTTATGTGGTCTGGGTTTGGTGGCATCCATAACATTGCCATATAATCTCCAACACTTCCAACCTTGTCTGGTTTTGCAGAAATTATCTTGTCTTTAGCAAAACCGCCTGCAACTAGTGCATTAGTTGCAGCAGATTCAAGGTCTCTTCTTCCGTGCACAAAAAGATAAACTGACTTTTGTGGATCTATTTGACTCATAATACAAGTTTCGGATGTATCTTTAATCAATATTTCTAAAACCAATCTTGGATTATATACGAGAAAAATATAGGCAGTTCATTGACTGATGTTTTAGTTGTTGGTTCTGGTGGAAGAGAACACGCTCTTGGCTGGAAACTGTCTCAAAGCAGCAAGGTAGGCAAGGTTTACTTTGCTCCAGGTAATGGAGGCACATCAAACAATGTCTCAATACAGGTAGATGAGATTGATAAACTGGCCAAGTTTGCATCTGAAAATAACTGTTTGACAGTTGTGGGCCCTGAAACACCACTTTCTATTGGAATAGTTGATGAATTTACAAAAAAGAATTTGAGGATATTTGGGCCAACAAAAAAAGCTGCACAGCTTGAATCAAGCAAGGTATGGGCAAAAAGCTTTATGAAAAAACATGATATTCTTACTGCACGATTTGAGATTTTTGATGATGCAAAAAAAGCAAAAGAATATGCAAAATCAATTGATTTTTCACTTGTAGTAAAAGCAGATGGTCTTGCAGCAGGAAAGGGCGTGATTGTTTGTAACGATTCTAGTGATGCAATATCTGCAATAGATAAGATCTTAGTGGAGAAAAGTTTTGGCACTGCAGGCTCTAAAATAATTTTAGAAGAAAGAATTGATGGAATAGAAGCATCATACATTGCACTTTCTGACGGTATGGTGGCAATTCCAATGGCTACAAGCCAAGATCATAAGAGAATATTTGACAATGATCAAGGTCCAAACACTGGAGGAATGGGTGCATATTCACCAACCCCGGTGATTGATAGCTCCATAGCAGAACAAATTCAAAAAAATGTAATCAATAAGACAGTTGAATCAATGAGAAACGATGGAATTACTTTCAAGGGATTCTTGTACGCTGGAATAATGCTAAAAGATAACAAACCATATGTTTTAGAATTTAATGCAAGAATGGGTGACCCTGAATGTCAACCTATTATGATGAGAATGGAGTCTGATTTGTATGATTATGTCGATGCAAGCATCGATGGAACCTTGTCTCAATTGCCACCTGTCTCATGGAAGAAACAAAGTGCAGTCTGTGTTGTACTTGCATCAAAAGGGTATCCTGATTCTTATCCAAAAAATGAGGAAATAATAGGTCTTGATACACAAGACAAAAACTCTGTTGTATTTCATGCTGGAACCATATCTCATAACAACAAAGTTCTAACAAGCGGAGGCAGGGTACTTGGGGTTACTGCACTTGGAGACACACTGCAAACCGCAATCTCAAATGCATATTCTAGAGTAGAAAAAATCTCTTGGCCAAGCAAGTATTATAGAAAAGATATAGGAAAAAAGGGACTTAGGTCCTAATTACTTTGTCTTCGGTAACTATGAAATTAGTTTTAACATCATGATCATCAAGAGGAAATGATTTGATTACTTGTTTTGCATATGACAAAGCTATTGTTGTAGATTTCTTTCCGTGCAAATATCTATCATAATATCCAAATCCATATCCTAGTCTAAAGCCGTCTTTTGTTAGGGCAATTGCAGGAACAATCACCGCATCTAAATTTTTTACAATTTCACATTTGTCTTTTGGTTCCATGACTGCAAAGTTTCCAGGTTCTAGTTCTGCAAAATTTGAAATCTTTTTAAAAACAAGATCATTTTTAACGACTTTTGGCAAAGCTAACTCCTTTCCTGCATTTAGGATTTCTTGGAGTATGTCTTGCGTTCGAACCTCACTTCCTATTGAATAATATGCTCCAATGGTTTTTGCATTTCTAAAAAAATCAATTTTTCTTAGATTCTCTTGAATTTCCTTGCTTGTAATTTTGATAAAATCAAGTGACATAGAATCACGTGCATTCAATAACTGCTTTCGCAGTCTTGCTTTTTCAACTACTTGAGACAAATCCTTTACTAATTGAAGCTGCAGTAACGGTGTTTTTTAAAAGCATCGCTATTGTCATAGGTCCAACTCCTCCAGGAACCGGAGTTGCAAAAGAGGCCTTTTTGATTACATTCTCGTAATCCACATCACCTACAAGCTTTCCATTTTGTCTACTCGTTCCAACATCAATCACTATTGCACCGTTTTTAATCATGTCTTCACTAAGAACGAATTTCGTCCTATCACCTATGGCCGTGACTACGATGTCTGCATTAAGACAATGTTCTTTGAGGTTTTTTGTTTTAGAGTGACATGTAGTAACGGTGGCATTTTTCTCAAGCATCAAGTGATACAAGGGCTTTCCAACAAGATGGCTTCTATTTATGATTACAACATTTTTACCTGATATGTCAATTTTATAATAATCAAATAACTCCATTATTCCAGAAGGCGTGCAAGGTTTTAGAATGGCTCTTCCTGATGTTAAAAGTCCAATATTGTATGGTGTTAAACCATCAACATCTTTTATTGGAGAAATTCGTGAAGTTGTAGAAAACTCATCTAGTTGTTTTGGTAAAGGAAGTTGAACCAAAATTCCATGCACCATGTTATCTTTGTTTAGTAAATCAATTAATGAGTTCATTTCTTGTTGAGAAAATGATTCTGGTAATCGATGATCTTTTGTTTCAATTCCTACTTCTGCACATGCTTTTTGTTTATTGGTAACGTATGTGATAGAAGCCGGATTTTCTCCCACCAATACTGTTGCAAGACAAGGCATAATTCCTTCTGATCTTAATATTTCAGCAGCTACTCTTACTCTTTCTTTGACCGAATTTGCTACTACTATACCATCTATTTTTTGTCCAGTCAAACAAGCTTTGAATACTTTACAGGATATTTAATCCTTGGAACATTAATTTTCTCATAAACGTATGATTTGCATATGATGTCGGTAGAGTCATTAATCGCTTGATAATTAAAAAATGACATTGAAAATCGAGTTTGATACAAAAGAATACCTACAAAATATTGCAAAAGGAAAATCATACTTTCACACTTTTATTAACAGGGATAACTTGGCTGCAGGTATACTTAGACTGGAACAAGGAGAAGAGGATACACAAGCTCCGCATGACAGCGATGAAATCTATTATGTAGTAAGCGGTGATGGTTTTTTGAATATTGATGGTAAGGATCATTCCATATCGGAGGGAATGTCATATTTTGTTGGAAAAAACATTAAACACAAATTTCATGGAAACAAAAAAGAACTTGTAGTTTTGTACTTTTTTGGTGGACCTGATTCCTAGGAAATTATTGCTTTTCTTCCAATTATTTTGATTCTTCCTTCTGCAAAAAGCTTTACTGCTTTTGGATATATTTTGTGTTCTTGAGCAAGAATTCTTTTTGAAAGGCTTTCTTCGGTATCGTTATCGTTTACTTTTACTACTGCCTGTAAGATGATTGGTCCAGTATCTACTCCCTCATCTGCAAAGTGAACCGTACAACCTGAATGCTTTACACCATATTTTATTGCCTGGTTTTGTGAATGTAGTCCTGGAAAAGAAGGCAGTATTGCAGGGTGTATGTTCATAATTCTACCTTTGTAATGCCTGATAAATTCAGGACTCATTATTCTCATAAATCCTGCAAGACAGACCAAACCATTTTTTGGTGTAACACCATGATTTTCTAACTCTGACACAATTTTTTTATCATAATCCCAACTTCCGCCTTTAATTCCACTACTTTCTATGACCTTGGTCTTGACACCAAATCTTTGCGCAATTTTAATCCCCTTTGCATCTGGTTTGTTTGAAATGACTATTGCAGGTTTTATTGGAATCTTGTTCTTTTTTATTGATTTTAAAATAGCCTCCATGTTGCTTCCTCTTCCAGAGATCAAGATGGCTAGACTGATCATACTAAATCTACTTTCTGTGTAAATAAACACTTTACTAATTAAAAATCAAGAATTTAAACCGAGATCTAAAAATACAATATACATTGTTCACTATATCATATGTGGTTGCGGGTTAATCTAGCAATTTATATTCAATAGATTTGTCTTGAAGCTGGATTTGCCAGCAGGTATCAAAATGACATCAAATGGTATTACATGTATACAAAAAGGAATGAAAATTCATCTTGATCCAAAGAGGGCTGCACATGATGGACTATCCTTTGTTTCCCATGCACATGTAGATCATTTACATAATCAAAACGGCGGATTACTTTTAACATCTAGACAAACAAGTGAGATAGCAAAACTTCGTGGCTATCATATAGAAAACTTTGTTGAAGAGTTTCAGGATTTTTCTATGGTAGATACTGGCCATATTTTGGGTGCACGCGGTCTTGTTTTTGACGATGTGTTTTACACGGGTGATATTTGTACCCGTGACAGAGGCTTTATGAAAGGTGCAAAAATCCCACAATGCAAAGTACTCATTACAGAGTGTACCTTTGGAATGCCGGAATTTGCCTTTCCTGATATAGGTGAGACAGTAAAAAAAGTAAACAGCATAATTTCTGAAATGTATTCTAAAGGAAAACCAGTTATTTTACTAGGATATGAACTTGGAAAGGCGCAAATTCTGTCATATTTGTTTGCACACTGGCAACCATATTATCATGATTCAATAAAACGGGTAAATGATCTATACAAAAAATTTGGAGTTGAACTAAATGATTCAATTGGACATATCGAAGCTGAAAAAAATGGTCTTCTTGATAAAACCCCATGGGTTATGATTGCACCAAATTTGGGTGCAAAAAACCAGTTCATACAGCACATGAAATCAAAATATGGTACAATAACTATTGGTTTTAGTGGCTGGGCACAGTCTAACAGATTTTCATTTGCAAGACAGCATGATTACTCCATAACTCTAAGTGATCATTGTGATTACAACGAACTTGTTGGATTGGTAAAAAAATGTAGCCCAGAAAAAATCTATACTATACATGGTTTTGTTGGAGAATTCGCAAATGATCTTGTCAAAATGGGATTTGACGCACAACCGCTAAAAGAAAATTCTCTTGACGAATTTTTCTAACTAAATTTGCGTAGTGATCTATTATACGCAACACCAAATCGGTGTGCCTCATCTCTTGCATGCTGTAAAATTTTTAGTGCCTGATTGTTTTTTGAAATTATTAATGGCGTTTTAATTTTTGGAATGTATACTTCTTCATTTTCTTTTGCTAATGAAACGCATGGAATATTACTACCAGCACTTTTTAGCGCATCTAATGCGGCACGTAGTTGTCCCTTGCCACCATCTATTAATATCAAATCTGGCATTTCACTATGCTCTTTT
>JBOGQR010000058.1:0-9251 GCA_050749225.1 Nitrosopumilaceae archaeon | reverse complement strand
AACCAGTTGGCATTTCTGAAATGGATAATAATGAATCCAACCCGCCAAATGCAGAAAACTTGAAACGGTCTGAATTGCCAGACTTGTCATTATACACCATTATTGGCACACCTATTACTGGAATGACGGTGTGAGACGCAATCATTCCTGGGAGATGGGCTGAGCCTCCTGCTCCTGCAATTATAACCTTGAACCCATTTTTTTCCGCATGTTTTGCATAGTCCAGTAATCTTGTTGGCGTTCTATGAGCAGAGACTATCTGGTCCTCGTGCTTTACTCCAAACTCCTCTAAAATCGCCGCAGCTCCATGCATTATTTTGCTATCTGAACTTGAACCCATGATTATGCCAACTAGTGGTTTTTTTGAATAACTCACAAGATCAATCTGCTTTGAATTTTAATAAACCCAGCGAAATTGGAATTTATCATATCTTGATAATTAAAACATATATCATGTTGGCACATACTACTACATATGGCTCAAATAAAAGCGGCTGTTGAGATTAATGCGTCTGTAGACAAGGTATGGGAAGTCGTATCTGATCTTGATAATGACTCCAAGTTTTGGACCTCGATTACCTACATAAGAAACATTTCTCATAACAATAATGAAGTAAAACGCGAGATTACCATTGCCAAAGTCAATAAATGCCTGCAAACAATCACTCTATATCCAAAAGAAAAAATTCACACAGAATGGGCAAAGGGAATAATCAAGGGCACAAAAGACATCATCCTTACACCACGAGGCAGTGGTACGTATCTAGAATCTGTTTTAGATTATAAATTCTCAGGAGTGGCAGGTTTCCTGTCTGGAAAAATCACAAAAGATGTGACAATTGAAGCTCAAAGAGCTGTTGAATCCATAAAAGAAAAAGCCGAAGGTGTGGATAAAAGTCTACAAATGGAAGAAAGGACACACTGGGCAGACATGTATGATGATAAAGAAAAATAATTTTGTTTTAACTGACTAGATTTCAAACTTTTAAATTATCAAGAAAAGGAAAATCAAGTATTCTTTATGCAACAAAATCCTCTTGAAGTAAGACGTGCGTTTGGGCTTCTTTTCATTGGTGTTTCAATAGCAGTTGGTGTTGCTGCTGCTCTAAGTGAGATTGTTTTTATCGATAAATCTCCAACCTTTTATTATATTGTAATATGGTTTGGCAGTTTTGCAATTACATTTGGAATAATTTTTGGCAGATTTCGTAAAATAATTCCGTCCATTAGAGGCAGGATGAAAAACAGTGTCAGGTGGTCAAGAAATGTCAAAGCTGTAAATGGCTTGTGTTGGGCTGCTCCATTTGCTGCAATAGGAGCATTTCCCGGTCTTTATCAATATCTTATATTGCTAGGAATTGGTTTAGGGAACCTTTCTACGTATTTGTTTATGAAAAAATTTAGTGGGTTAGATAATCGTGAACAGATAATTGTTGCATTGATCTCGCTTGCAGCTATTCCCATTGCCATAGCAATTGACACCTCGTCGTTTATTACAAGTCAAACCATTGCTGTGATAACATCTAGAATTCTTATCGCGATAGCTTATGGTGCTGGTGGAATTTATGCCATGTTGACAAAAGAATAGATGTACAAAATATTAGGTTTTTAAATTTAAAATAAAAAATTAACAAATGATTAAAACCAATAACTACTATTCTTTTTTATTCAGACATGAGAAAATTGATCAATTATTGTTTATTTTCAATTACAAGCAGCGTATTATGATCCTTCCATGAGATTTTGTCCAAATCATCATAATGATTTAGTATATTTTGGACAAACTTGTGTAATGCCTCTTTAAATTCTAATTTTTTGTAAAATTTGAATGTGGAATAGTGATGATTTTTTACCTGTTCTACAAGTTTTTCTAGCGGATACACTCGATGATGTTCAAAAAACTTTATAGTGTCAATATTCAAGTTTGGATCCTTTTCAAATGCTGTTTTTAGCTCATCTAACTCATAAAGTCGTTTTTCTTTTTTGTGAAATGATGGAAAATGCATCCCCCATATGGTCTTGGCATTTTGATCACGTAGACGTGTATAGACGAAGAGTTTTCCGTTATTTTTGAGAATTCTCGAAGACTCCTTTAGAAAATGCGGTAAAGAAAAATGATGAATTGCATTAAAAGTCATAACACAATCAAGAGAATTTGCCTGTAATGGTATTTTATGAGAATCACTTATGATAGGACGAAAATTCACAATATTGTGATTTGTAAAATATTCTTTAAGCTGCTTTAGCATTCCAATATTGTTATCTATGCAATAAAGATGACATTTTTCACCTAGGTGATCAACGAATTTTAGACTGTATCTTCCTGCACCGCATCCTATGTCTGCAGCTGTTATGCTTGGAAGATCTCGTAATTTGTTTGTAATGAACAATATTGGCCCAAGATCTGTAGTCCTTAATTCTCGATATTGTGGAGCAATGTGTAAAAAATGATCATGCATTTTGCCTAACATGGATTTTTTTTTGCCAAAATGTGTTTTCATTAGAATGACATAGATGTCATAATTTTAAAGCATTACCCAAAAGAAATAAAAATCATGAACAAAAGTGTAAATATTCGTTTTAGTTAAGAGGATGAAATTTTATTTCATTTTTTATCTCTTCTACTATTTTTAGCAATTTGGAGGTATCTTTTGTATCTGTCATATCCACGACGTTAAAATGCCCCATCTTTCTTTGAGGTTTTGCTTCATCTTTATTGTACATCTTTAGATATACTCCTTTTCTTTGTTCTATTTCTATTGGTTTGTATCTGCCTTGGAATCCTTTTGGTCCCAAAATATTGTACATGACGGTATGGTGTAGTAGATCAGTTTTACCTAATGGAAGACCAAGTATGGCCCTAAGATGCTGTTCAAATTGAGATGTTGCACTTGACTGTAAAGTGTGATGACCAGAATTGTGTACTCTTGGAGCTATCTCATTTATGATGACCTTGTCATCAGTTGTTACAAACATCTCAATTCCAAAGACTCCTGCGCCATGCAACACTTCCATTGTTTTTTTGGCAATTCTTTCCGCCTCTTTGGAGATTTTTTCGCTCACTCTGGCAGGTGCAATGGTCATTTTTAGTATGTTTTCTTCATGAATGTTTTCTACTAATGGATATGTTGCAATATCGCCTTTTGTGTTTCTTGCCGCAATCACTGATACTTCCATTTGAAAATTGATTACTTTTTCAAGCATCAGTGATCTTCCTTGGAATTGTTCGTAAGCTTGGTCTATCTGGTCAGGTCTTTCAATTCTAAAGTTTCCTCTTCCGTCGTATGCATCTCTTCTAGCTTTTAGCATGACAGGATATCCAAACAACGATATCTTTTCTCTAAGATCTGATAGCGATTCAATTGCTACAAACTCGGCTACAGGAAGTCCATTTTCGTGCAAGAATTTTTTTTGTACATATTTGTCTTGAATTGTTTTAAGGGTTGCAGGTGATGGATTTATTGTCACATTGGCATTTAATGACTCTAAAACTTCGCTATCGCCTGATTCTATTTCATATGTGATGATATCTGATTGCAATGATAATTCTACAATTGCATTTTTGTTCTTAAAATCTTCAATAATCTGTTTTGCCCCTGCCTTTGCTGCAGGACAATTTCTTGTTGGGTCAAGTACTATTACATCTGAAATGTGTTCTGGCATCTTTTTTGCATCTTCAGTTAACATCATGCCAAGCTGACCCCCGCCAATTATGCCTAAGACTCTAGCCAATACCATTACTCCTTTAGATGTTTTAAAAATAGTTGATTATGAACCTTGTACTAGGGTTTAATCTACCAATTTTGGAAATGAGGTTTGTTATTTGCAAAATCTCACTACCCTTTAAATACAATTTTAGAGGATTTTTATCATATCATGGACGCATCTCAAATGAAAATTAGGACAGGAATACCTGGATTTGATTCTATAATATCTGGTGGATTTAAGGAGGGCAGGACTGTTGTCTTGTCAGGATCTCCTGGTAGTGGAAAGACAACTTTCGGCATGCAGTTTCTTTATTCTGGTGCAAAAGATTTTGAAGAGCCTGGAGTATTTGTAACACTTTCTCAAAGTCCAGCTGAAATAAAAAATGATTTTAAATCATATGGCTGGGACATTCAGAAACTAATTGACGAAGGAATGATGCTAATAATTGATGCTAGACCATTTAAAATGGAAGAAGGGTTTGTTGCCCTTGATGAATCATTATACCGAGGAGAGACACTTCCGTTCATGCATCTGACCCAGTTGATACTAAGCAGCATTAAAAGAATTGAAGCAAAACGCATTGTTATTGATTCTCTTACGGTGCTTGCCATGCAATATACAAATTCATTTTATGTAAGACAGGGACTGCAGGGAATGGTTCATGCATTAGAAGACCAGCATTGCACTTCGCTGATGATTTCAGAAAACATTGATCCTGCTAGTGCACCAACAGAGTGGTATGTAGCTTCTGGCATTGTTTTATTGCATCACGTAAGAAAGGCAGACAATATGGAAAGGGCCATCCAAGTAATAAAAATGCGCGGAACTCGTCATAACGAACAAATCTTTCCCATAAAATTGGGCGAATCAGGCTTGCAGGTACTGCATCCTAGGCTGACTCCCTAGAACTACAAATGTATGTTCTTGGATTTGGACCAAATAGAAGCAAATAATGTCTTCATTGAATAAATCATTGAAGAAGAATCTGTCCATATTGCAGTCATTTGATTTGCATCTTTGTTTGCATTTTTAATAAAGAAAACCAACTCTTTATCGTCTTTTGTTATAAAACAAAGGTCTGCTCTTACACTGTCTGGCATTTTTTTGACCTTGTTTCTGTCAATGTCATCAAAAATATACATTGCTTTTTCCGAAGAAGATGTAAGCAATTTTAAATCTACTTTAGAATCTAGTGATTCAAAGAAATTTGAATGATAGAATTTTAGAAAATCTTTTTCAGAACCTAAAACCAAAAATTCAGTTTTTGTATTTCCAACCATTTCTTTTATCTTGCTGTGAATCTGGTTGGCACCCTGAAGCATCTGGAACTTTTCCTCTTTTTCTTCGAGGGTTGTACTAAATTCTGGAATTGTATTCCACAATTCCACAATGTTGTCCTCTTGTTTTTCCAACGTGTTTACACGTTCTTTTTCTGCATTTACAAGTGACCATATTGCTTTGTTTAGCGGTGTGGCAGAAAATTTGATTGGATGCTGAAACGTTGCAGATACCATTCCCTTGTTTTGTAGAGTTGTCAGCAAGTGATAGGTTTCAGTTCTTGGTAATTTTAGTGCCTTGCATACTTCTGGTGCTGTCTTTGAGCCATACTTTCCCAAAAAGATGTACACCTTGCTTTGGTTTGATGTTAAACCAAATTTTGCCAGCTCGTCTTGTAATCTGTCCACTGACATCCTATGCTCGTGCATGGTAGAATCAGACTGTGAGTCAAAGATTGAGATTTGGTTTTCTTCGTTGTTCATGTTTATCTGCCTAGGATCCATGTCTTTAATTCACTAGAATATATTGCTGGCAAGTCTATTAGTTTTGATCTGTTGTGTCCAGTGCACTCTTTTCTATATGTATTTTTAATATTTATGATATATGAATATTGTAATTTATACATTAAATTCATGTTATATATGTTAAATTTTGATTTCATTTAGTTGCTCTGCCTCTACATTGAAGATCGATTTAAATGAGAACTTGGCCTTGGGTTCTAGTGTTTTTATAAATGCCATATCGACTATCAAATCATTGTTCATTAATACGACACATCCAAGGTCCTTTTTGAGCCCTCTTGCAAGAAGTGTGTCTATAGTATCTTTTGCCTTTTGCACCTTGTCAATTTTTAATTTTAGTGCCTCTAATGCTTTAAAGTAAATCTCTAGCTCTCCTTTTACTCCGATTCCATCATAAACTAAAATTGCGTCCAGATTGTGCCAGTGTGCTTTTTGATCTTTTTTCTTTACTGGTTTTTTCTTTTTTGGATCAGCCGGTCCTTCTAATTTTTCTTTTAGCTCTGCAAGCTCTGCAGTATTTTCAGTTGTCTTTTCTCGCAGTTTTTCTCCTATTGATTGTGAATATTCGTCTGACTTTTTCTTTAGCTCTGCAAGATCATCTATGAAAAATGAATGCATCTCTTCAATGGTGTGAAAATGCATTATCCTTCCTTCTTGCATTGTTATTGCACCTTTTCCACATGTACTGACGTGTCAGTAACAATCATGTCTTCAGCACTTGAACTTGGCAATCGTTTAAGCTTTTTGGTTCCTTCACGCAAGTATGAGATTTTTTTATTCTTGATGGTTCTGTCTGATCGTGCCATGTTTATCATGGTAGGAATGGCATATCGTAGTACGTTTGATGTTTCGTCTAGTGTAAGCTGATCAAATCTTTTTTGTTCTGATTTAAAATTTGGTTTTATAATTAGTATGTCAAGTGATGGAGTAAGTACTGCTCTCGTATGTTCTGACAAACCTAGAAGACCAGGATGCAAGTCAACTGAAAATCCAAGATATGATGTTATTATTTTTAAAGAGTTGTACAAATCATCTATGACATTGGTTTTTTCCTTGTCTAGCTCAAATACTTGGACTGCCTCGTCTACTAGGTCCTCCATTGCCTTTACTGCTGCCGCTAGGCTATCCTCATTTACATTACCTTCTAGTGTCATCTGGGAAAAAACCGCTTTTTTATATAAATAAGGTATGTATGTAAGTTAAAATTACAACATGTCCCACATTGCTTGAATAATTCTTACATATTGGGTTCAATGAAAGATGATGTGAATTGGTAATTGTTTGTTTATAGATTCTCTGTTAGTCGTAATCAAGTCACTTTTCCTCATAGATCGAGTAATTGGATCTTCAAATTAGCCTACTATGATCCCTTCATACGGGATGTTTTGTCCGAAGAAGTTGGTAGTTTGTACCGAATTCCAATAACCAAATAATAAAACAGATATGGCATACTGACCTGTCGCTGAATTGCCAATATTTACTCCGCTAGTACCCGCTGGCGTAGACGCTCCAAAATA
The DNA here is from genome assembly GCA_050749225.1 of Nitrosopumilaceae archaeon. Classification (GTDB taxonomy): domain Archaea; phylum Thermoproteota; class Nitrososphaeria; order Nitrososphaerales; family Nitrosopumilaceae; genus TA-20. Next base: position 2,227 of record JBOGQR010000058.1, on the reverse strand, counting down.
GAGCTTTCCAGTAGAATTAGCTGGTATGGATTGACCGTTAGTGGGGTATGCATGTATTGGCGGATAATCATTTTTGACTACATACCACTGTGTTGCAGTATTACTACCAGGTGAGGTACCAAAAGCAACTAAAGTGGTGTTTCCATTGAATATGAATGCTCTAGTTGGATCATTATCAGTAACATCAACTCTCCAAACAGTGTTAATACAGCAAGGTATGTCCCAAGCATTATTCCAAGTTGTTCCGCCGTTTTGGGTCCATTGTAAGGTGGTATAATTTATAGATAGAATACCCCATGTTGTAGACCAATTACTGGAAGTCGCTGTTATGGGATTTATAGTAGCAGTAGTCATAGCATAATTATGATTATATGCACCCGCAAGTGTGGCATTATATGTGCAAAAATTATTTGCGTTTCCTGTCATTTTCAAATTCCACGTAAAGACTGCAGTAACACCAGGTGGCAAGGTACTAGCAAATGGTGGACTTGGTGTTGCACTTAGTGCACATATGGCATTAGATGGTGAAGGATTTGATACCCATTTTGAAATTTGAGGAATCACATTGGTCACTGTGCTTGACTGATTATTGGTTACTATCATGGCAATTACAGTTGTATATGCACTAGGAATAGTAGGTGGAAGAGATAACAATTGGATGTTTAGTGGTGCTGTACCAACTGAGGTTACACCAGCAGCTAAAGTAACAGTGGTCGTAGCATAATTATGATTATATCCATTCGAAAGTGTGGCGTTAAACGTTCTAAACTGGCCAGCTTGTCCTGTCATTCTTACATCCCATTTGAAGATTGCAGTATCTCCAGGTGCCAAAGTACTAGCACTTGATGGGATTGGCTGTGCACTAAGAACATAATTGGCTGTTCCAGCTGCAGACGAAGGTTGGTTAGGAACAATGTTAGTCAATGTGTTTGATCCATTATTGGTTACTATCATAACCAATTCTGTCGTATATCCAATATCGACATTAGATGGCAAGGCGTAAAATTGAATGTTTAGTGGAGCTGCATTTACCGAGTTTGCATTAAATTCTTGGGCGTTTCCTCTGGATGTTACCAATTTGATATGGTATGATTGTGATGTTGAAGCAAAAACAGGAATATTTTGACCTATGTTTTTTAGTGTTGCCCCAGGACTTACAACACTATTTGCCGGAATGTAACTTCGTACCCAGTCAGTAGCACTTGTGTTTTGAACCCAAATTTTAGTGATGTTTATCGGAAGATTTCCCGTATTTGCAACAGTAATGTTGAATTTATTACTAGCAATAGCAACATTTGAAACTTGAAATTTTTCTTTACCTACATCTAGTGTTTGTTGACTTTTTCCTAAAACTGTTTGGTTGTATTTGTCCAAAGTATTCATACTATAACTCACATAGGCTACAGTTGTTGTTAATGCAATTATGGCAAAAACAGTTCCTACTACACTACTGATTCCTCTTCGGTTTCTCATGGGTGCACCACCTGTGTTGAAATGATTGTGCCACGAGCTGTTGTTACATAAATGGTAATAGGTATGTTACTATTAGACTGGTATTTTTTTTGCCAAGAATATGACGTTCCTTGTTTTATTAGAACATTAAGTGGAACATCCAAAGTCTTTGTTGTATTGACAAGTTTCATGTCTATCACGTTAAGACCGATGTTGCCACCATTAGTTAGTGTGACATTTACAGCTGGTGCACCACTGACAGGACAAGTAGTTTTACAAAACCATATATTTTCAATTGTTAAGAATTCATTAATTTTGTTAGTATTGCTTGATGCTGTGCTGTCTAATGCAATTTCATACAGCTTAAGATTATTATTAGACCATGCAACTATTGTGCTTCCTAAAATAGCAACTGCCGTAAGCATAAGTGCCGTAGTAACTACTGTACTTAATCCTCGCCTACTAGTAAAACGTCTCATTATCTTCAGATTTTGATTGTAAAAACGGCTATTATCGATGTGTATGTATCTGTACTGGACTTACAGCTGGGGTTCCATAATTTGTTGAGGTTGTTCGATTTGAATTGGTTTTTCTATTATTATTTCAGGGTTTGTATTGGATTCAACCACATTCTTGGTTTCTAACGGAGCTTCAATTTGTTGTGGTTCTGCAGCTATGACAGTTTCAGGTTTTTGTAGTGTTGCCATTTGATGTAGTTTATACGCTGGACATGGTATTTGCATGCTTTTAGAGATTATATAAAAAAGTGGAAAAA
>JBOGQR010000057.1:0-9515 GCA_050749225.1 Nitrosopumilaceae archaeon | reverse complement strand
CCTTTAATGAAGATGATATTCGGTATGACTATTGCATCAATTCTTATTCTTAATCTAATGCCTCCTGCAAAGGTTCTTGCAGATAATAACATGACAAAATGGAATGTACAACATGTTATTGGTAAATTTCTAAATTCAAATCCAGCAAAACCAGATCAGATATTCAATTTCCAGTACAGAGTACTTAATGGCACACTTGAAACTCTAACAAAAGATTCGTACGGGCAGTTCATAGCTAAGGTAAAAAGTATCGATCATGGTATGTTTGAATTGAAGATCCCACGAAATTATCCTTTAAGTAATATGCCTAACGGTACAGCAAACTCGCTTAGTATTAGTGTAAATGGTATTGATATATACCCACAAAAATACTCGTTTGTAGCAACCGATTGTTTCTTTGAATACTCGATACCGTTTTCAGGAAGCACAAGTGTTCTTTTAGCACCTATATCTTATCCAGAATCAATTCCATTTCAAGGTGCTTCTGTTCCAGATCACTGTATATCTGAAACAACAGTTATACCAGAATTCCCTGTTGTAACTTTTGTCTTACTGGTCAGTTTTGTGTCTTTAATTGTATTTTACAGAACGAAATTCAAATTAACCTCCTTTTAGCTTCCAAAAAGCGAGCTTGTCTAGCTTCTTGGAAGCTGGAAACGGTTTCCGAAGCTAGATATCTGTCTTTTTGTCAGTCGTCAAATTTAGCTTCTGAGGGGCATCTGTCACGAAGGAAACAGTGTCGGAAGCTTGGAAGCTGATTTTGTCACTAGTGAATGAGGATTTTCACGATCACATGTGCAGTTTAGTGAAGCTTCCAAGTGACACAGTATAGCTTTATCTTTCACGCACAACCGAAGCTGTTAGCTTCTGCGTAGTCTTTATAGAGACTACGAAAATTCATGTCAGTTTCTATGAATTATTTTCAGAAAGAAAGATCTAGTGACCTAGGAGTCTAGTTTCAATAATAAGCCCCAATAATTTCTATATACTTGGTTCCATTAACAAATGGAATTAACAAAGTTATGTCGGTAGATGTTGTTTTGATTTCCTTGTACTCATTTTCCCGACCATCCTCTATTACGAATAGACCAGCATAATGCAAATCACTTCTCGAATTTTTAAATAATTCTTGCGGTATTGTTATTATCAAGTTACCATCACCACTGGCTTGCATGGTAACAAAAACTGATTGGGATGGTATATCCAGTCTAATATTGAGAATTTCTGCGTTTGATACGGTATAATTTGCGGAGAATTTTGTATTATCTATGTTCATTGTTTTTGTGGTAGAAATGACTAAAGATCCCCATCCTCGTTGAACAAGTTTGAATGCTGTTGTTGGTTTTACGCATGCAGAAGAATTATCCGACGGTCTAGTTACAAGTGTTAGATCTTGCTTGCACCTAATATCGTTTACAGGAATTCCTGATTTGAATTGCTTTAATGGAGAAAGTAAGATGGTAGGAAGTGATGTAGAAGACACTTGTAAGAAATTTGGTTCTGTTTGACTATTTCCAGTTTCTAATAATTCTATTATGAATCCCTGTGGAGGCGTTCCTTGTGCAACATCCGAGTAGACTGATGCTTTTACTGGAAAAGGAAGGTTAGGATCTATCCAGATTTTGTTATCTACACCTTTGTGCCAAGCAATGAGCCAAGCATTGAACGTACCAGCTTTAACGGTAACTTGTTCCTGATGGGTAGGATTTAGGGACATAATATCATCTCCCACCCTACCCCAGTTAGGATATGTGAAATTTTTTGGGTATTCTTTGTTTGTAAAAGGATCTAACCATGCTATTGTATTTTTGTAAACATTAGAATAATTAGCAACATTTGGATCAGAGTAAGTCGGTTCTGCGATACTAGTCCCTATCATTATATTGCCTTTTTGGATAATCGAACCATCAATTGCTGAGAATTCTAGATTCCAAGCACTTCCATTATCTGTCTGATTCTTTATCCAGAAATCAATTTCAACTGGAGTACAGTTATGCCACTCAATCCAACAGACATTGTACCTAAAGTAATCGCCTTGTTTGAGTCCTTTTCCAACATACCAACTATCAGCAAATGCTGAAGGTATTATCAGAATTAATGATAATAAAATTATGCCAAAAAACAAACCTTGCAGAATTTGAGGCATTCTTTCTTATGACATACCAAAGATGAAAAGCATTTGGATCTTAAAGATTTTCCAACAATCATAACACATGGTATTTACAGTCTATACAGACTACGAAGATTTACCAGTGAAGCTAAAATTAGAAAAGTTTAGCCAGTTTAGCTTAGCTGCATTAGCTAAATCAGAAAAGCTTAGCTGTTTACCTTACCAGTGAAGTTTTACTCCAAAAAGCTTAGCTCCAAACAGATAAGGTCACTCTTTTTTTCTAGTTCCGTCACTCGTGAAAACTGAGCCAGTCACTAGCTACGACACGCACGCAACAGCTAAGATAGCTAGATAGCTGTTTTCGTCACTCGTGTTTCAGCTACTTTGAGATAACAGAGTTTGTATCTAAATTTGTGTAACAGCTAACGGTTAGCTAACAGAATCACTCGTGACCTTAGCTCATAGCTAACCTCTGGACTGGAAATTATAGCCTATTTCCACCTTATTACACATATTTTATGAAATAGTAGGCACAAAATTGCCTAGATCATAATTTTTAAAACAGTTACATAAGTGAAAAACATGGATAAACATAAAGTCACTTACAACAGGTTAACTGTAGAAGGAGAAATACAAACTCAATGGATATGCGGTTGTTTTGAGACGGTGGATGGTTTTTTCAAGTTCTGTTCTCAACACAATAATGCAATGAGAAAGACAATAGAGGCTCAAATAGACGAGCTTGACATGACGCTAGTTGTTGATGAGAAAAAATCAGATTAGCCTACAGAACAAAAATAGCGACAAATGCGGATACGAAAACTATTGCTACTGTGTTTAACAATTTAATGACAGTGTTTAGTGCAGGTCCTGCAGTGTCCTTGTAAGGATCTCCAATTATATCACCGACTATTGCTATCTTGTGTTCTTCCGTTCCTTTTTGTTTGTTAATTTCCATGTATTTTTTGGCATTGTCCCATGCACCACCGGTATTTGCCAGATGGAAGGCCAAGAAAATTCCTGTAATTACCGCACCCATCAAAAGTCCAACTACTGCAGACGGTCCCAAAACTATACCAAGTATTATTGGAGCGGCAATCGTTATTGTTGCAGATTTCCAAAGCTCACGCAATGAAGCTACTGTTGCAACATCAACACATTTTGCATAGTCAGGTTTTGTCTTTCCTGTAAGAATGTCTGGAGTTTCTTTGAATTGTCGTCTTACTTCTTCTACCATCTTAGAAGCTGCCCTTGCTACTGCAGCAATAAGCTGACTGGTAATAAAGAACGGTAACAGCCCACCTACAAGTAATCCAATAACTACTGCGGGGTTTGAAAGACTATAATCGAAAACGTGATGAAATACTTTTCCTGCCTCATACTGAAATGCCTGAATCATAGCTAAAGCAGCAAGACCTGCGCTTGCAATTGCAAACCCTTTGGTCACTGCCTTTGTAGTATTTCCTACTGCATCAATCTCATCTGTAACTTTACGATTTTCTTCTCCCATACTTGTCATTTCTACAATTCCACCAGCATTGTCACTGATAGGACCAAATGCATCTATACTCAACACAATTCCTGCAAGACTTAGCATTGCCATGGCAGTAAGTGAAGTACCAAATATTCCATAAAGTGTAGCTTGTGCAGGATCTGGTGCCGCAGATGATGCTAGTACATATGATGTAGCTAGAGCAACAACAATTGCAATCATAAATGGACCAGTTGAACGCATTCCTTGAATGATTCCCATTAGTGTAAGTGATGCATATCCCCATTTTGCAGATGCTGCAATTTCTTGGACTGGTTTGAATCTATAGCTTGTAAAGTAATCTGTGATTCTCTGTATTACTGGGACAAGAATAACTCCTATGACTGTACTACCAAATAATGCATATGCAATATGTGTCTGACCAAGAAACAAATATGTGAAAACAAAATTAAGTGCTATTGCTATTGCAGCAGAAACATAAAATGCGTTTGCAAGTGGCTTGTTTACGTCTGTCATTTTTCTTGGAGTTATTGTTGCAATACCAATTATTGATGCAAACAATCCTGAAGCGCCAATTAACATTGGATAAAACAGCAGATTCCCATTAAGTTCAATCAGTCCAGCAATCAGTAACGATGCAAGCATGGTTACAATATATGATTCATAAATATCAGAGCCCATCCCAGCTGCATCACCTACATTGTCTCCTACGTTATCAGCAATAGTCGCTGGATTTCGTGGATCATCTTCTGGGATGTTTGCTTCTACTTTTCCTACCAAGTCTGCACCCATGTCTGCAGCCTTTGTGAAAATTCCACCACCTACCCTGATAAACAATGCAATCAAACTAGCGCCTATACCAACTCCTGCGATTGTAATAGGACTTGGAAATGCGAAATAGAGTAAACTCATACCCAAAAGTGCCATAGCAGGTACAGCAAGACCTACTGTTGCTCCTCCTCTAAATGCAAGGGCAAATGTATGTCCTAGTCCTTTTCCTGATGCATTTGCAGCCCGAACTGCTGCCTTTACTGTAATTTTTAGTGCAATCAATCCTGCAATAGCGGAAAGTCCAGCACCAACTGCAAAAGCAATACCATTAGTAAATCCAATTGCAGCACCAATCAAGACTGCAAGGCCTATTGCTATAGGAATAACAATTCGAAATTCTCTTCTCAAAAACGCCATTGCACCAACGCCAACGGCGTTTGAGATATCTAGCATCTGTTGTGTTCCAGGTTTCTGTTTAGATACCCATGCTGCAAGGACTGCGGCAATGATAAAAGATATAATTGACGCACCAACAGGAATCATTTCTTTGAGCGTCATTTGCTAGATTTTTGCCTATTTGCGGTAAATATAAACCATTTTAGAACACAGAATTCTATTTTCTTTTCTTGTATGGTGCAAACGTTTTACCCGCAAGTCCTTGTCTTACTAGTTTGTTGAATCTTTTACCGTGGCTAAGATATGGGAACCGCATATGGATCAATTCGTGTACAATAGTATTTTCTAGAGTTTTTTCATCGGGCATTTTTCTAACGTTTACAAAAATCATGTTGTGCTGCATGTAGGAAACCCCATAGTATTTGTACGCGGAGGTTCGCCTTCCTTCAGTCATTTCTTTTGGCACATCAAGTACTTCTTTAGTGGTAAGAAGTACCTTTGGTTCTTGTATTCCAAATCTGCTTGCATAAATCCCAGCCTTTTCTAGAATCTTAAATCGCAGAGTAGGATCAATCTTCATAATATTTAGTGTTTTATAGAATGTTTAATTTCAATTGTCAATTGTTCTGTTTGAACTAGTTTACTTTTTCTATTTTACCACCAAAATAGTTATCAGGGTCAGAACTTGTGTAGCTTAATCATAGATCATACAGCCACCGTGTCATCATTCCCCCATGAATTATTCTAAATCATTTCATTGTACGTGTTACCTTTAGGTCTTACTTGCTTGTATTACATATTCTTGGAATCAAAAGCTGGTTTTGGAAATTATTTTGAATAGACGAATTAAATATGATTGACATTAGCTTGACCTAATGAATAGACTAGTGCTTATCATACTTGTTGTAATAGCTGTTTTTTCCATAATTACAAATTCATCAATTTCAAAATATTCTGCATATGGAGAAGAATACATCATACCATCTTGGCTAAAAGACAATGCAAAGTGGTGGGCAGAAGACAAAATTAGTGACTCTGAGTATATGTCAGCAATCAGATATCTTATTCAGCATGGAATAATGCAATTAGAACCAAAAAACTATCCTATGATAAAATCCGCTTTAGATACTCCAACCAAAAACTGTGCAGACCGAACATTCCCAAAAGTCAACTGGTCCAATTGTGACTTTTCAGGAGCTAACCTAAATCATGCAGATCTTCACAATGCTAATCTTTCAAATACTAACTTTGAACACGCCAATATCAGTAAGGCATATCTTTATCATTCCAATCTAGTTGGTGCACATCTTCAAAATGCCGAGATGATAAATACGCAACTGGCGGGGGCCAATCTCTCAGGTGCTAATCTTACAAATGTCAACGGTAAATTTGTTAACCTCAACGATGCTATTCTTACTGGTGCAGATCTTTCAGGTGCCAACATGAAAAATGGGGCATTCATGGCAACAAACTTTGTAAATGCAAAACTCTCAGGGATAAATCTTAGTTATGCTGATATGACAGAGGCAGATTTCACAGGGGCTGATCTTTCAGGAGCAGATCTGTCTGAGGCTCTTCTCAAACGTGCAAATCTTCACAATGCCAATCTCACAGGTACAAATTTGCATGATGCAGACATAAAAGGCGATGATGTTACAGGTGCGGATCTACATTGTTTTAATCACCCAATCTGCATAAAGTAAAAACAAATCTCTTTAGTGCTATTTTTTAAAACAAAAATCAATAATGCAGATGCTCATCTAACTCATTGAATCCATGATTGATTGAGCTTTATTTCTTATCTCTGCATTTATTGACACAATTACAAGCCCTTCATTTGGCTGACCATACAAAACTACCGAATTTTTAGGGGCATAGACAACAACAGGTAAAACCAGCAAGTCTTCTTCACCAGTAACAGTAATCCTTACTGGTTTTGGAGACTGGAATGCTTTTTTTATTGTTTTCACACCTTCGATTGTAATTTCTGCAGGAGGGTTGATACAGCTTAAAGTGGTTGTTACATTTCCAGATGGTAAGTCTCTTTTAACTCTCTTCTCTACGCCATCCACAATTTGCAGTGATGGTACTATTCCATACTTGATTAATTTTTCAGTCGTCGCATCTCCAACTGAAATTATAAATGAATTTTGAGGTATGTTTTTCAAAACATTCTCTTTAGTTACATCAGTATCTTTGAGCAAGACTCCTAACGGCTTTTTTAGTTTGTCTCGTAGGTCATCTGGAAGATGCACAAGATATCTTTGTTTTAAACTATTTTTGTGTAGCTACTTCGGCCTTCATTTCTTCATTTAACTGAGATGCCAATATACTACATCTTGCTGCAACGTTTTTTGCAACATTAGTAAATGCAGATGCATGTGCGGATTTTGGATCTGTCACCAATACGGGCCTGCCCGAGTCAGAGCCTTCCATGATTCCAGGGTTAAGTGGAATCTCGCCTAGGAATGGAATACCATATTTTTCACTAATTTTTTTTGCCCCGCCCTTACCAAAGATATGGTGTTCTTTGTTACAGTCGGGGCATTTGAAGTAGCTCATGTTTTCTATTATGCCAATAATTGGTATGTTTAGTTTTTGAAACATGCCAAATGCCTTTACAGCAACATTACTTGCAACATCTTGTGGTGTTGTAACCACCAGTATTCCAGTAATAGGAATAGTTTGAGCCAGTGTTAATGGTATGTCTCCAGTTCCCGGAGGAAGATCTACAATAAGATAATCCAAGTCACTCCAATTAGTATCAACAAGGAACTGCTTGACAATTCCTGAAATTATAGGTCCTCTGTAAATTGCTGCTTGATGATCTTGTTCTGCAAAAAATCCAAACGAAACTACTTTGAGACCGTTTGATTCAGCTGGCTGTAGCTTGTTGTTTTCAACCTCCATAACAGATTTTCCCATGCCAAGCATTAACGGAACACTAGGCCCGTAAATGTCAGCATCAAGCAATCCAACTTTTGCACCAGACTGTGCCAAAGCTAGTGCAAGGTTAACTGAAACTGTTGTCTTACCCACTCCACCCTTACCACTTGCTACACCAATGATGTTTTTTACGGTTGGCATCATTTCATCCATGCTTAGTGCACGACCTTCCATTACTTTGGCTGTAACCTTTAGATCAAGTTTTGAAATTCCTAGTGTACCTACTGCTTTTCTAACATCCTCTTCTATTTGATCATTAAATGGACATGCGGGTGTTGTAAGTTCAAGAGTAAATTTTAGATCATTGTTGTTAATTTCTAGATCTTTAATCATTCCCATAGAAACAATGTCTTTTTTTAGATCAGGATCAATTACTGTGCTCAAAGTCTTAAGAACATCGTCTACAGATACCATAAATTGAAAAAATCCTAGCACGATATTTAAACATAGGCAAAAATGGCTGATTTTGTCATCCAAAGATTCATAAATTGAAATTTTCTAAAATTTCTTAGATGTTTTCTATATCCACACTTACTGATGTAGTTAGGATTCCACCCAAACTGTTTGGCGAGTCTCTTAAAAAAGCAGCAACTACCATACTTAGAGAAAAATACGAGAGCATGATAAATCCGGAACTTGGTTATGTAATTATGATTTTAGATACCAAAGTTGAAAAAATGGGAAAAATCGTTTCTGGGGATGGTGGCACATATCACAAAGTCGAATTTACAGCTTTAACATTTTATCCAAAACTTCAAGAAATTGTCAGAGGAGAGATTGTCGAGATTACAGACTTTGGCGCATTTGTAAGAATTGGAGCAACAGATGCATTGTTGCATCTTTCACAAATTATGGATGATTATCTAAAAAGTGATGTAAAATCTGGCTTGATACTTGCCAACCAAAGTGGAAGGACAATGAGAATTGGCACTACACTTCGCGCAAGAATAACTGCAGTTTCTCTTGGAAAAACTGCAGCCATGAAGATAGGCATTACATGCAGACAACCTTTCCTTGGCGCAGACGAGTGGATAGAAGAGGAGATAAAGAAACCAAAATCACCACCAGCCGCTCAAGCTGAAAAAGCTAAAGCTCCATCAGCTGAAAAAGCCAAGAAGATAGTAGAAGCAAAGTGAGATTAACATGGTAAAAGAAATGGCTTGTAGAAAATGTAAATTTGTAACAGTAGGTAAGGTATGCCCTAATTGCAAATCAGCAGATCTTGCACGAGATTGGAGTGGTGCTATTCTTATTGTTGATCCAGCTACATCCGTAGTTGCAAAGACTCTTGGAATAACAGTAATGGGCAAGTATGCTCTCAAGGTAACCTAGATTGCTTATACGTGCAAAAAAATCTCTTGATAATTTTTTAGCTGAAGATATTGGAAAAGGAGACATTACAAGTAATCTTTTACCAAGAAAAAAAATTACTGCAAGCATAATTTCAAGACAGGAAGGAATGATAGCTGGAGTACAATATGCAAAATACATATTTGTCTCAAGAGGATGTAGAGTAAAAATTCTAAAAAAAGACGGCTCGAAAATTAAACCAAATCAGAAGATAATGATTGTTTCAGGTTTTGCCCATATAATATTGCCATGTGAGAGAACTGCGCTCAATTTATTATCCAGAATGAGCGGAATTGCAACTCAAACCAATCATCTTGTAAATAAAATGAGAAAGGTAAATCCAAAAGTAAAACTCTACTCCACAAGAAAAACAGCACCTGGATTGCGTTTGTTTGATAAAGAAGCAGTAGAAATTGGCGGCGTTGGCCGAAAATTTGAGCGCCTTCAGCC